>JBKEEC010000016.1:0-30606 GCA_047975785.1 Sphingomonadaceae bacterium | reverse complement strand
GCCATCTTCAAAGGCGATGGTTGCCTGCACTTTGGGGCGACCTTCAATCCGGTATACCTGTCCCGGATCATAAAACCGCTCCACCAGACGCGGGTCATCTGCCCAGGCAGGTGCAAGGGGCACAGCAACAAGACAAAGCGCGAGAAGCGCCGGACGGATCATTTAAACGTCTCCGAACTGGATATGTTGGCCGGACGGAAGCGGTTTCCGATCCCGCGCGCGCGCGAAACAGCAGACACACCACCCATATGAGTGCCCGCACCGGATGATCCCGGTAGTGGATTGGTAACAATACGTGTTTCCCGGCTCACCCCACCAGTATCATTTGCGGCCAGAGCTACAGGAATGGCTGAAACAGGAATATGACGGCCGGAGGACGGGATTGACGCAGGTGAAGGAGCATTGCCAGCAGCAGAAGCAGATAAAGTCACCGCAGAAGCAGCCTGAACCGCCCGTGCGCCTGCCAGACTATCCGCACCGCCCAGCCCCGATTCTTCCTTGTCTACCACCATACCAAACACCCGCCAGCCCGATACTATGGTGCCCATGACTTTCAGCACCATAAACATCAGCGCCATGTGAACAGCACCAATCAGGAAAAAGGCCACTGCTGCCTGAGGGTTGATCTGTCCCGGCGATGCGCCCAGTGCCGACAGAACAGGGACAGACAATTCGAGCATCACACCGCCACCCAGCACCGCGAAAAGCGGGGTCAGCGCCATCATCATCACCCCTTTGAGCCAGCCGGTAAACAGGCCCCGTGTGCTGCCGAACAGGGCCATGACCACAAAGATCGGCCCCAGCCCTATCAGGACGGCCAGAGCGATACGCGCCGTAACCAGAACCCCCACTGTGCCCAGTAAAAGCAGCATTGTGCCCAGCCACATCAGGCCGGGCGGAGAAAATGCCGAAATATCCTGTGCTTGCTGTTGCTGCTGTTGTTGTTCGCTCACCTGCTGGATCGCCATAAACACAGCATCCAGTTTGTCTGCAAAGGTAATGGTTGCCGAACCTTGCGTTCCGGTCATGATACCGGCCAGCTCGTCCGGCCCACCAATAGCGAGATTCCAGACCACACCCTGATAGGCCGCCCAGCTTGTCGCGAAAGTCAGAACCAGACCCAGCGTAAACATACGCGGCATTAATGCGCGAATGCCCAGATTGGTCCGGCCCAGCATCAGCAAAATGGCATAAACAGCGACGAATATCGTCAGCAGGCTGATCAGCACCGGCAACATCGCACCACCCGGAGCAAACAGACGGCCAAAAACCTGCCCGCTCATTTCATTGGCGACACAATCAACCGCGCGTAAGGAACTGGCGATCCCGACGCCAACGCCATCCAGGGCCTGCTGGCAAGCGGCGCTCATTCTGCTGCCTGCCAGATCGGGAAATTGCCATCACCATGATGATCCACAGGGCCGGGCCAGGCACGTCCTGTCAGGGCAGGATACCAGTCTGCCGGGGCATTGCCTACCGCCTGACGCAATTGATCAAGTCGGCGCACTGCGCTTTCACGGCCCGACAGGATTGTCAGGACTTCAGGCGCGCCAGAAAGATCCAGACGAACAACCACGCTGGCGTCAGGCTGACGCACAAGAAAACAGCGACTATGCGCAGGAAGGCTGCGGATCAGCGACAATTCATGCACTGTCAGACCAAAGCCATCGCAATAATCTTCTGGCCGGGCGCGCGAATTGGGCATGAAAATCATGGTCGCTGTCTGCTCTACCAGTGCCGTGGAGATTTTGCTCTCCAGCGCATCGCGGGCGCTTTGCGTAGCAAACCCGACCAGCGCATTGCGTTTACGCAGGGTCTTCAGCCAGTCCCGTATGCGTGCAGCAAATACCTCGTCATCCAGTGCTTTCCAGCCTTCATCAATCAGAATCATGCTCGGCTGTCCGTCCA
This sequence comes from Sphingomonadaceae bacterium, assembly GCA_047975785.1. Lineage (GTDB taxonomy): Bacteria > Pseudomonadota > Alphaproteobacteria > Sphingomonadales > Sphingomonadaceae > JACXVD01. Next base: position 28,698 of record JBKEEC010000016.1, on the reverse strand, counting down.
GTCGCTCATCAATACGGTGGAACAGATACATCATGACGGGGGTGCGCAATTTCGGGTTTTCCAGCAAGGCTGTCATGTCGAAACCCAGCACGCGTGTTGACAGGTCAAGCTCATCACGCTGGTTATCAAACAGCCAGCCATGCTCACCCTCACCGATCCATGCAGACAGGCGATCAGCCAGATCACCTGCCTGTGGACGCCGGGCGCCGGAGAGCAATTCCCTGAAATGACGCAAACGGCGCAAGGATGGAGCATTCGCATAGGCGGCATCAACCGCCTGTGCGACCGTCGCGGTTTCCTCTGGCCCATCAGCCTGCAGCATGACACCGAGCCATTCACGCAAAAAAGCCCGGTTTGACGGTGAATCCGGCAAGGCCAGCGGATTGAAGCCGGTTGGCTCACCGGCGCTGATCCGGTCATAGGTTCCGCCAATCCCGCGAATAAACAGTTCGGCTCCGCGATCCTTGTCAAACAGGATCGTACGCGGACTAAACTTCTGGGCCTGGGCAGTAAGGAAATTCATCACCACGGTCTTGCCGGACCCGCTTGGCCCGATCACCGAGAAATTGCCCAGATCACCGTGATGGAAATTGAAGAAAAACGGCGTGGCACTGGTGGTTTCCAGCAATGTAACCGCTTCGCCCCAATGGTTTCCGCTGGCCTGCCCCAGTGCAAAGCCGTGCATGGAACCAAAACTGGCCATATTCGCACTCGAAATCAGGGAGCGGCGGACGATATACGCTTCATTGCCCGGAAATTGCGCCCAGAAAGCCGGCTCAAGATTGGTATCCTCGCGCACTGCAATCGCGCCTGTATCCGCCAGTGCAGCGGCACAGGCGGCCGCGCTGTCATCCAGTCGGGCCAGATCCCGCTCCCGAACAAGAACACTCAGATGGTGATCGCCAAATCCGACCGCGCCATTGCCAAGCTGATCGCGTGCATTGAGCATATCGGCCCTCTCGGCCATGGCCTCTTCATCCGCAGAGCGCAAACGTCGGATTGCCAGGTCCATTCGTTCACGCGCAATCGTGCGGTCCGCCGGAGCGTAGCTTTCGGTCACAACCATTTCAAAGGGCAATCGAAGCAAGCCATCCAGCAGACCCGGAGATGTTGCCTCAGGATAATCCTTCAGGCTCATCATGCAGGCAAAGTCCGGTTCACCCGCCCCGCGCGCTTCCATGGCATCCAGCCCGAAACTCACCCGCCTGTATGGCAACATATTGCCAATATCCGTGCCTTCATCCGGGCGACGAACAGGCCGCATTTCACCATTATACAGGGCGCTCAGTAATTCGAGAATTTCGTTATTGGTCCCGCCGGTACGGGGATTATAATCGCCCAGTAACTGCGCGCCATAGGCGGAAAGGGATGCCATCATGCCAGTGGCGGCCGCCTTCAGGGCGCGCACATCCTTCGGGTCCGGCTCAATATTCTGTTTGCCCCGCCGTTTCCATATCCGGGCGACACGATCCGCCATCCCCGCCTTGCCCAGCGCCGGACGGCGGACAAGTGTGATAAACTGGTCATTGATAAACAGCGAGCCGGAGCCAAGACGCTCTTTCCAGCGTGCATCGATATGGGTGGATAGCGGATCAGGAAATTCGGCATCCAGTTCCACTACAACCCGACGACGAATAACGTGGTGATAGAGAATAAAGCGCGAATCAAGAGTCGATCGCAGCATGACTTCACGCGTGGCGGCATGGGCATTCAGCGCCTCGGTATCTTCAGTCTCAAACAACAGGCCCGGAACCTGCAATGCCGTCATGACAGAACCATCGCGCAGCAATAATGTATGCGGGTCAATCAGCCGGGCATAAGGCAGACGATTACCGGCAAGCGCCTCTTTCGCGCTCCATCCCGCTGCTCCGATCCATTTAGCCATCGGCATCGCCCCTCCTCAGGCGCGAAATGATCGTTTTGCCCATCATGGCGCGTAACTGTTGCAGCCCCAGCGTGAATAGTTTTTCACACGCGGGCATTTGCTTACTTTCGTAATCCAGAGGTCAAAAATACGCGGTTCCCGCAAACACGCAAAATAGCCAATGCCATGAATCAAAAATGCAACCGGCAAGGCCCAGAAACTGCCAGTAATCAGAAACAGCTCTGTTGTAACGGCCATATTGATGATGAAATAATTATAGGTGACGCCCGCAAACATCTGGGGACGGGTAAGCGCCCTGTGAACCGGATAGCGGACGAGCTGCTCCATCACCGCCTCCTACACACCGCCTGCTGCGGCCTGAATACCTGCCACAATCGAGGCTGCTCCGAAAAGAATGAAGCATCCGATAATAACCGTGGCGCCAAAGCGCCAGTTCATCCGGCCCGTCAGCATCATGAAACCGACGGCCGCCACGGCCATCACGGCAACTGCGGTCGCAACATTACCCAGCAAAGTTCCCTGCAGCCAGCCAAGAGCAGCGACAATCGGCCCTGATCCCTGCGGATCACCAGCCTGCTGGGCGAAAGCTGCAGTCGGGCTGGCCACCAGAAAAAGACCCAGGGAACGAAAAAGCGAACGCATGAATTATTTGCTCCGTGAATGATTGGACAAACGGCCCATTATTGCCGCAACATAGTTTTGTGTTTCCCGGATATTGGGAATACCCCCTGCCCGCTCCACCCGGCCAGGCCCGGCATTATAGGCGGCCAGTGCTTTTTCCAGATCACCGTCAAACCGGTCAAGCTGGGCGCGCAAATATCGTGCTCCACCTTCAAGATTGGCATATGGATCATCGGGATTGACGCCCATTTCCTGCGCAGTGGCTGGCATAAGCTGGGCAAGACCGCGCGCACCTGCCCATGAGCGGGCATTGGGCCGCCAGCGACTTTCCTGCCAGACCAGCGCCTCGATCAGGGTCGGGCTCAGATCATACCGGGCCGCCAGTTCATGCACTTTGGATGCGTAGGCTACTGGCAGGATTTGCGCATGGAGCGCAGGGTCAGCAATGCTCTGATCCGGAGTGGAAAAATCATCCGGCAGGATTTCAACCGGCTGGACGCCAATCTGCCCCGCAGTTGCGGAAGTGTTTATATCCATAACATGAGCGCCAGCCACCCAGCGCGCCGTGCCATCAGATCCGATTTCCATGACATCAGCCGCTGCCGGAACTGCAGCAAGCATAAATCCGGCAATCAAGCCTGCCAGTCCGGCCTTGGCGAGAATCACTCTATCCTCCATCCAGCCCTTTGTGCATGGTAAAAATAATCGCATGACACATGGCGCTGCAACATGATCAGGGGCTGAATATAAAAAAACAGGCCCATCGGAAACTGATGAACCCGATTATCACGGATTCGAAAATCCGTCACACCTATTATACCTGCTATTACGTGAAATTACGCGACTTATATCCCGTATCGTTTCCGGCAGCGCAGTTCTCAACTTAAAATACCAGTCTGCAATGAAGCAGCCGCATTCGGAATTGAAAATAACAAAGCTTACCAGCAAAAAATGGGGCCGGTTATCCCGGCCCCTTTCAAGTTAGGGAGAAGTAGTTTGCCCACACGTCCAATTGCGGACGAATCATTTGTGACGCAAAACAGGATCATTTATCTTGACCGGCATCAAATCATATCAATTTTACAATAATCAATTGATTATAAGGGCGAGGCAATCACGCATTTTTCAGTTGCCTGATGTATATTCATGCTGTTTATCGCACCATCGGTAGCAAGCAGAACACAGGCCGAAGACAATGGAAATTTATCGCAAGAAAAGTAAACTCCTTTTTGGCCTTATCGCCCTTACCCTGTTTGCCATTCTTGGAGTGACGATGCTTGTCTCAGGGCCATCGACCGACTCGGTATTTCCTCCGTTTCGCTGGCCATGGTTGTATTACCCCCTTTCGCTGGCAGTTTTAGTCGGAAGCATCTGGTTTGCCTATATCGCGGCCAAAGGTCTGTATGACCCCAGGCCAGAGATCATTCTTTCCAAAGAGGGCATAACCATCAATGGGTTTGCAGGCCGTATTAGCGCAAATTGGAGCGAGCTGAAGGGCTATACGGTGAGCAATGGCAAGTTATGCGTCTTGAAACTGAAAGATCCTGAGGAATTTATCGCGCGTCAGGCAAAAGGCCGCCCCAGGAATACGGCTCGCACCTTGACGGATCGGTTCGGAGGACCTTTCCTCATCAATACGGAGCATGTGGATGCGGATTGGGCTTCTATCCGGGAATACCTCGCGGAACATCTCCAGGAATTGAAGTCCTGACCGCGAAACACTGCCACTTTCCTCCTCGCCGGAAAACGCTATTCTTCCCCCATACGCAGCGCAGCAATAAATGCCTCCTGCGGGATGGCGACATTGCCATATTCCCGCATACGCGCCTTGCCTTTTTTCTGCTTTTCCAACAGCTTTTTCTTGCGGGAAATGTCACCGCCATAACATTTTGCTGTCACATCCTTGCGCAGGGCAGGTATTGTTTCGCGCGCGATAACCTTGCCGCCAATGGCAGCCTGAATCGGAATCTTGAACAGGTGGCGCGGAATCAGGTCCTTCAAACGCTCACACATCTGGCGCCCGCGCGCTTCGGCAACTGAACGGTGCACAATCATGCTCAGCGCATCAACCGGCTCATTATTGACCAGGATACTCATCTTTACCAGATCGCCCTCTCTCAGGCCTATCTGTTCATAGTCAAAGCTTGCATAGCCCCGACTGATGCTTTTCAGCCGGTCATAAAAATCAAACACCACTTCGTTGAGCGGAAGTTCATAAGTCACCTGGGCCCGCCCGCCGACATAAGTAAGATCCCGCTGGATTCCGCGCCTGTCCTGACACAGTTTGAGGATAGCCCCCAGATACTCATCCGGCGTATAGATCGTGGCCTTGATCCACGGCTCTTCGATCTGTTCAATCCGGCTTGGGTCAGGATAGTCGGCCGGATTATGGAGCATCATTTCGCGAGCGTCATCATTGCGCGATTTGTTGAGCTGAATCCGGTACACAACGCTGGGTGCGGTGGTAATCAGGTCAAGGTCATATTCTCGGCTCAGACGTTCCTGAATAATTTCAAGATGAAGAAGCCCCAGAAACCCGCAGCGAAAACCGAAACCCAGCGCCGCCGAACTTTCCATTTCATAGCTGAAGCTGGCATCATTCAGTCTCAGTCGGGCTATGCTCTCACGCAGCTTCTCAAAGTCTGCAGCATCAACCGGAAACATGCCGCAAAATACAACAGGCTGCACTTCCTTGTAGCCGGGAAGCGCAACATCCGCACCACCCTTGACCGTTGTAATCGTATCACCGACACGCGCCTGTTCGACTTCCTTGATCTGTGCAGTGATAAAGCCGATTTCTCCGGGGCCAATTTCGGGCAAATCAGCCCGCTTGGGCGTGAAGCACCCTACCCGGTCAATCAGATGTTCCGTGCCACCCTGCATAAAGCGGACCTGCAAACCCTTGCGAATGGCCCCATCTATCACCCGCACAAGAATGACCACGCCCAGATACGGATCATACCAGCTATCGACCAGCATCGCCTTGAGCGGGGCGGCACGATCTCCTGTTGGTGGCGGGATACGGGCTACCACCGCTTCCAGCACATCTTCAATCCCAATGCCTGACTTGGCGGATGTCAGCACCGCATCCGACGCATCAATCCCGATTATATCCTCGATTTCCGTCTTGACCTTTTCCGGCTCTGCCGCAGGCAAGTCGATTTTGTTGATAACAGGGACGATTTCATGGTCATGCTCGATCGACTGATACACATTGGCAAGAGTCTGCGCCTCTACGCCCTGAGCCGCATCAACCACCAGCAATGCCCCTTCACATGCGGCAAGGCTACGGCTGACTTCATAGGCGAAGTCCACATGGCCGGGTGTATCCATCAGGTTAAGTTCATATGTCTGCCCGTCTTTTGCCGTGTAATTCAGTCGGACAGTCTGGGCCTTGATCGTAATCCCGCGTTCACGCTCAATATCCATATTATCAAGCACCTGCTCGCTCATCTCGCGATCAGTCAGCCCGCCGGTAAACTGGATCAGACGGTCCGCCAGAGTGGATTTGCCGTGATCAATATGGGCGATAATGCTGAAATTACGGATTTTGCTAAGGTCTGTCATGGATACCCGAAATGATGGAAGATGCGCATTGGCAATGCAATGCCGTGCCCCTTACAGCATTATGTGAAAAAGTGGATACCGGATTTTCATAGCGGCAATGTGTCAGATCAGGTCTGGACTGCTACATGTCAGGCAATCTTCGAAATATCTACCTGAAGAAAAGCCGCACGGGATTTCCCGTCCTGATTTATCTTTTGCTGAATGTCCTGATATTGACCCTCAGGCAAGGAGCGCAATGGCATACCTGCTGCAGCCAGAGAATAGGGCGATATCCGGTGACGCGTGCACAATCCATCTGCACCATCACTGACCAGAGATGTCTCGAACTCCACACCCTGCGCGTGCCCTTCTGACCTGCGCACGGTAGATACGACAAGCTGCCCTTCCCCCAGGTCAATCACCAGTTGCGTGTCAACAGGCACATTAAGCAGTCCTTCAATACGCGCACCCGTGCTGGACAGATTGCGCATCACGACATCATAGCAGTGATCATCATGGATCACATTGATCCGGCGGAACATGGTCTTGCGCGCGGCTCGGTGTTTTGCCGGTCCGACCGGTTCATAATCGAACCGCCCATCATTAAATCTGTCAAGCAAGTCTTCCTGCTTCTTCGATGCAGAGAATACGAAACCCTGAATATGGCTGACACCCAGCTCGCAGATTTTTTCCAGTTCATCCAGCGCCTCGACGCCTTCGGCCACGACTTCCATATTCAAGGCATCGGCCAGACTGGCGATGGCAGTGATAATAGCAGAATTGTTATTATCCACTGCCGTCAGACCATTCACAAAACTCTTGTCGATCTTGATCTTGTCAAACGGCGCGTGACGCAAATAACCCAGCGAGGAATAGCCGGTCCCGAAATCATCCAGCGCGAGGCGCACACCCAGCTTCTTCAACTGGCGGAACATGTCCAGCGCAGCGGCTTCATCTCCGATAAACACGGACTCCGTAATTTCCAGTTCCAGCCGGTGCGGCGCAAGGCCACTTCTTGTCAGACATTTACTGACCAGTCCCGGCAATCCCTCATTCGTGAACTGGATTGCAGAAACATTGACCGCAACGCGAAGTTCACCGGGCCATTGCGCAGCATCCATACAGGCGCGCATCATGGCATATTCACCCAGATCCGTGATGAGGTTTGTTTCTTCTGCAACCGGAATAAAATCTGCCGGGCTGATCCAGCCCCGTTCAGGATGTTCCCACCGCATCAGGGCTTCCAGAGTCGAAACACAGAAATCTTTTGACCTGATAATAGGCTGATATTGCATGGTGAGCTGATCTTGCGCAATCGCATCACGAAGATCTTCCTCAATCCGGTGACGCAGGCGCGCACCGTCCTTCAGATCGCCACTATAAAACCTGAAATGTCCTTTTCCGCCGCTTTTGGCCGCATAGAGCGCAAGGTCGGATGCGCCAACCAGCTCTTCTGTTTCAACACCGTCATATGGCGCAATGGCTACTCCGACAGATGTGCCGATAATGGCACGATTGCCATTGATCGAATAGGGCTGCGAAACCATCTGAATCACCCTCTCGGCAATATCGCCGAGCCGCCCGCGATCATCTATGTCAGGGATGATTATCTGGAATTCATCGCCGCCAAGTCGGCCTATTTCCCCCTGCTTGCCAATAATTCTTTCCAGGCGCTGCGCCACCTGCTTCAGCAGATCATCACCCGCCTGATGGCCGAGCGTATCATTAACCTGTTTGAACCGGTCAAGATCAATCATCATCAACGCACAGCTTCTTTCCGCAACCTTGTAACTCGCCAGAATTGAAGTCAGGCGGCTGGTCATCCGGTGGCGATTGGCAAGGCCGGTAAGTGAATCATATCGCGCCAGCCGGGAAGCATCACGCTGGCTTTCCCTCGCCGCAGTAATATCCTTGGCACTGCCGCGATATCCGAGAAACTCTCCTGCCTTATCCAGCAATGGCTTGCCCGAAATTGACCACCATATTTCGCGATCACCAATCGCCACACGCACAGGCAATTCGTGAATGGTATTGCGAGCACTGAGCTGGAAAGCCAATGGTCGTTCCACCCGGTCAGACTCATCTTCACTCTGGCAAACCTGGAATAGTCCCGAAAATGATGATCCCACCAGATTACCACTCGATTTTTCAAGCTGCTTTGCTGCACTTTCAGAGATATAGATTATCTGCCCTGCGACGTTGGTCGCCCAGAACCACCCAAGGCATGATTCCTCAAAATCATCCAGAAGTTTGAGCCGCTGCTTGATATCAAGCTGCTGACGAGGTGCTTTTTGCTCGTGCCGGGTTGACCCGGTAGAAACCGCATCATCACTGCGCCGAGAAAAGAGACCACTAAACGCCATTATTCAATCCCGTTCTGTCCCCTCGCAATGCCACCAAGGGAAAACACATAATTCCAGTATGTGATTAAAAGAAAATCGTTAATTCGGATTGAATATAATTCTCGTCACCCCGCTCTTTATTATTCTTCATTCAAGCAGGGTATAAAATATTGATATTTATTGAGCTTTACGGGGCTCGATCAACCCGTCAACATTGCGCGGGTTATGCGCAGCGCAATATGTCCGTATGCCAGCAGGAAATCCGGAATTGGTTGCCCTCATACCAATGTGCGATGAGCTTGACTTATCGCACATTGGTCAAGCCCGCGCAGCGCCTGAGCTTTTTGCGAAACTGCTTTAGCCAGCCTCGGAGAGGATAAAATCGGTCCGGGTGTCGTTCTGGGATAGTGGCCGCGAGAACTCCACGCCCATTCTGTCTTCCTGGCTCCACCGTGCTGTTGCCGTCAGGATTTGGGTTTCAGACAAGGCAACTGAAAAAATCGTGCCCGGAGGCACATTCCACAGTCCGGTTATCATCGCACCGGAATCTGAAATATTGCGAATTGTCCCGTAATAATATTGCCCGCCATGTTCCAGCACTACCTTGCGTAACATTGCATGACGCGGAGCACGCGAAGAACGCGGACCCTGAGCCACAGATGCAAGGCCCGATTGCAAGCGCCTGGTGGCATCTTCGGGTGGAAGCGGCTTGTCGTAAATATAACCCTGAATATGACTGCAGCCGTGCATACGCACCAGATCCAGTTCATCAAACGTTTCCACGCCTTCGGCTGTAGTGTCCATCCCCAGAGCCTGCGCAAGGCTCACAATAGAGGCAATAATGGCACCATTGCGGCTTCCCTCAATCGTTGCACCGCGGACAAAGCTCTGATCGATCTTGATCTTGTCAAACGGAGCTTTCTTGAGATAGCCAAGCGAGGAATAGCCTGTGCCGAAATCATCCAGTGCCAGACGCACGCCGATGCCCTTTAACGCTGCGAACACCCGATCAACATTGGCATCATCCTGAAGGAAAACTGACTCTGTGATTTCCAGTTCCAGCCGCGATGGTGTGATGCCGGATTGAGCCAGAGCACTGGTTATCGTGTTGGCCAGTTGTGGGTTGGCAAATTGCAATGTCGATACGTTGACAGCGCAGCGCACTTCTTCAGGCCAGCCCGCCAGATCATTACACGCTGTTCTGATTGCCCACTCACCAATAGCATCAATCAGGCCGGCATCTTCTGCAACAGGTATGAATTTTGCAGGCGACATCCAGCCAAGTTTGGGGTGTTTCCAGCGAAGCAGCGCCTCAAACCCGGATATTCTCTCGGTCGTTGTATGCACGACCGGCTGATAATGCAGTTCAAGCCCGCCCAGTGAAATAGCGTCGCGCAAATCCTGCTCAAGCTGCGCGCGCTCCTCTGCAGCCGAGTGGAGATCATTGGCATAGAAGAAATGTTTTCCCCGTCCGCTATCCTTGGCGGCATAAAGGGCAAGGTCAGCATTGCGGATCAGTTCTTCGCTGGTTTCGCCGTGTTCAGGACATACTGCGATTCCGACAGATGCACCAATAATGACCCTTTGACCTTCAACCGAATAGGGCTGGGAAAGTAGCCCGATTATTTCTGTTGCCAATTGCGCAAGAATGGCATTTTCAATCCGCCCCGGAACGATGACTTCAAACTCGTCTCCACCAAGACGGCCAACCAGACCCAGTTCACCCACAACCCGTTGCAAACGCAAGGAAACCTGCTTGAGAAGGGCATCCCCTGCAGGATGGCCGAGCGTATCATTGACTTGCTTGAACCGATCAAGGTCAAGCAGAAACACCGCAGATTCCCGCTGTGCCTGTTGGGGTGAAGCCAGAATTTTTTCCAGCGATTGAGACATATGGTGACGGTTTGCCAGGCCGGTCAGTGAATCAAACATGGCCAGCCGTGATGCTTGCTCCTCGCTCTGCCGCTTTGCTGTCAAATCTGTGCCGGAGCCACGGAACCCGCTAAAATTGTGGAAGCTGTCAAAGATAGGGCGGCCATTGATTGACCAGTAACGCTCATCCTCGACAATCGCTGCACGCACAGAAAGATCCTGAAATGCACTTCGCGCAGAAAGGTGGAACTGTAATGTGCGTTCACCCTCACGGTTTTCATGCCGAAGGTCAAAAAGGTCGGTCAGCGGGCGACCTATAAGACGCGACTTGTTCTTGCCTGCCAGTGTCGCAATGGAATCCGACACATAGGTCAGGTAGCCACGCCGGTCTGTCTCCCAGAACCAGCCCTGTCCAGTTTCCTCATAGTCACGCAGGATATTTTCTGCGCGCCGTCGCAAACGATCATGCTGTTCTTCATCTTCCAGCCGCGCATTTTCCAGTTCAAACTGGTAGCGGGCCGCAAAACCCAGCACCACAATCCCTGCAACCAGCGCCCCGCCCGCTATCAGCGTCGCATCATTCAGCGCCACGGCGCTCCAGCAGGCGATCATACTCAGGAACAGGCTGGGCAAACGGCGGGAAAGCAAGGCAACTGCAACACTGTTCAATGCAATCAGGGCCGCCATACTCCAGCGCCAGTCAAGCAATCCTGTGTTGGACAAGCTCGCAAAAACCCATCCCAGCAGCCCCATGGGAAGAATGACAACCAGCCCCAGCATCAGCAGGCGCGAAGTGACGGAAACCCCTTCTTCCCGCTCACGCCGGGCAAAACGGTTCCCGAATGCGGCAAGCCCTGCGCTCAGCAAGGCTTCCATAGCTGTCAAAGGGGCAGGCAACACAAAATTGGTAGCCATTACAAACAGGTAGGCCGAGGCAAGGAATATCGCCATCAGGCTCCAGTTTGTGGGAATCAGGTAATGGAGATCATTTACCGCAATCTTGACCTGTTCAGCCTGTGCCTGCCCGGCCTGCCACTCATCAGGTCTTTCACGCTTGTCCCGCATATTCCGTGTCTGTGGACCAACGCCGCCCTCACCCTGATTATCAGGCATTGCATCATCGGGCCGTCGCACGGAATCGCCATGTTCCTGCCGGCGTGCTTCCTGTTCATCACCACGCACCCTGCGCACTATTGAGGATGCGCCAGTTTCTGCAGTGTATTCCTCGCGCTCAGGCAGTATTTGTGGTTGAACTTGGCCCATGGGAAGGCTTTTGCCTCCATGCGTTTGATAATCGGTTAATAGCAGGAGATAAATTCTCCCCATATTGTCCGGATTATACTAGCATCCGTCGCATCGGGAAAAACCATCTCGAAGGCCCCGTGATAAGCGGGTGTGCGAAAGCAGGAGAGCCAGGAATGCCCAATATTGCCATCATCGGATCAGGACCGGCAGGATATTATACTGCCGAAGCAGCACAAAAGCAGTGGGGCGATGATGTTGCCGTAGACGTATTTGATGCACTCCCCGTTCCCTACGGCCTGATCCGGACGGGTGTGGCTCCCGATCACCAGTCTATCAAGGCCGTATCCCGCAGATATGAGAAAACCGCACTATCTGAAAATGTCCGTTTTGTCGGCAATGTGAAGGTCGGAGAGGATATATCCATCCCCGAACTGGGCGAGCTTTATGATGCAATCGTTCTGGCAACAGGGGCCCCCAATGATCGCCCGCTCAATATTCCTGGCGATGATCTGGCCAATGTCTTTGGCAGTGCGGCATTTGTCGGCTGGTATAACGGGCACCCTTTATTCAGCGAGCTTGCCCCGGATCTGTCTGGCAAACATGCTATTGTTATCGGCATGGGAAATGTCGCTCTGGATGTTGCGCGCATCCTGTCCAAAACACAGACGGAATTTGCTGGCAGCGATATAGTTAATCATGCACTGGAAACACTGCTCCGGTCCAATATCGAAACCATTACCATTCTGGGCCGCCGCTCTCCCCTGAACATCATGATGACTCCCAAGGAACTGGGAGAGCTGGGAGAACTTGATCAGGCCTCGGTTTATGTCGATAGCACCGATTTTCCCGATGAATCTGAAGATGCAGCGCTGGAGCCTGGCAGACGCAAATCCGTTACAATTTTAAGAAATTATGCTGAAAATTCCCCCACCAATTCCACAAAACCAAAGACGATACGTTTTGAATTTTTCGCCAGTCCTTCCTCTTTGCTTGGAACTGACCGAAAAGTGCAGGCAATACGGGCAGAGCGCACTGTTATAGAGCAGGATCGTGCCAAAGGAACGGGAGAAACCTTTGACCTTCCTGCCGATATCGTCATTTCCTGTATCGGCTATCGCACATCCCCCATTCCCGATGTTCCGTTTGATGAGCGAGCCGGACGCTTTGCTAATGAAGATGGCCGGATTGCCCCCGGTCTTTATTGTGTAGGCTGGGCGCGAAGAGGGCCATCAGGCACTATCGGAACCAACCGGCCCGATGGATTTTCGGTTGTAGAGAAAATCTTTGAAGACGTAGCATCCGGCTCTATCGGCCAAACAGCGACCATGGGACGCGCCGGGTTTGACCTGCTGGCACACGAACGCAAGCTTAACCCTGTCACTTTCCGCGACTGGAAAAAAATCGAGGAAGCAGAGCAACGTGCGGCACGCGAGGGTGCCCCACGAGAAAAATTTGTCGATATTGCAGCGATGATCAACGCACGCGATTAAACGCGCACATAGCTGGTTAAGCGCGATTAAACGCGCATGGGCATGAGCACATAGAGCGCAGAGCTTTTGTCATCCTTGCGGATCAGGGTTGGCGCCCCGGCATCCGCAAGGTGCAATTCTACGCTATCACCTTCAATCTGGCCGAGAATATCTTTCAGATAATTGGCGTTAAACCCGATTTCAAACCCTTCTGATGCGTAATCAGCGGCGAGTTCTTCTGTCGCCGTGCCATTGTCCGGCGATGTAACGGAGAGCACAACCTTGTCTGATTCCAGCCCCATTTTGACTGCACGGGTTTTCTCGGTAGCAATTGTCGCCACACGGTCTACCCCATGAAACAGGCTGCGCGGATCAAGTCGGAGCAATTTGTCATTACCTGTCGGGATAACACGGCTGTAATCGGGGAAAGTGCCGTCAATCAGCTTGCTGGTGAGAACAATCCCGCCTTCGCCGCCCAGCGTAAAACGGATTTTACTGGGTGACAGATCAATCAGAACATTGGCGTCAATCGCTTCTTCCAGCAATTTGCGCAATTCGGCCACGGCTTTTCGCGGAACGATCACATCCGGCATACCATCAGCCCCGTCCGGACGCGCAAGCGTATAACGCGCCAGCCTGTGCCCATCGGTCGCCGCCGCTTTCAGGGCGGGCTGGTCTTCATCGGTTACGTGAAGGAATATCCCGTTGAGATAATAGCGCGTTTCTTCTGTCGAGATAGCGAAACGCGTATGATCGATCATCTGCGCAAGATCGCGTGCCGGCAGCTCAAAACTGGTAGGCAAATCGCCTTCAACTATCACAGGAAAATCATCCCGCGGCAATGTGGGCAGCGAGAAACGGCTGCGGCCAGCTTTCACAGCCATGCGGTTTTCTGCCGTTTCCAGACCGACTTGCGATCCGTCCGGCAGTTTTCTTGCAATATCAAACAGCAGATGCGCTGACACGGTAACGGCACCCGGCGTCTCCACCGAAGCTGCCTCCATCGTTTCTACCACCTGGAGATCAAGATCCGTTGCCATGACCTTCACAGCACCATCACTTCCTGCCTCGATCAGAACATTGGACAGGATAGGTATGGTGTTGCGCCGCTCAACCACGGATTGCACGTGGGACAGACAGCGAAGCAAAGTTGCACGTTCGATTGTGGCCTTCATAGGTCCTTTTCTTCCCCCTTGCGCGCACAGGGCCGGAATCGCCCCTCAGCGCCGGAAAATACACGCATACCCTTAGCGAAGCCGGACAATCCGGCAAGGATGAATCCCCAATTCCCTGGATTCCTTGGGGATAAAACTTCAGGACAGCATTGCCATGCCACCATTAACATGAATTGTCTGCCCCGTAATATATCCTGCCTCCCGGCTGGCCAGAAATGCCACGGCTGATCCGATCTCGCTGCCTTCTCCCATACGCCCCATCGGGATACGGGCATTGAGCGCCTCTTTCTGCGCATCCGGCAGGATATCGGTCATGGCCGTGCGGATAAATCCCGGAGCAACGCAGTTTGCCGTAATTCCCCGGCTTGCCACTTCCTGGGCATAGGCCTTTGTCATGGCTGTCAAACCACCTTTTGCAGCCGCGTAATTCATCTGGCCAGGATTACCGGTAGCCCCGACCACGCTGGTAATGGTGATGATCCTGCCGAAGCGCGCCTTCATCATAGGGCGGGCAGATGCCCGCATGAGCCTGAAACCTGCTTCGAGATTGACGCGGATCACCTGTTCCCACTCTTCATCCTTCATCCGCATGGCAAGATTATCGCGGGTTATGCCGGCATTGTTCACCAGAATGTCAATCTTGCCAAGCGTATCCACCGTTGCAGGAATCAGTTCCTCGACCTGTTCAGTGTTGGACAGGTCGCAGGTCACTTCAATATGATCGTGGCCAAACTCGCTGTTCAACTCATCCCTGAAAGCCCTGAGTTTCGCGGCGTTTGACCCCGACAAGGCGAGCCGCGCTCCCTGTGCGGCAAGCGCACGGGCAATCCCGGAGCCGATACCACCGCTTGCGCCAGTAACCAGCGCAGTCATTCCGGCAAGATCAAACATGGCTTGTATAACTCCCTATCCGTTCCCTGTTTCTGCCTCTTGTCACACAATTTGTCATGCAACCCGCGTCAAAGAGTTTTCGCCAGTTGCTCGATATCGTCCATTGTGATGACGCTGATTGTCCGGGCTTCCTTGTCTGTCCGGCCAATCATGGGGCCAAGCACCTTGCCCCCCAGTTCTATAAACTCATCCACACCGTCGGCACGCATGGCAAGGACCGATTCGCGCCAGCGCACACGGCCACATACCTGCTGCACAAGCAAATCCTGCTCCTCTGCCGGATCTGTCACACGTGCAGCAGTCACATTGGCATAGAGGGGCAAGGCAAACGCGGCAGGCGGCGTCAGGGCAAGCGCCTGTTCCATAATCTGCGCTGCCGGCTCCATCAAATCACAGTGAAAGGGAGCAGAAACCGGCAGCAAAACCCCGCGTTTAATCCCGAAATCCTTGACCATGGCAACCGCACGTTCAATCGCGGCCCGGCTGCCGGAAATGACCACTTGCGTCGGATCATTATCATTGGCGAGCTGGCACACTTCACCTTCTGCGGCAGCTTCCGCCAGACTGGTCGCCTTGTCCACATCGGCACCGAGCAACGCGGCCATCGCCCCTGCCCCTACCGGAACCGCCTCTTGCATGGCATTGCCCCGCACCCGCAACAGGCGCGCAGCATCTGGCAGAACAAATGCGCCGGCAGCGCACAGTGCTGTATATTCGCCCAGCGAATGTCCGGCAACACATGCGCCCTTATCTGCAATACGAATGCCGAAATCCTTTTCCAGCACGCGGGCCGTAGCAATCGCATTGGCCATGATCGCCGGCTGGGCATTTTCCGTCAGGGTCAGCGTGTCTTCAGGGCCATCAAACATCAGGGCGGACAGATTCTGTCCCAGCGCATCATTCACTTCCTCGAATACTTCCCGTGCTGCAGCACTGGCATCGGACAATTCCTTGCCCATTCCCGCTTTCTGGCTGCCCTGCCCTGGAAAAACAAAAGCACGCATCCGACTCTTCTCCTGCTGAATGATGGCCATTTATCCGGCCTGCTCGCGGTTAGAACCCGATTGGAGCGCGCGCAACCCCGAATGGAACAACATGATTACTCGCCATATGCCCGACCTCGGCCCTGCCAAGATAGGGTATGTTCGCCCGCGCACACCAGTAACGGATAATATCATCAGGTGACTGTCCGAACGGGCGGTCATTTTCCGGCACTGCAGTAATGCCGCCCAGCTTAAGCCCGGCAATTCCCCCCAGATTTGCTGTCAGATGAAAAAGCAGGCGGTCAATTGCATAAAGATGTTCTGACACTTCCTCGACTATCACAACATGGCCTTCAAGATTGGGCATCAGCTCTGTGCCAATCATCATCGCCAGAGTCATGAGGTTGAATGCAACAGTCGGCCTTTCATCCAGAGATGGTTCCAGCCCTGACATATTGCCTGAAAACCATTCCAGCACCCGCCGGACAGCTCCCCGCCCCCGCTCGTTACGCGCGCTGACTGGCATGGATCCATGGACCGGCTGCCCAATTCCGTTGCGATAAAGTGCCCCAAGCAGATAGCCGCAATCAGAAAAGCCGACATATGCTTTTGATCTGGCTACGGGAGCAAACTTGCGCATTGCTTCGGCTGCAATACGGTTGCTGCCATACCCCCCCTTGGCAAACCAGACCGCATCAAATTCACTGTCATTGGCGCAATCCAGCAAGGCATTCAGCCGGTTTATATCTGATCCGGCAAAGTGCCCAAGACTGGTAAAGCATTGTTCATGAAAGCAAACGCGAAGATCAGGAAACTCATCGGCCACCAATGTTCGCAGGGCATCGGCATGTTCACGGGTTATCGGGGTTGCGGGTGCGCAAATGGCAATACGGGTCATAAGTATCAGGTGCCAGCTTGTGTTGAACTTCACAACCGCATAGCCGATATGCATGAACGATTCACCTGTCATCGATATGTCCGATATTGCACAGCGCAACTGGTTTTTCAGCGGCATTGGCGGCTCTGGCATGTTGCCACTGGCCATGATCCTGAAAGGACGGGGCGCACAGGTCAGCGGGTCCGACCGAAGCCGGGATCAGGGGCGCAGCCCGGAAAAATTCGCCTGGCTGGAAGATCAGGGATTTTCGCTCTTCCCTCAGGATGGCAGCGGGATCACTACACCGGACCAGATCATTATCGCATCTGCTGCGGTTGAGGATACCGTTCCGGAAATGGTGCGCGCGCGTGAACTTGGATGCAAACGCATGTCCCGCGCGCAATTACTGGCCACCTTGTTCAATTCAGCAAAGGCCGGAATTGCCATTGGCGGCACCAGCGGCAAATCAACCGTAACCGGTATGCTTGGCTGGATTTTGTCGGATCAGGGCCTTGACCCCACAATCATGAATGGCGCGGTGATGAAGAATTTTCGCACGCCAGAGGCACCTTTTGCCAGTGCCCTGGTTGGCAAGGGCGATCCATTTGTCAGCGAAGTGGATGAAAGCGATGGCTCCATTGCTCTTTATCGCCCGCAAGTGGGAGTGCTGCTCAATGTCAGTCTTGATCACAAATCGATTGAGGAACTGCGCGCCCTGTTCGGTAATTTTCTGAAAAACTCCGACAGAAGGGTTGTCAATATTGATGACAAGGAAAGCCTGCTTCTTGCTGATGGGCTGGACAAGACAATCACCTATGGGCTGAACAACATTACCGCAGACCTTACTGTTGACCATGACAGTATTCAGGAAACACCCACTGACATTTCTGCCATTATTCTCGACACCAAAAACCGTGAATCATGGCCACTGCGCCTGCCCATGCCGGGAAAGCACAATCTCTCAAACGCTCTGGCTGCCATTGCTGCAGCGCAGGCGAGCGGGATCAGTGTTGAGGATGCTGTCCGCTCCCTGCATAGCTTCAAGGGCATGGCGCGGCGTTTTGATATTGTCGGCACATCGCCTGAGAATATCACCGTGATAGACGATTTCGGCCACAATCCGGAGAAATGCTCTGCTACCTTGCGCGCCATGCGCGCTCATCCGGGCCGGGTGATCGCATTTTTTCAACCGCATGGTTACGGCCCCTTGCGCCAGATGGGGCATGAACTGGCCGCAATATTTGCACGCGATCTGGCAAGTGACGATGTGCTGATCCTTTCAGATCCGGTATATTATGGTGGCACGGTTGACCGGAGCGAAGGAAGCGAACGGATCATTTCCATGGTTCGGGAGATGGCAGGCAACAAAGCGGTGCAGGCATTGCATATCCCTGAGCGCAGCGCAGTCGCAGCCTATCTTGTCACTCATGCACAGCCCGGAGACAGAATCGTGATTATGGGCGCGCGAGACGATACACTGACCGATTTTGCCATGGATGTTCTGGGGGCACTCAATGCCCCCCGATCCTGAGCAGTTTGTGCAGCACAAAAGCAATCACTGCACCAAGAACAAGCCCGACAATTGCAGATAATACGGCATAGCTGATCCACCCGAAAATACCCCCCAGAGCACCTGTGGCGGCGGCTATGCTGTGCTCAACACCGTGCGCCCAATGCGCTGGCCCGGAAACGCCCAGTTCTTCCAGCCCATGCAGGATAATTCCGCCGCCAACCCAAAGCATTGCCGCAGTTCCGACAGCAGACAGGACGGCAAGCAAATGCGGCATGGCACGCAGCAGGATATGCCCCGTTTTACGCGCGGCCTGACTCTCCTTTTGAGACAGATGCAAACCAACATCATCCATCTTCACAATCAGGCCAACAACGCCATAAACGGCAAAAGTGATCACCACACCCACAAGCGCCAGAACGCCAGCGCGCACAAAAAAGGCTTCATCCGCAACTTCATTCAGTGCAATCGCCATGATTTCGGCCGAAAGGATAAGGTCAGTGCGTATGGCGCCGGATACACGCCTGTTTTCAAAGGCTATCGGGTCTTTCACCGTTTCATCCAGAGTTTCCCCGTGTTTTTCACCGCCCAGTTTCTCGATAAGTTTCTCGGCACCCTCATAACAAAGAAAGGCACCGCCCAGCATCAGCAGCGGGGTTATTGCCCAGGGCAGAAACTGGCTGAGCAGCAATGCTACCGGAAGCAATATCAGCAGCTTATTGCGCAAACTGCCTTTGGTTATCTTCCAGATAATCGGCAATTCGCGCGCCGGAGTAAGACCCGTGACATAAGACGGGGTAACCGCAGCATCATCAATCACCACTCCGGCAGCCTTGCTACCGGCCTGCCCGGCCACAACCGTCACGTCATCTATGGATGCCGCCGCCGATTTGGCTATAACGGAAATGTCGTCCAGCAAGGCAACCAGTCCACCGGGCATTCTATTCTCCTTGACGATGCGACGATGCAAGCCAGCCTATGCCGGAAAGTTCGACTTCACATGAATAGAGTGCTTGCTTTTCCTGTGCAAAAGACTATTTGCGCGCCTTCTGTCTTTTACCGGACAGAGGATTGAAGAAAGCCGGAGGGGCCCCTGCATGGTGCAGGATCAGCCAGCGATCGGCATAGACTGACAGGAAAGCACATGGCTTTTTATGAGCATATTTTCCTTGCGCGTCAGGATCTGAGCCAGGCTCAGGTTGATGCACTGGCAGCGCAGGCTACTGAAATTATCGAAGCGAATGAAGGCAAGGTCACCAAAACGGAAACCTGGGGCCTGAAAAACCTCGCTTACAAGATTGACCGCAATCGCAAGGCGCATTTCGTGCTGCTGAATATTGACGGTCCGGGCACGCTGGTTGCGGAACTGGAACGTCAGGCCCGTATCAATGAAGATATTATCCGCTACATGACGGTGGCTGTCGATACACTCGAAGATGGCCCCAGAGTTATGATGCGCAAGAACGAACGCGAGCGCAAACGCCGCACCGACCGTGAGGAGCGTAACTGATGGCCCGTGCATTTTTCCGCCGCCGTAAATCCTGCCCGTTCTCTGACAAGAACGCACCGCAGATTGATTACAAGGATGTTCGTCTCCTGCAGGGCTTCATGTCTGAACGGGGTAAGATCGTCCCCAGCCGGATTACCGCCGTTTCTGCCAAGAAACAGCGTGAGCTGGCCAAGGCTATCAAGCGCGCACGCCAGATCGGCCTGCTGCCCTACATTGTGAAATAAGAAAGGGCGGTTCCATGGATATTATTCTGCTCGAACGTATCGAGAAACTGGGCACTATTGGCGATGTTGTTTCCGTCAAGGATGGCTATGCCCGTAACTTCCTGCTCCCGCAGAAAAAGGCCCTGCGTGCCAATGATGCAAACAGGAAGGTTTTTGAAGCCAATCGTGAACGTCTCGAAAAAGAAAATGCCGAGCGTCGCACGGAAGCGGAAAAAGGCGGCAAGAATCTTGACGGCACGGAAATCGTGCTGCTCCGGGCTTCGTCCAATTCCGGCCAGCTTTATGGCTCGGTCAATGTTCGTGACATTGTCACAGGCCTGGAAGAAAAAGGCTTCAATATTGACAAGCGACAGGTGATCATGGGTAGCCCGATCAAGACAATCGGTATGCACAATGTCACCATTGCCCTGCACCCCGAAGTGCATGTTACGGTAAAGGCCAATGTCGCCCGTTCTGACGATGAAGCCGAGCTTCAGAGCCAGGGTGTCGATGTCATGGCCCAGATGTTTGAAGAAGATCGCGCCGAAAGTGAAGGCTTTACCGAAAAGGTTGATCCTGAGCTGGAACCCGGTGAAATCCCGGCAGATATGCTGGAAGATGCCGCCGAAGAAACTGCTGAGGACGAAGGCGCCTGAAGCCCGACAAAACGGCAAATAACATAAAAAGGCGCGTCCGGTGTGGCGCGCCTTTTTTGTTGTCCAGCAAATGAATCAGGATTTCTGGCTGCGTTTCTTCTTTTTCATCATGTCATGAAAACGGTCTGCCCAGCCGGGTTTGACCAATTGCTCTGCCCGGACCATGCGCAGTTCCCCATCTGCCACATCCCGGCTGACCGCACTGCCCGCAGCGACAATAGCATCCGCACCTATTTTTACCGGCGCGATCAGGGCACTGTTGCTGCCAATAAAGGCACGGGGGCCAATCTCGGTCCTGTGTTTGAAATATCCATCATAATTGCAGGTGATGGTGCCTGCGCCAATATTGGCTCCCGCCCCGACATCCGCATCGCCAAGATAGGTCAGGTGATTGGCCTTGGCCCCTTCCCCAAGGATGGCTTTTTTCATTTCCACAAAATTGCCAATCTTACTGTGCTTTTCCATCACCGCACCGGGACGCAGGCGCGCATAAGGTCCGACCTCGCACCCTTCCCCGACCAAAGCACCTTCAAGATGGCTGAAAGCCCGGATACGGGCGCCGTCAGCCACACTCACACCGGGGGCGAAAACAACATTAGGCTCAATCGTCACATCCCGGCCAATCCTTGTATCCCAGCTGAAAAACACGGTTTCGGGAGCTTTAAGAGACGCCCCCTCTTCCATGGCTTCCTCCCTGCGATTTTCCTGCCACTTCCTTTCTGCATCAGCCAGTTCTGACCGGCTGTTAATTCCTGCCACCTCATCGGGATAATCCGTGGAGACAACGGCGCAGTTTTTGCCATCGGCAATGGCAATATTGACGATATCGGGCAGGTAATATTCACCCTGGGCGTTATCGTTACCCACCCGCTCCAGCAGGGCAAACAGGGTATCGGCTTCAGCCGCCATCAGGCCGGAATTACATAATGGGCAGGCGCGTTCTTCCCCGGTGGCGTCCTTATACTCCACCATTTTTGCAATCCGCCCACTCTCATCGGCAATCACCCGGCCATAGGCGAGAGCATCTTCCGGTTCAAAACCCAGCACCACACTGGCCGGAGTGTCCGCTTCGTGCAAGCGATCAAGCATCATCTGCATGGTCTGTGAACGCACAAAAGGCACATCGCCATACATAATGAGCACATCGCCAGAAAAGCCATCCAGAGACTGACGTGCTTGCAAAACAGCATGGGCCGTGCCCAGTTGCGGTTCCTGAACCACCAGATCCGCACGATCACCCAGCGCCGATTCAAGCTGGTCGCGCCCTGCGCCGACAACAACAACCTGACGGGCAGGCTCCAGATGCGAAACCGATGCCAGTAAATGTTCAATCATCGGACGACCAGCGATCGGGTGCAGAACCTTGTGCAGGTCACTTTTCATGCGGGTGCCTTTGCCCGCGGCGAGAATAATAACAGCAATGTCTTTCATGGTTGCGCTCCATGCCACCAAATTCTTGCCGATTGAAGAAACTTCGCGCACAGCAAGAAGAATATGGGCAAACTCTCTTTTGATTGTGTCGGTTTTGACCTTGACGGCACCTTGCTGGATACCAGTCGCGACCTCGCTGAAGCTGTCAATCACGCATTGCGTCTGGCTGGCTACCCCGAAATGCCGGTTGAAGGCATGAGCCGCCTGATCGGAGGCGGGGCAAAACGCATGTTATGGCGTGCCTTTCAGGAACAGGGAGGCATCGCTCAGGATAGTTTTGACGCCCTCTATGATGAATTGCTGACCTATTACCGCAACAATATCGCTGTCTACTCGCGGCCCTATCCGGGATGCCTCGATGCTCTGGATGCGCTGGCAGAACGCGGGGTAAAGCTGGCCATTATTACCAACAAGATGGAAGGGCTGGCGCGATCCCTGCTTGACCAGCTTGAAATGAGCAGTCGCTTTACGGCTATTCTGGGAGGGGACAGCCTCGGCCCCGGCAAGGCAAAACCTGCTCCTGATCTGCTGTTTGAAGCCATGCGTTTGTGTAAGGCAGAGCAGTTTGCCTATGTTGGTGATACCAGCTTCGACATTGGTGCCGCCCGCGCCGCCAATGTGCCAGTCATCGCTGTCAGCTTCGGATTTAATGATCTTGAAGCAGGGGCGCTCGGCGCGGATCGGATTATTGATTCCTATGATCAGCTTGTTCCGGCGCTGGAACAGTCACAACGGAAACAATTGCACTGACCCGTCCGCACTGATACCCGCCCGTAGCGAATCCGTGCAAGAAAGGGGTGAAAGCCAGAATGTCCGATATCAAACGCGTTGTCCTTGCCTATTCAGGCGGCCTCGACACTTCTGTCATTGCCAAATGGCTGGAAGTGGAACGCGGATATGAAGTGGTCACTTTTACCGCTGATCTTGGACAGGGCGAAGAAATCGAACCGGCGCGCGAAAAGGCGCGTGCCATGGGGATTCCGGACAGGCATATTTTCATCGAGGACCTGCGCGAGGAATTTGTACGCGATTACGTATTCCCGATGATGCGCGCCAATGCCCGCTATGAAGGGGATTATCTTCTCGGAACTTCCATCGCGCGGCCCCTCATTTCAAAGCGTCTGGTAGAAATCGCGCATGAAACCGGCGCAGATGCCATTTCGCATGGCGCAACCGGCAAGGGCAATGATCAGGTCCGCTTTGAACTGAGCGCCTACGCGCTTGACCCGGATATCAAGGTGATTGCACCGTGGCGCGAATGGGATCTTGCCAGCCGCACCGCCCTGATTGCCTGGGCCGAATCTCACCAGATTCAGGTGCCGAAAGACAAGCGCGGAGAAAGCCCGTTTTCGACCGACGCCAATCTTCTGCATACATCCAGCGAAGGAAAGGTGCTGGAAGATCCGTGGGAAGAAACGCCCGATTATGTCTATTCGCGCACGGTAAACCCCGAAGATGCGCCCGACACGCCGGAATATGTCACTCTTGAATTTGAACAGGGTGATGCGGTTGCTCTCAATGGTGAAGCCATGAGTCCGGCCAGCCTGCTTACGGATCTTAACGAATTGGGCCGCAAACACGGCATTGGCCGTCTTGATCTGGTGGAAAACCGCTTCGTCGGAATGAAAAGCCGGGGCATGTATGAAACACCGGGCGGTACGATCTATGCCATTGCCCATCGCGGAATAGAGCAGATCACGCTTGATCGCGGGGCCGCTCATCTCAAGGATGAGCTTATGCCACGCTATGCCGAGCTGATCTATAACGGCTTCTGGTTCTCTCCTGAACGCGAAATGCTGCAAGCTGCCATTGACCTCAGCCAGCAAAAAGTCACAGGCACCGTTCGGCTCAAGCTTTACAAGGGCAATGCTATTCTTGTCGGGCGCAAGTCGCCTCACTCCCTTTATTCCGAGCGTCACGTCACATTTGAAGATGATGCAGGCGCCTATGACCAGAAGGATGCGGAAGGATTCATCAAGCTGAACGCCCTCCGTCTGAAACTCCTCGCCAGACGTAATAGCGGCTGATACGCAATCCGGCTTAACGGTGTGACCCGTTAATAGCGATGCGGGTGGTAACTATTTTGCTATAACCGGTTTTTCGAATCAACCGGGTGATGGTAGCCAGAACAGTTAAGGCTGGCTGTCAGTTCATCACTTGTGAATGTCAGGAAGCCAAATCTATGTATCGCTCGTGGCTAAGCGTCCCGGCCAATCATCAGAAAAAGCTCGCCAGCCTGGCCTCCCTTCATGCGGATGCGGTCATTCTTGATCTGGGTGATAGCGTCGCACCACAGGACAAGGACGAAGCCCGCCAGAATGCGCGGCAATGGCTTGCTGGCTACCGCAGTGCCAGTCTTGAAGGAGAATTTCCCTCTCCTTCCCGATGGGTTCGGATCAGCGGCCTGAATACGCCTTATTGGCGAGATGATCTGGTGGCCATCATGCCCGGCGGGCCTCACGGAATTATCCTGTCACATACACAGGGGCCAAATGAACTTCAGACACTTGCAGCAGAATTATACGAGCTTGAGCAGGTTCACCAACTGGAACACGAATCTGTCCGCCTGATCGCGCAAATTGGCGACAGCCCCAAAAGCGCGCTGACAATTTCCCACCTTGTCGAAAAGCCGCATAGCCGCATAGCCGGGCTTTGCTGGAGTCCATCCAGCCTTGTTCGCAGTCTGGGCGCGACAAGAAGCTGCGGGATGGACGGGCAGTGGACAGATACCATGCGCTATGTCCGTGCGCATATGTTGCTTACAGCACGCGCTGCCGGTGTCATGGCGATTGACATGCCCAGTCAGCCTGCAAACGATATTGACCAGCTGATATTATCGGCACGTGCCTCCCGTGCAGACGGATTTACCGGGATGATGGCCTTCCACCCCCGCCAGATTGAACCCATCAATACCATCTTTGATGCGGGGCCAAAGGAGGTCATGCGTGCAGAGGCGATTATAGCCCTGTTTGCCCAGACACCTGATGCCGTCGCCGTAATGCTGGATGGACAGTTGATAACCAAAGATGATCTGTCGGTCGCACGTATGCTGATAACAGGTGATGCCCGACCATTGGAAAGGTAATTCCTCCCGTCAGGCGGGCTTACTCTGCCGAATTATTGCCACGCTCTTCTGCCGTTGCGGGTTCTGCCTCATCTGCGCCCTCGCCATCATTGGCTGTATTGTCATCCTGCGATGCGCTTCCCGCCCCGTTTTCCGCTGTTGCAGATGCCCGCGGCCGGGGAGTGCCACCCTCACTTTCAGGCAAACTCTCGATCTTTGCGGGCGGCGACTGGGATTTTAACTGATCCAGCGGGAGCATGGAATCACTGATGGTCCCGCCCAGCACTTCTCCTTGCGCGCTGCTGCCATCTGCCGTTTTATTTTCGGCATCATTTCCGGTATTGTTACATGCGGCCAGAAACATCAGGCCACAGAAGGGAAATAGTCTGGAAATCACAAATCTTCCTTCACAGAACAGTCCATCAGGCCGGAAAGGAAATCCGGCATGTGGGAGAGCAGTGCCTTGTCCCACTCCATTGGTGTCAGATCAACGCCCAGCCGCGCAAGGCTGGTTACACCATATTCGGAAATACCACAGGGCACTATGCCCGAAAAATGATCAAGATCCGGCGCAATATTGACAGAAAAACCGTGCATCGTCACCCAGCGCCGCACCCGCACACCAATCGCGCCAATCTTGGCTTCCCTGCCATCAATATCCCGTGTCCATATCCCGACCCGACCTTCCGCACGCCAGCTTTCCACGTCAAAATCGCCCAGAGTGTCTATCACCCAGCCTTCCAGCGCATGAACAAAGCGCCGCACATCCCGGCCACGTTTTCCCAGATCCAGCAAAATATAGCCAATGCGCTGCCCCGGACCATGATAGGTATAGCGTCCGCCGCGTCCTGCCTCGACCACATCAAATTGTGGATTCAAAAGCTCACTCTCTCCGGCACTGGTGCCCGCTGTATAAACAGGGGGGTGCTCCAGCAGCCAGATCAGTTCTCTGGCAGAGCCGGCAGAGATCGCCCGGTTACGCTCCTCCATAATCGCCAGTGTCTGCCGGTAAGGCAAAAGTGACGTTTCACATAAAATTTCAACTTCTTCGGGCAAACTTCCGACCACCCCATTTGCGTGGAGACATAATTCCGGCATATCAGGGGCAAATCTTCTGGAAAAGGAATTTTGGCAATGACATTGAATATGAGCAGGGCGTGGGATGATGCCGTTGCCATTATTTCTGCCAATCGTGATGTCATCAGCATTGTCGCGGGAGTATTTTTCTTCCTCCCCTACCTCGCTTTCATGTTGCTGGTTCCCAATCCGATGATGGAAATGGCCTCGCAGCCCGGCGCCGATCCCGATCAGGTCATTGCCATGCTACAGGAATTTTACCT
This sequence comes from Sphingomonadaceae bacterium, assembly GCA_047975785.1. Taxonomy (GTDB): domain Bacteria; phylum Pseudomonadota; class Alphaproteobacteria; order Sphingomonadales; family Sphingomonadaceae; genus JACXVD01. The sequence goes on along the minus strand of JBKEEC010000016.1, from coordinate 2,078 downwards.
TAGCAACTGGTGGGTGTTCCTGCTGGTTTCTGTGGCACAATATATTGGTATGCTGGGCGCGCTGGCCTTGCTACGGGATGACAAGCGCCCGACTGTTGGCGAAGCACTGAAATTTGGCCTGATCGCCTTTCTTCCTTTTTTTGCTACCCAGATATTGCTGGGTCTGGGAATGGGGCTGATACTGTCAGTGCCTGTTTTTATCGGCATTATTACCAGGTCCATCGCGCTCGGCGTGCTTCTGGGAATGGCGACGCTGGTAGCCCTTATGTATCTTGCTATCAAATTCTCTCTGGCCGCCCCGATTATCGCGATAGAAAAAAACCTCAACCCCATTGCAGTCCTGCGTCGTTCCTGGGAACTGACAAAAGGCAACAGTTTGCGCCTGCTTGGTTTTTATGCCCTGCTCATGATTGTGTTTCTGGTAATATCCATGGTGCTGAGCATGGTGAGCGGGTTGTTTTTGGCATTGATGGGTGCGGAAATTGCGCTCATCGCCAATGGTATCGTCTCCGGCATACTTAATGCAGTCTGGATTGTCCTGATGCTGGGAGTCTGGGCGGCTGTGCACCGCCAGCTTGCCGGAGAGACGGCTTCTGTGGCTGAACAATTCAGCTGAAATAATATCGCGTCTGAATAACCTGAGCCGGCCGCGCTCCTGCGTCCGTTCCGGTTATTCAGACGACGGAAAATTTTACCGGAATCAGGCTTTTTCTTTCCAGCCCCAGAATATCTTGCAGGGAAGGATATTCCATAATTCAAAACCGGCATCGATCCGCTTGAAATACGGAGCCATGAAATCCCGGCACGCTGCGGTAAACTGGTAAACCATAAAAGCGCCGTCGGGGCGGATCACCCGATGGGTTGCCGCCGCAATCCTGTCTCCCACACCATCAGGCAGGGTAGAGAACGGTAAACCGGACAGAACGTAATCCGCATGGTCAAACCCATGTTCACGGATAATTTCCTCAACGTTTTCAGCAGAGCCAAGCACGGCAATAAAGCGACTGTCGCGGATGTTTCTGCGCAGATAGTCGATATAAAGCGGGTTGGTATCAATCACCAGAAGCGTTGCATCGCCGCGCAAATGTTCGAGAACGGGATAGCAGAATGTGCCGACACCCGGCCCATATTCCACGAACAGGTTGCATTCATCCCATTTCACAGGTTCCAGAACTTTGCGGATTGTTCGTCCTGAGCTGGGAATAATCGAACCTACCATGCGCGGATGCTGCACGAAGCCTTCAAAGAAAACGCCCCACTGGCCGAACATGCGACTCATTCGTTCACTAATGCTGACAGGACGAGGGCGGGCAAGCTGATTGGGATTATTCAACAATCTGACCTTGTTTTGCGTCCCATTAAATGGCGGGACCATCAATCTGGCTCAAGCGGTGGCAAAATACTTGCCGCTTTGCAAGTCATCGCGCCTCAGATACCAGAGCATGTGATGTAGGATCATGCGCGCGCCTCTTCAATCCCTGCGCTGTTGTGGCGCAATGTCCTGAGAACTGTATCAACAATATCCGGTGCATTCAGCCCCGCTTCGTCATATTGGCGTTCAGGCGTATCATGATCCTGAAACTGATCCGGCAATCGCATGGTGCGGATTTTCAATCCCGCATCTGTCAGGCCATTGTCACTGGCAAAAGTGAGCACATGTGCGCCGAGCCCGCCAATCGAGCCTTCCTCAATGGTCACGACAACCTCATGTGTTCGCATCAGCCGGTCGATCAGTTCAGCATCCAGAGGCTTGGCAAAGCGCAAATCGGCAATTGTGGTGGAAAGCCCTTTGGCTTCCAGAATTTCAGCCGCCTTTTTCGCTTCTTCCAGCCGCGTTCCAAGAGACAGGAGAGCGACCTTGCTGCCATGGCTAATAATCCGACCCTTGCCAATCTGCAGCTTCTGCGGTGTTTCCGGCAAGGCCACACCTGTTCCTGCACCGCGCGGATAACGAAAGGCGATTGGTCCGTCATCATATTCTGCCGCAGTATAGGTCATGTGGACAAGTTCCGCCTCATCGGACGGCGCCATCACCACCATATTGGGCAGGGTCGCAAGATAGGTCAGATCAAAACTGC
>JBKEEC010000224.1:0-7276 GCA_047975785.1 Sphingomonadaceae bacterium | reverse complement strand
GATGAGGCACTTCCTGATGAAGATCCACTGCCACCGGATGAACCGTGCCCACCGGACGAGCCATGCCCACCGGACGAGCCAGGCCCACCGGACGAGCCATGCCCACCGGACGAGCCATGCCCACCGGACGAGCCATGCCCACCCGATGAACCGTGCCCACCGGACGAGCCATGCCCACCGGACGAGCCATGCCCACCGGACGAGCCATGCCCACCCGATGAACCGTGTCCACCGGAACTGCCCGATCCGCCGGAGCTGGAAGAGGAGCTCGAACTGGAGGATGAGCTTGAGCTTGAGCTGGAAGAGGAACTCGAACTACCACCCGATGTGGAGCTGACATTTCCTGAGCTGGAGCTGACATTGCCGGAGCTGCTCGACACGCCGCCCGTGCTGGTTGAGGTGGATACACCGCCTGTGCTGGTCGATGTCGACACTCCACCCGTGGATGTTGAAACACCGCCGGTTGTCGTGCTCGTGCTGCTGCCACCACTTCCGCCACTGCTATTATTAATGTCGATATTGATATTGATACCGCCACTGGAGCCGGTGGAACCTGATGTGGTCGAGGTGGTGGTGCCCGATGTGCCACCTGATGTCGTGGTGGATGTTGTCGTGCCACTTGACGTTCCGCCAGATCCACCGGAACTGCCCGATGATGTGGTTGTCGACGTGATATTCACACTTCCTCCGCCACCGCCGGAGCCACCTCCGAAGAAGCCACCAAAGAAGCCGCCTCCAAAACCTCCGCCGAAGCCACCACTGCCACCAATAACGGTAACGCCGCCGCTGCTACCGCCTGAAACCGGAGGCAGGGGCGGAGGAGCAATCGGCATGGGCACTGCGGCCATCGCCATGCGATAGGCTGGCGCACATTCAATCGAATCTTCAATTGCCGGAGCATGACGCGGCCCGGCCATGCGGCTTGCCCCCATCATATCGACAGGTTCACATTCCACAACACGCCGCACAATCCGCTTTTTGCGCTTGGGGATTTGCCGCTGGGCAACCGGCTGGCGCTTGACATAGCGCTTGGGCTGGGCCTTGACCGATTTCACGGACTTCACTGATTTGTAGGAAGGTGAGTCCGTTATGGGTTTCTCGGCAACATGCACCGCACCACCTGCAAGCAGCGCACCGCCTGCTGCAGTGGCAGATAGTTTCGCGAGGGCCATTTTAACCGACATGGGCAATCTCTTTCATTCTGCTGGAGTGCCCAGACCAGTGATTTCCGTCCAAGGCACATTTCCGTCATGCCAAGAAACCGGACAACCCATGAATGAGCAATCACGTTAACCATCAATTTCGGCATCAGAACGAAATATTTTTCGAAAAAACGGAGTGCTCAAGCGCACTTGTCCCACAATGGAACCAAATGTCGCCCAATTCCTTATGCGTTATTAATCTTTTTCATCAAATAAACCATTTTGCACACCTTGCGGCGGAGACATTTCAAGGTGATTCCATCCGCGTTCATTCAGACAGCGCCCGCGTGCGGTTCGGGCCACAAGCCCAAGCTGGATCAGATAAGGCTCAATGACTTCTTCCACCGTATCGCGCGGCTCTGACAGGCCTGCGGCAAGCGTTTCCACCCCGACGGGGCCGCCTTTGTATATGTCGGCAATCATGTGCAGATAGCGCCTGTCCATCGCATCCAGACCGAGCCGGTCAACTTCCAGTCGGGTGAGGGCAGTATCGGCGATTGCCGCTGTTACCGAGGATGAACCGGCGACATGGGCAAAATCCCGCACCCGGCGAAGCAGCCTTCCGGCGACGCGGGGTGTCCCGCGGGAGCGACGTGCGATTTCCCGTGCACCGGCAGGGTCTATCGCCATGCCAAGCAGGCGCGCGCCACGAGCGACAACCAGTTCCAGTTCGGCTTCGGTATAAAAATTGAGCCGGACCGGAATACCGAACCGGTCCCGCAGCGGAGTTGTCAGCAATCCTTGCCTTGTGGTGGCGCCAACAAGGGTAAAGGGCGGCAGGTCAATCCGAACCGAACGCGCCGAAGGCCCTTCGCCAATAATCAGATCCAGGGCGCGATCTTCCATCGCCGGATAGAGAACTTCCTCCACCACCGGATTCATGCGGTGGATTTCATCAATGAACAGCACATCGCCGGATTCAAGATTGGTCAGCAGGGCAGCCAGATCACCTGCCTTGGCAATGACCGGGCCGGAGGTTGCACGAAAGCCCACGCCGAGTTCTCTGGCAACAATCTGTGCCAGCGTGGTCTTGCCAAGGCCTGGCGGGCCAAAGAACAGCACATGATCCATGGCTTCACCGCGTGATCGGGCGGATTCAATAAAGACGCGCAGATTTTCACGCGCAGCTTCCTGACCGATAAATTCTGTCAGACTTTTGGGGCGCAATGCAGCGTCCTGATCATCAGGCTGGCGCTCCGGCGAAAGATCGGGATTACTTGTCATCACTGTCGCCCGTTCATCCCGCTGCATGTTTCAGGGCTGTGCGAATAAGATCACCTTCACGCGCGTCTTCTCCCAGTTCCTGCTGTGCATGGGCAACCGCCTGCGCCGCGACTTGCGGTTTGAAGCCAAGGTTCTCCAGCGCAGATACGACATCTGCGCGCACGGGATCTCCCGCAGCTTTGCCTGCACTGCCGCGGTCTGATACATCTGGCATATCGCCTCCCGGCATGGCGGCTGCCTTGTCTTTCAACTCATTCACGATCCGGCCTGCCAGTTTCGGCCCGACACCGTTGGCCCGCGCGACCATGGCCACATCTGCGCCCGTGCAGGCGCGGCGAAGTTCATCGGCAGAAAGGGCAGAGAGAATAGACAGCGCCACCTTGCTTCCCACACCCTGAACCTGTGTCAGCAGACGGAACCAGTCTCGCTCCCCCGCTTCGGCAAAACCAAGCAGGCGCATGTCGTTCTCGCTCACCTGCAAATCGGTATAGACGGTGCAGGTTTCTCCTGCTTCCCCCAGTTGGGCCAGAGTTTTGGACGAACAGTGGACAAGATAGCCCACGCCCTGAACATTGATGACCGCCCAGTCGGTGCCGGTTTCATCGAGGAGGCCAGTCAGCTTTGCAATCATGTTTTGTTCCTGCCCTAAAGCTGCCAGCTTTGCCAGTCCTATATGGACACTTGCCCACTCTTGCGCCAAGGGCTGTGGGCATGAGCGTGAATACATCTGGCCGCGTTTTGCGATTTACGACCTGGGGGGAAAGTCACGGTCCGGCTCTGGGGGCTGTCATTGATGGCTGCCCTCCCGGTCTGCCTGTCGATGAAGCATGGATTCAGCCATTTCTGGATGCGCGTCGTCCGGGGCAGAGCAAGTTCACCACCCAGCGCCGTGAGGCCGATCAGGTAAGGATTCTTTCAGGCGTGTTTGAAGGAAAAAGCACGGGCACACCAATTTCATTGATGATCGAAAATACCGATCAGCGATCGAAAGACTATTCCGATGTTGCCAGAGCTTACCGTCCCGGCCATGCGGATTACACTTATGATGCCAAATACGGGTTTCGTGATTATCGCGGCGGCGGACGCTCCAGCGCCCGCGAAACTGCGGCAAGAGTTGCTGCCGGAGCGATTGCACGGCGTATTATTCCCGAAGTAAAGCTGCTGGCCTATGTCAGTGAAATAGGCGGAGATGCGATAGATCCGGCCCGGTTCGATGCTGCTGAAATTTCCCGAAACCCGTTTTTCTGCCCCGATGCCGAAGCAGCGCGACGTTGGGAAAATTTGCTGGAAAAAACCCGCAAGGACGGCTCATCTGTGGGCGCTGTGGTGGAATGTGTCGCTTCGAATGTGCCTGCCGGCTGGGGCGCCCCGATCTATGGCAAGCTGGATGCCGATCTGGCCGCTTCGATGATGGGGATCAATGCCGCCAAGGGTGTGGAAATAGGTGATGGTTTTGCCGCAGCCCGCCTTCGTGGAGAGGATAACGCCGACGAAATTCGCCCCGGTGCAGCAGGTGCTCCGGAATTTCTTGCCAATCATGCAGGGGGCATTGCGGGTGGAATTTCGACCGGCCAGCCCGTTATTTGCCGGGTCGCGTTCAAGCCCACCAGCTCCATCCTGATCCCGCGCAAAACCATTACCAATACGGGTGAAGCAACCGATCTGATCACCAAAGGACGACATGATCCATGCGTAGGGATACGCGGCGTCCCCGTGGTTGAGGCGATGATGGCGCTGGTGCTCGCGGATCATAAACTGCTCCACCGCGCGCAGTGTGGCTGGTGAGTCTTGCCTTGACTGGCAGGCGAGCAGGCTTTTAATCTGTAAATTCGATCAATCTGCGATTAATTAATCTATTCGATCACCAATATTCAAAATGTTCGTTTGGCCGAATCGGTGTGGCGCCCTATCTCGATCAGGCAAAGAGTTTTTCATCCAAAACCACAACAGGAGACACAGATCATGGGTATTATCGGAACAGAGATTAAACCATTCAAGGCCACTGCCTTTCAGGCTGGCAAGGATTTTTATGATGTTACCGACGCTGATGTGAAGGGCAAATGGTCGATCTTCTTCTTCTATCCGGCAGATTTCACTTTTGTCTGCCCGACCGAGCTGGAAGATTTGGCAGACCAGTATGACACGCTCAAAAGCATGGATACCGAAGTCTATGCCGTCTCAACCGATACGCATTTCAGCCACAAGGCATGGCATGACAGCAGCCCGGCCATTGGCAAGATCAAATTCCCCATGCTGGGAGATCAGCTTCACACGGTTTCCAACAATTTTGGCGTGCTGCGTGAAAGTATGGGCCTTGCCGATCGTGCAACCTTTGTCGTCGATCCGGACGGCGTCATCCAGATTATGGAAATCACCTGTGAAGGTGTTGGGCGCAATGCGTCTGAACTGGTCCGCAAGCTGAAAGCCGCCCAGTATGTTCGTGCCCATCCCGGTCAGGTCTGCCCGGCCAAGTGGGAAGAAGGCAGCGAAACACTGGCGCCTTCACTCGACCTTGTTGGCAAGATCTGATCCTGCCCTGAATTTGCGGCTCTGGCCGGCTTCCCCCGGTCGGACCAGAGCCACCCCTGAACAGGTGGATATTTCCCGCAACCACAAGAGTTGCGCGAACAAAAATCCGCTTTTCATATCCCCTTTCCTGCGATTTTCTGCGCCCGATCAAGGAGCACGCCATGCTTGACGCCTCGATGAAACAACAATTGCAACAGTTTCTCGCCAATCTGCGCGAGCCGGTTGAGCTGGTCGCCTCTCTGGCCGATGATGATACTTCGCAAAAAACCCGCGAATTGCTCGAAGAAATCGCTGCCCTGCATGACATGGTAAGCGCGCAGTTTGATGGTGATGACGCACGCCGTCCCAGCTTTGTCATTCGCCGTGCATCTGACCCATCCGTATGGGTGCGCTTTGCGGGCCTTCCCATGGGCCATGAATTTACCTCGCTGGTGCTTGCCCTGCTCTGGGCTGGTGGCCACCCCCCCAAAGTGGAGCAGGGCGTGCTGGATCAGATTCGTGCGCTGGAAGGTCAATATGAGTTTGAGATGTATTTCTCGCTCTCCTGCCACAACTGCCCGGATGTAGTGCAGGCACTTACGCTGATGGCGCTTTATAACCCGCATATCGATGCAACCCTGATTGAGGGCGGGGCGTTCAAGGATGAAGTGGAAGGCCGCAATGTGCTGGCCGTTCCGGCCGTGTTCCTGAACGGAGAACCGTTTGCCAATGGCAAAATGTCGGTCGAGGAATTGCTGGCAAAGCTTGACAGTAATGCCGGCGTCCGCGTCGCAGAGCAGATTCAGGAAAAAGACCCGTTCGAGGTTCTGGTGATCGGCGGTGGCCCTGCCGGTGCATCGGCTGCGATTTACACCGCACGCAAGGGCTTTTCTACCGCCATTGCCGCCGAACGGTTTGGCGGGCAGGTGCAGGATACAATGGGGATCGAGAATTTTATCTCCATTCCTTATACCGAAGGTCCGAAACTGGCCGCCCGGCTGGAAGAACATGTGCAGGAATATGACATTGACGTCATGAATCTCCAGCGTGCTGAAAAGCTGATTCCCGCCAAGGAAACGGGTGGCTATCATGAAATTGTGCTGGCAAACGGTGCATCTCTCAAGGGGCGGAGTGTTATTCTGACGAGCGGCGCACGCTGGCGTAACCTTGGGGTGCCGGGCGAGTTTGAATATCGCAATCGCGGTGTTGCCTATTGCCCGCATTGTGATGGGCCGCTGTTCAAGGGAAAGCGTGTTGCCGTCATTGGTGGGGGTAATTCGGGTGTTGAGGCAGCGATTGATCTGGCCGGGATTGTCGCTCATGTCACATTGGTGGAATTTGATCCGCAATTGCGCGCCGATCAGGTGTTGCAGGACAAGCTTCGCTCAATGGCAAATGTCACGATAATCACTTCGGCGCAGACAAGTGAAGTCACCGGCGATGGCGAGCGGGTGAACGGGCTGGTCTACAAAAACCGCGATAAGGGTGAAGAAACCCGTATCGATCTGGAAGGTGTGTTTGTCCAGATCGGTCTGGTGCCCAATAGTGAATGGCTGCAGGACAGTGGTGTTGCGCTGTCTGCGCGCGGTGAAATCGAGATTGATGAAAAGGGAGCGACCAATATTCCCGGCATATTTGCCGCCGGAGATGTGACGACTGTTCCTTACAAGCAGATTATCATTTCGATGGGGGATGGCGCCAAGGCAGCCCTGTCAGCTTTTGATTATCTGATCCGCAATGAAGCGCCGGTCAGCACTGGTGAAACAGCAGCTTCTGCAGTTGCCGCATGAACCGGAATATACTCGATTCGTATGCTCCGTTCGCACTCGGCTTTATGCGAATAATAGCCGGTTTGCTGTTCCTTGCGCACGGAACACAGAAATTCCTATTCTTCCCTGCAGGTGAACGGGCAGGTTCGGGCTGGGATTTCGCCGGTCCGGCAGCCTGGGCAGGCATTGTTGAACTGGTATGCGGAGCCTTGATTACTCTGGGCCTGTTTACCCGTCCGGCTGCGTTTGTAGCATCCGGCACAATGGCTGCGGCTTATTTTATTGGCCACGCATCGCAATCATTCTGGCCCGTCAATAATGGCGGCGATGCAGCGATATTATACTGCTTCGTGTTCCTGTATCTGGTCTTTACAGGCGCTGGCCGCAGTGTCGGGCATCATCCTCATCCCGATGAGGTTTGATTCATCAGGAAGTGGGGTAATCCCGCGCGGTGCCTGAGCGAATGTCCGGGCAGAGCCAATCCCGTATATGCGCAGCATTAACGGGATTGAGCCTCGGACCCAAGGCAAGCTTCATTAAGCCCGCGTGGAAATTATTCTGCCGGCTTAGGGT
>JBKEEC010000223.1:0-23889 GCA_047975785.1 Sphingomonadaceae bacterium | reverse complement strand
TATCATTGGTGCCAATAACAAACCCGGCCAGCCTTGTCTGAGGTGCGCAGGCCGCAATATTGGCGATTTCGAGCACGCAAAGCGGTGTCTCGACCATGATCCAGAGCGGAAGGTCAGGTGCGGCCCCTGCACTGTCCATCGCAGACTGGAGAGATATGATATCGGCCGGACGATTGATTTTGGGAACCAGAACACCGCCGGCTCCTGCCTTTATGGCCGCGGCAAGATCACCTTCACCCCAGGCCGTATCCAGCCCGTTGATCCGTACCACCGCCTCGCACCTGCCAAAGCCGCCCTGTTGCAGCAAGGCCTCCACCGCCCGGCGCGCCTCCTGCTTGCTATCCGGAGCAACTGAATCTTCCAGATCAAAAATCAGCATGTCAGCCGGAAGGCTGCGCGCCTTTTCAAGCGCGCGCGGCTTGCTTCCGGGCATGAACAGACAAGAACGGCGCGGACGGAATTGCGGTGTCATGGGCTGATGCCTTTGCCTGCAAATCAGGCCGTGTCAATCGCGCCTTATACCAAACTGCCATGATGCTGACGCATCAGCAGTTTGAAACGATCAGGCACCGCGCGGGCTTGACCAATGCGTGATGAGTCATGCTCATCGCACATTGGTATTATTCTATCAGCCCGGCTCAGTAATAATCCACCCGCACATTGAATGTGCCGGAATACACGCCCGGCTGCTGATCCGCGCCTACATTCAGACGGCCACCCAGACGAAACTCAAACGCACCGTCAGCCGAGGTATTGCGGTAAAGATTGGGGAACAGCCAGGCCAGAAACGGTGTCAGCTCCGGAGAGCCATTGATGGTAAGATTATCAACAATCATGTCATCACCCGGCCCGGTCAGGGTGATAGTGCTATCCACTGCGCGCACGGTCAGAAAACGCCCGCGAGAGGACAGGCCGGCAAAGACTGCAGGCTGGCATGGCCCGCTATGGGCAAGATTGGCGCTGGCCGTGCAGGTTGCCGTTTCTGCCGGGGTGAGCACGATTGTCCCGGCCCCGTCAACAATGATTTTGCCGAAATCAAGATCCTTCATCTTGACCAGGCTGAGTGGTTCTATCACCACAATTCGCGCGGTTCCGCTTGTCTCGACCTGGGCCCGTGCCGGAGCAGCCAGCCCGCAGGTCAGCACAATAGCCAGCACAGCCGCCAGCGCAAAACCTGGCAGCACACGGCAGAAAGACAGCCAATCAAAAGCTGGACGGATGATCTTCATTCTGTGCCTCTTGCCACGGACCCGTTAACGAGACAGTGGAACGAGATGGTAAATACGACGGAAACCTTTTGGGACATATAGTTTTTCGTGAAAATGCCGGCTTCGCTTTTTGCAAAAGAAAAACAATAATAAAGCAAATACCAGGAACTGTAGCATCGCACCCGCTTCACCTTTATATCGCGATGCCACAGACGCGCCGAAAAAGTCTATCAACATTTTCTGAAAATGCTCTAGATGACAGGGCATGAGCATGTCTGCCCCTGCAATCTCGATCAATAACCTTGTCAAACGCTATGCCGCCCACAAAGAGGGTGAAGGCAAGCTGGCTCTGAACGGAGTCAGCTTTGATGTTCCGCAAGGAGAGATTTTCGGCCTGCTTGGCCCCAATGGCGCCGGAAAGTCCACCCTGATCAATATTCTGGCCGGGCTGGTGGTCAAGACAGGCGGCAATGCTGCAATCTGGGGCTTTGATATTGACGAGCATCCACGCAATGCCAAACGCTCTATAGGCATTGTGCCGCAGGAAATTGTTTTTGATCCGTTTTTCACACCCTATGAAGTGCTGGAAAATCAGGCCGGATTTTACGGCATCCCCAGGGCAGACAGGCACTCGGAGGACCTGCTCGAAGCGGTGCATCTGGCAGACAAACGCAATGCCTATGCCCGCACCCTGTCCGGCGGGATGAAGCGCCGCCTGCTGGTGGCCAAGGCCATGGTTCATTCCCCACCCGTTCTGGTGCTGGATGAGCCGACCGCAGGGGTGGATGTAGAGCTTCGCCGGCAATTATGGGATCTGGTGACAGAGCTGAATGATCGCGGCGTCACCGTGGTGCTGACCACACATTATCTCGAAGAAGCCGAAGAATTATGCGACCGGATCGCCATTATCAATCATGGAGAGCTGATTGCCAACAAGCCCACGCGCGAACTGGTTGGCATGGCCCGTGAAAAGGTCGTTTCGGTAACGGTAGATCTTGAACTGTCCGCCCCGCCCATGCACGCCGCCTTTCTCAAATCCTCAAAACTGGATGAGCGGACAGTCGAAATCACCTATGACAAGGACAAGACCAGCGCAGGACAGGTGCTCGCTCTGGTGCAGGAACAGGGATATACGATTATTGATGTGACCACCCGCGAACCGGACCTTGAAGATGTGTTCGTTCAGTTGACGAGCAACAGCTGAGCCGGTTCTGCTTGCCGTTACCCGTGCAAGACGGCATGACGAAAAAATGACACGCAAACACTACGATGTTCTAGTTATCGGATCGGGGGCGGCAGGGCTGACGGCTGCACTCGCCCTTGCGGAACACAAAAGCGTGCTTGTGCTGGCCAAGGGCGCACTGAACAGTGGATCAACCGCATGGGCGCAAGGCGGAATTGCTGCCGTGCTTGATGCGGGAGATACTTTTGCCGAACATATTCACGATACCATGATTGCCGGGGCCGGGCTGAACCGGCAGGAAACGGTGGAGTTCGTGATAGAACGCGCACCCGAAGCCATCAGGCGGCTGGTTGATCTGGGGGTTCCGTTCAACAGTGATGGACCGAGTTTGCACCTCACCCGCGAAGGTGGCCATTCTCACCGGCGAATTGTGCATGTGGATGATGCAACCGGGTGGGCGGTGCAGGCGGCCTTGCTCAAAGCAGCAGAGGAACACCCCGCCATCACGCTTTTGCCCCATCACGCCTGTATAGATCTTATCACCGGCCGGCATGAGCAGCGTTATTCCGGATCAGGGCGGGTATGGGGCGTTTATGCCCTGAATGAGCAAAGCGGCAAGGTTGAATCCTTCACCGCTCAGGCAACCGTTCTCGCGACAGGCGGAGCAGGTAGGGTTTATCGGTTTTCCACCGCACCGCGCGGGGCAACCGGCGATGGTATTGCTATGGCATGGCGCGCCGGATGCCGGGTTTCCAATATGGAAATGATGCAGTTTCATCCCACCTGCCTGTATAATCTGGAGGTCAAGAATTTCCTGATCACCGAGGCCGTGCGCGGGGAAGGCGGGCATTTGCTGCACCCTGAAACTGGCCACCGTTTCATGAAGGATTACGATCCTGAGCGGATGGAACTGGCACCGCGCGATATTGTCGCCCGCGCGATTGATGATCAGATCAAACGCTACGGGCTGGATTATGTCCATCTGGATATCAGCCACCAGCCGGCAGATTTCATCACGACCCATTTCCCGATGATCCATGAAAAGCTGATCAGCCTTGGAATTGATATGACAAGGGAGCCAATCCCGGTTGTGCCCGCCCAGCACTATACATGTGGCGGCATTCTGGTGGATCTTGCCGCGCGCACGGATTTGCCCGGATTATGGGCAGCAGGTGAATGCACTGAAAGCGGGCTGCACGGAGCCAATCGTCTGGCATCCAATTCCCTGCTGGAATGTTTTGTCTTTGGTGATGCTGCCGCGCAGGATATTTTGCAGAACTGGGATGAGCTGGACGAACCGCCTGAGATAAAACCATGGGATGCCAGCCGGGTGACTGATTCCGATGAAGAAGTCGTCATTACCCAGAACTGGACAGAAATCCGCCGGTTCATGTGGAATTATGTCGGCATTGTGCGGACAAGCAAGCGTCTGCAACGCGCATCCAACCGGATTGCCATGCTTGGACGTGAAATCGAGGAATATTACGGCGCTTTCCGCATAACCAAGGATCTGATCGAGCTGCGCAATCTGCATGAATGTGCCGGACTGATTGTGACCAGCGCCCTGCGGCGCAAGGAAAGCCGGGGCCTGCATTATACGCTTGATTTTCCGAACACTCTGGCCCCGCCACAGGATACTGTTCTTCTGCCCTGAAAATCACTTTGCCCATATTCCGGGCGCATATTCCGGGCGGTCTGGACTCTGTATACCAAACAGCAATGATACTGATGCATTAGCAGTTTGAAACGCGCAGGCTCCGCGCGGGCCTGACCTATGCGTGAAGGGTCAAGCTTATCGCACATTGCCATTACCCTCGCCGGATTCACCCGATATTAATGAACGCTTATTGGCGAATGATTAAGGAATTGAACGTATCTAGCATGGGCTGAATTACCTTCTGGGGGCTTTGAAATGCTGGATTCGGACAAATCCTGGCGCCGTTTACTGAAAGACGGGCGCGGCAATGTCGGATTTATTGCAGCGGCATCGGTTGTGCCGCTAATGGCTATGGTGGGCGGCGGGCTGGATGTCGCGCGCGGATATATGGCGCGCACACAGCTACAGTCTGCTTGCGATGCCGGTGTTCTCGCCGGACGCAAGGCGCTGTCCAACGCATCTGATTATGGCGAAGAAGAACGCGAAAAAGCGGACAAGATGTTCGCCTTCAACTTTGATCAGGGCACGATTTCAGCTTCTGATGTATCGTTCCAGACAGAGGCAAATAATACAGGCGAAGTCACCGGCACAGCGCAGGCGCGCGTACCCAATATCGTGATGCGCATTTTTGGCCAGAATAATGTTGACCTTACCGTCACCTGTGCGGCCGAACTGCAAATGCCCAATACCGATGTGATGTTCGTGCTGGATACTACCGGTTCCATGGGCGGCTCCATGGGCGGTAGCACGCGGATCGAAGCCCTGCGCCTGGCGATCAGGGATTTTCACAGCACCATGGTCAACGCCGTTGTCGATAACAGGACACGGGTCCGCTATGGTTTTGTGCCTTACTCAACCACCGTCAATCCGTCTGATCTGTTCAACGACCCTGACACGCCCATGCCGCGCGACTTTTTTGCAGATAGTTCACCCTATGAAACACGCGTAGCCAATTTCAATACGCCTGAATTAATAGGGACAACCGCTGTCACCAATGTGCGCGAAGAAACAATCACAGGGGATTACTCCTCAACAACCTGCCAGAAATGGGGGGGTAATTACGGGAATAATCCAGTCAATACCGGAATTGCACCCGCGCCGGTTACATCACTGCAATATGAATATGTTGGCAGATCTGGAAAGCGACCCAATCGCACTTGCAAGCGCAAGGTCACGACCAGCGTAACGACATATGATAAAGTCGTATTCAGATTCACCAACTGGCGCTACATGACAGCCAATCTGGATACGTCGCAGTTCAAGACCGGGGCCAATGTCCAGATCGGCACCAATATTACCAATGCCTGGGCCGATGCACCGGGCACGTTCAATCTGGTGGAACTCGCCAGTGAAAACGGCAATACCGTGCATGATGTCGGTGTGTCTACTACACGCTGGAACAATGGCTGCCTGGAAGAGCGCGAAACTGTCCAGACAAACAGCTTTGATCCGCTTCCTGCCGGAGCTTTTGATCTCAATCTCGATTTGGAGCCGAATTCAAACGCCACAAGCTGGCGTCCGCAATGGCGCGATGTCAGTTATTGGCGCACGGGCAATGTCGAGGACACGACCAATAACAATTCCCTGGCGCCCAGACCTGCCTGCCCTGCCCCGATGAGGTTGCTGACCAGGATTGATATGTTGGGCGATCCGAACGAACTCCCCGCATGGCTGGATGATTATGTCGAAAATGACCTGCAGCCAGGCGGATTCACCTATCATGATATCGGCATGATCTGGGGTGGGCGTCTGATGAGTCCGACCGGAATCTTCGCCGATAATGTCAATCTGGATAGCGGAACAAACTCGGTAGGCCGTCACATGATTTTCATGACCGATGGTGTGATGGAAAACCGGAACAATATTTATGACGCCTATGGTGTTGAAAGAATGGGGAACCGTGTTGCCCCTGCAGGGACCGGAGAAAACGGACTGGAAGCCCTCCATACTGCGCGTTTCCTCGCCACATGCAACGCGATCAAGAATCGTGGTATCAATATCTGGGTGATCGCCTTTGGCACCGGCCTGTCAGCCGACCTGCAAGCATGCGCCAGCGGCAACCGGGCCTATATGGCATCCAATCAGGAAGAGCTACGCAGCCGGTTCCAGTTTATTGCCTCGCAGGTCGCCGATCTGAGGCTGAGCCAGTAAGATGCCGGTTCTGCGCAATATCAGGCGTCTGGCCCGCTCCTTCAGGAGCAACCAATCGGGGATGACGGTCGTCGAGTTTGGTATCGTTGCGCCAGTGTTCTTTGTTATGCTGCTGGGCGCGTTCGAGCTGGGCCAGGCAATCTATGTCCGTGCTGTGCTTCATGGCGCGGTGCAGGCAGCAGGCCGCAATGCCACGCTTGAATCCGGCGCGGCCAATATTGCTCTCATTGATGCCGAGGTGCTGACTCAGGTCAGCAGAATCGCACCGGGGGGCACGGTGCAGACGATGCGAAAAAATTACCAGACATTCAATAATGTCGATGTGCCGGAAGACTTTACCGACAGCAACGGCAATAACAGTTATGATGCAGGCGCTGAATGCTTCTGGGACATGAACGGGAATAGCACATGGGATGCTGACCGGGCCATGTCCGGACTGGGCGGCGCGAATGATGTCGTCGTTTACACCTCCACCCTGACATATGACCGCCTCGTGCCCTTGTGGAAATTTATGGGCTGGAGCCAGCAGGCCGAGGTTTCAGCATCCACCGTATTGCGCAACCAGCCCTTTAATGCACAGGCTATGCGAACCGGAGAACAGATATGTCCGTAACGCATATCCCTGATTTTCTGCGCAGATTATGGCAGAACAGAACAGGCCTTGCCCTGATCGAATTTGCCTATACCGCGCCTTTTCTTGCGATTCTGATTGGTGGCGGGGTGGAGCTGGCCAATTACTCTATCACCCATATGCGCGTCAGCCAGATCGCAGTTTCCCTTGCGGATAATGCCTCACGCGCCAAAGAACAGGTTGCAGCAGGTATGCCGCCTATTCGTGAGGTGGATATCAATGAGATATTCAATGCTTCCAGCCAGCAGGCGGGCGGGCTGGATATCCAGCAGAATGGGCGACTGATCCTGACCAGTCTTGAAGTGAACAGCGATGGCGGACAATGGCTCCACTGGCAGCGATGCTTTGGCGATGCCAATTACGATTCAAGCTATGGCAATGAGGGAGATGGCGCCAGCGGGACAGCTATCAGCGCCATAGGGCCGGCCGGCAGACAGGTTTTTACAGAAGATGGCGAAGCGGTCATGTTTGTCGAGGTCGTCTATGACTATCAGCCTCTGATGTTCGGGCAATGGGTTCCCGATCCCACAATCCGCAAAACGGCCGCCATGTATGTTCGTGACAGCCGTGACCTGAGTGGTGTGGCCAATGCATCCGGTGCCCCTGCAAGCACATGTTCGTGAGCGCCCGATCATGAAGATTATCTATACACTGGCAGGGGTCGGGCTGGTTCTTCTGGCGGCAGAAACCTTTGTAAACAATGATGGACATGAAAGCATGGCCGAGCGCCTGAGCGATTCAGCGACGGCAAAGGCTGCACAACGAAACATGCCGCAAGCGTCATTGGGTCAGGGTGCATCCGGGCTTGCCACATATGACCCCGGCGCGCCTTCTACATCCATTGAGCCGGAGCCGGAACCTGAAGACGCCGGACCTGACACTGAAGATGAGGATGACAGCATTGCTTCGGGCGAAGAGATAGAAGCAGTGACCCGGTCACAGGTAAAGGTCGGCGATATTATCGAAGCACCGCGCGGTGTGCCCAAATTCGTCCCGATTAAAAATAAAAAATAGAGCATTGCACGAAAAAGGGGGGCGACCAGATTTCGTGCAATGCTCAACCAAACCGCATCACAGGCTGGTATCGGATGCGGTTCAGCAAGGGAAAGTAATCAGATTTTAGCGCGGATGAGCCTCATCCATGGTTCCCTCCGGGCTATCAGCAGCAGGAGCCGCCGCGTCAGGTGCTGCATCTGGCTGGGCAACATCCGTTTCAGGGATGCCATCTCCGTCCTGATCGGCCTTGTCAGGGAACTTGTCCCCGTTGAGATCCCACAAATCCGGTGAGCCATTGCCGTCACGGTCCCAGGCATCAGGCGTTCCGTCTCCAGTGGTATCGAGCGTCGGTGCTGGCAACGTAGCTTCGCCATTTTGCGGAGCGGCATCTGCTGTATCTGCTGTCTCCGTTGCGGTCTGGGCGGGGCTTTGTGTTTCATCAAGAGCGGAGGCCGGGTCTCCCGGGGCAACTTCTGACTGGGCACAGGCGGCACCTGCACTGCCAAGCAGGGCTAATATCATTGCGACTCGAATTGGTGTTCCTGGCATTGTTAACTCCATTAAACAGAACCCCCTGTCGCATCTGATCATCAGGCGGAAGACAGCTTATGCTACCTTTATGCGATGAGACGCCCTGTTTTGCGTGGCAGGGTGAAACTGCAATTCGGCCTGTCTTGCAGGGGCAACCGCTTGCCCCTGAGTGTCGATCTTCAGGCTGGAAGAAACTGGCCAGAATCATCCTCGTCGAGCGCAATACCAGCCAGCACATGCCAGGACCAGGCACCTGAGGCTGCGGAAATTCAGGTGATAAAGTGGCGAGAATCCATGAGTCAGCCTCATCAGGATGCGGTAAAATCACGTGACGCGACGCAACAAAAAATGCTGCAACGCAAAATAATGTTGCAATTTGACAGAAAATTGCCGTTATTGGCATTGATAACATCTGATATCAGTGCAAAATACGCATGGATTCGGAGTCGAGATGAGGCAGGCAAAAAACCCCGGTTTTGATGAAATGCTGGACGAACAGGGCAATGTCCGGCCTGCCTATGCCGAATATTGTGACTGGTATGATCTTCAGGACAAGCACTGGCTCAAGAAGCAAAGCACCGAAGCTGAAAGATTTTTCCGCCGCATCGGCATCACCTTCAATGTTTATGCCGAAGGGGAGGGAACCGAAAGACTGATTCCCTTCGATATGATCCCCCGTATCATCACGGCGGGAGAGTGGAGCAGGCTGTCACGCGGGATTGAACAGCGCGTGCGGGCGCTCAATGCCTTTCTTGACGATATATACCATCGCCGCGAAATTATCCGTGCGGGCCGCCTGCCCGAACGTATCCTGCGTGAAAACGAAGCCTATCTGCCACAAATGGCGGGTTTCAAGCCACCGGGAAATATCTACACCCATATTGTCGGCACCGATCTTGTCCGCACCGGGCCGCGTGATTTCATGGTGCTGGAAGATAATGCCCGCACACCTTCCCGCGTGTCCTACATGCTGGAAAACCGCGAAACTATGATGAGCATGTTTCCGGAACTGTTTACCCGTATTCCCGTGCGCGAGGTTTCCGATTATCCGCTGCGCCTTGCCCGCAGCCTTGCGGCCTGCGCTCCGCCTGCCACCAGTGGCCGGCCCGTTGTTGCGGTGCTGACGCCGGGCATCCATAATTCCGCCTATTTCGAACACGCCTTTCTGGCAGACCAGATGGGTGCCGAACTGGTTGAAGGCAATGACCTGCGGGTTGTGAATGGCCGGGTCGCCATGCGCACCACGCGCGGCCATATCCCGATTGATGTGCTCTATCGCCGCGTGGATGATGAATATCTCGATCCGCTGACCTTTAACTCTTCCAGCCTGCTGGGTGTGCCGGGGATCATGGATGTCTATCGCGCAGGCGGAATCACCATTGCCAATGCTCCGGGCACGGGCATTGCCGATGACAAGGCAATTTACAGTTTCATGCCGGAGATCATCCAGTTCTATACCGGCGAGAAACCCCTGCTCCAGAATGTCCCGACCTGGCGGTGCAGTGAGCCGGATGCCCTGAAATATGTGCTCGACAATCTGGCTGATCTGGTGGTGAAAGAAGTACACGGATCAGGCGGTTACGGGATGCTGATCGGCCCGACCTCCTCAAAAAAGGAACTGTCGCGTTTCGACAAGAAACTACGGTCAAAGCCCGAAAATTATATTGCCCAGCCCACTCTGGCCCTGTCCACCGTGCCGATTTTTGCCAAGGCCGGGCTGGCGCCGCGCCATGTTGATCTGCGCCCCTTTGCCCTCGCCTCGCCCAAGGGAATTGAAATTACTCCCGGCGGGCTGACGCGCGTTGCACTCAAGAAAGGCTCACTGGTGGTCAATTCCTCGCAAGGGGGTGGAACCAAAGATAGCTGGGTATTGGAGGATTGATGTCATGCTAGGGCGTTCCGCCAGTGAAATCTTCTGGATGTTCCGTTTGCTGGAGCGGGCAGAAAATACTGCCCGTCTGGTAGATGTGGGTTTTCGGCTCGCACTGACGCGCGGAGCCAGTGCCGCTCAGGATGAGTGGCGTTCCGTTCTGGTCACAATCGGCCAGGATCAGGAATACAGCACCCGTCATGATGATTATTCAAGTCAGCAGGTATTCAACTTCATCCTGCGCGACAGAACCAATCCTGCCAGTGTCCGGAACATGATCGAACAGGCGCGCAGCAATGCCCGCGCTGCAAGAACCTCACTCAGCCGCGAAGTGTTTGAAGCCACCAATGAAGGCTGGATGGAAATCAATGCCGTGCTGGCAAGGCCAGTGCAGGAAAGCAATCTGGGCGAGGTTTTGTCCGCCATTCGTCGCCAGTCGACACTGGTGCGGGGGGCAATGGATGGCACATTGCTGCGGCGCGAAAATTTCCGTTTTGCCCGGATGGGCACCTTTATTGAACGCGCCGATAACACCGCCCGTATTCTGGATGTGAAATATTACGTATTGCTGCCATCCAGCGCATGGGTAGGGTCCAGCCTTGATAATGTGCAATGGGAAATGATGCTCCGCTCCGTTTCGGGTGAACGCGCCTATCGCTGGCTCAATGCCGGCACAATGGACCCGCATGGCATTGCCGCGTTTCTCATTCTGGATGACAGGTTTCCTCGCAGTCTTGCATTCTGCTACCAGGAATTGCGGACAACTCTTGAAAATCTGGTCCGGGAATATGGAGAGAAATCAGAAGCACTGGCCGCCATTGTTGGTGCATCAGAAAGATTGCAGGACATGGATATAGAACAGATTATAGACCACGGTCTGCATGAATTTCTTGTTGGCTTCATTGCGGAAAACCAGCAATTGGCCAATATTATCGCCGCGAATTACCGTTTCACCAGATAGGGCGAATTTTCCGTGCGATTATCCATCCATCATACCACGCATTACCGTTACAGTGATCCGGTTTCCCACGGATTGCAAAGACTGCGTATGCGTCCGAAATCGACACATAACCAGCAGGTTCTGGACTGGGATATGGTGCTGGGCGGTTCGCGGATCGAGGTCGAATATGAAGACCATCATTTCAACAGCACCGTTCTGGTGAATGTCGATCCGGGTGCCACAGAACTGACGGTAGAATGTCGCGGGCTTGTGGATACTTCGGATGCCGCCGGGATCATTGGCAGCCATTCCGGCCATTTGCCCTTGTGGAGCTTCCTGCGAACGACCAGACTGACCCGTGCCGGATCTCATATGCGCAAGCTGGTTGCCTCGCTGGATACGCAGAGCCAGTCCACGCTTGAAACACTCCACCAGCTTTCCACTGCCATCCAGGAATCCGTGCGCTATGAAATTGGCCATACCAATGTCGAAACAACGGCAGAGCAAGCACTGGAAGCAGGACATGGCGTTTGCCAGGATCATGCGCATATCTTTATCGGTGCTGCCCGAATGCTGGATATACCGGCCCGTTATGTCAGCGGCTATCTGATGATGAATGATCGCATTGACCAGGAGGCCGGTCACGCCTGGACCGAGGCACATGTCGATGGACTGGGATGGGTGGGGTTTGACATATCAAACGGAATCAGCCCGGATGAAAGATATGTGCGCGTGGCAACGGGCTTCGATTATCGTGATGCAGCGCCGGTAGCCGGTGTTTCCTACGGGGCAGGAGAAAGCGAATTGCATGTAACCCTTGCCGTGGAACAGCAAATCGCTGAACAGTAAACTGTAAAAATCATAACAGGGAACATGATATTGTGACATATTGCGTCGGTCTGATGCTCGACAAGGGTCTGGTGCTGATGAGCGACACCCGCACCAATTCGGGGGTCGATAATATTTCCAGCTTCAAAAAAATGGTTCACTGGTCGGTAGAAGGTGACAGGATTATTGCCCTGATGAGCGCGGGCAATCTGGCTACAACACAATCCGTTGTCAGCAAGCTGGAAGAACGCAGCAAATCACCATCAGACAGGCATAATTCCCTGTATGATGTTCCCACCATGTTTCAGGCGGCCAATATTGTCAGTGATCTTCTGCGCGAAACCGTGCAGGAAACCCAGGCAGAAAACGGGCCGGATGCTTCCGGAAAGTTTACAGCTTCGATGATCCTTGCCGGGCAGATCAAGGGCATGGACCCTCGCCTGTTCCTGATTTACCCCGAAGGAAATTTTATCGAGGCGAGCGAGGACACGCCGTTTTTCCAGATCGGGGAAACCAAATATGGCCGCCCGATTATCCTGCGCGGATATGAGCGTGACATGCGGTTTGAAGAGGCTGTCAAATTGCTGATGGTCAGCTTTGATTCCACGCTCAAGGCCAATCTCTCGGTCGGTATGCCGCTGGATCTTCTCGTGCTGGAATGTGATAATTTCTCTCCCTTGCAGGAACGCCGGATTACCGAATCCGATGATTTCTTCCGCACCATTTCCTCCGGCTGGGGAGAAGCCCTGAAAAACGCATTTGATTCCCTGCCCGATTATCCGCAAATCGGCTGAAAGATGCTGGCCGGGAACGAATATTCCGGCTCATATCCACAAATCCATGATCGGCACTGGCGATTTTGCTCCAGCCGTCCTATTGGCTGTTTTTCCGAATCCCGACCCATTCAACAGAGAACGCCATGCGCATCGCCATTGCTTCTGATCACGCCGCACTCAACCTCAAGGCAGAGTTGCGCGACTATTTGATAGACCAGGGCCATGAAGTCGCCGATCTTGGACCGGACAGTGCCGATAGTGTCGATTATCCTGACTACGGCTATATGCTTGCCAGCGTCGTGGCTGATGGCACGGCAGAATACGGCGTTGCCTTGTGTGGATCCGGTATCGGAATCTCGATTGCGGTCAACCGCAACCCTGCAGTCCGTTGCGCTCTGGTGGGGGAACCGCTGTCGGCCAGCCTTGCCCGTGAACATAACAACGCCAATTGCATCGCCATGGGTGCCCGCCTGACCGGAGCAGACATGGCCAAGGCGTGCCTTGATGCGTTTTTATCGACCGAATTTGCCGGCGGACGTCACCAGCGCCGGGTAGACAAACTCTCCACCCCTGCAAACGGGAACTGATCCAATGACCACCACCCTTGCCGACCCCATGCAGCGTTTCTGGCATGATGATCTCGCTGCCGCCGACCCCGAAATTGCCGATGCCATCGGGAAGGAACTCGGCCGTCAGCGCAGCAAGATAGAGCTGATCGCAAGCGAGAACATAACCAGCAGGGCCGTGCTGGAAGCAACCGGAAGCATCCTCACCAACAAATATGCCGAGGGCTATCCGGGTAAACGCTATTATGGTGGCTGCGAATATGCCGATGTCGTGGAAACGCTGGCGATTGAGCGGGCCAAAGAACTGTTTGGCTGCACTTTTGCCAATGTCCAGCCCAATTCCGGCAGCCAGATGAATCAGGCTGTCTTTCTGGCATTGCTGCAGCCAGGTGACAGTTTCATGGGACTGGACCTCAATTCCGGCGGCCACCTCACGCATGGCTCTCCGGTCAATATGAGCGGCAAATGGTTTAATCCGGTGCCCTATGGGGTGCGCAAGGATGACGAACTGATCGATATGGATGAAGTCGCCCGGCTTGCCCGTGAAAACAGGCCAAAGCTGATTATCTGCGGCGGCACCGCCTATTCACGCATCTGGGACTTCCCCCGTTTCCGCGAAATTGCCGATGAGGTGGGGGCAACACTTCTGTGCGACATGTCGCATTTTTCCGGTCTTGTAGCCGGAGGTGCGCATCCCTCGCCTTTTCCTCATGCACATATTGTCACTACCACCACGCATAAAAGCCTGCGCGGTCCTCGTTCGGGAGTTATTCTCTGGAACGACCCCGAACTGACAAAACCGCTCAATATGGCGGTGTTCCCTGGCCTGCAGGGTGGCCCTCTCATGCATGTCATCGCGGCCAAGGCGGTGGCCTTTGGTGAAGCATTGCGGCCCGATTTTTCCCGCTATGCCGAGCGCGTCGTCCAGAACGCACGCGCACTGGCTGCCAGTATTGAAGCCAATGGCCTGCGGGTTGTATCAGGCGGCACCGACAACCATCTGATGCTGGTTGACCTTACAGCCAGGGACGTGACCGGCAAGGCTGCAGAGCATGGGCTGGATCGCGCATGGCTGACCTGCAACAAGAATGGCATTCCCTACGACACGCGTAGCCCATTTGTGACCAGCGGCATCCGTCTTGGCACACCTGCAGGCACAACCCGCGGGTTTGGCACGGATGAATTCCGCCTGATTGGCCAGCTAATCGCCGAAGTGGTGGACGGCCTTGGCAAAAATGGCGCTGAAGGCGATGCCCAGATTGAAGAATCCGTGCGTCGCCGTGTCGAAGAGTTATGCAGCGCCTTTCCGGTCTATCCCGGCCTGTAATATATCATGGTTCATAATTTCCCATGAGATGCCCTTTTTGCGCACATGAAGACAGTCAGGTAAAGGACAGCCGCCCGACCGAGGATAATGCCTCTATCCGGCGGCGACGGCAGTGCAATCGCTGCGGCGCCCGTTTCACCACTTTCGAGCGGGTGCAATTGCGCGAAGTGATGGTGGTGAAAAGCGGCCCGACGGGCACCGAATTACGCCGCGAGGCGTTTGATCGCAGCAAGCTGGAACAATCTGTTGCCCTTGCCTGCCGCAAACGGGGGATCACGCAGGAGCGGCTGGACCAGCTCGTTTCGGGTATCCAGCGCCAGCTTGAAACATCCGGCGAAAACGAGGTCCCGTCCTCCCGCATTGGCGAGCTGGTAATGGACGGTCTGCGCCAGATTGATTCAGTCGCCTATATCCGCTTTGCCAGTGTCTATCGCGAATTCAGTGAAGCCCGCGACTTTGAGGAATTTGCCAGCAGTGTCCGCGAGATGGGTGATGTCCACTCAGGCTGACAACCCTGTCAACCGCCCTGTCATTGTCCTTGTCCGCCCCCAACTGGGAGAGAATATCGGCAAGGTCGCCAGAGCCATGCTCAATTTCGGATTGAGCGAGCTGCGCATGGTTGCCCCGCGTGATGGCTGGCCCAACCCCACTGCCGGACCGGCTGCTTCCGGTGCCGATATTGTGCTGGAAAATGCCCGGATCTATGACAGCACCGCAAATGCGGTAGCCGATTGCGCGCATATCTATGCCACTACCGTTCGCAAGCGCGGAGTAACAAAGCCAGTATTCACACCTGAACAGGCCGCGCAGAAAATTGTCACGCAAAACGGGCGCAGCGCGATTTTGTTCGGCCCGGAGCGTTCAGGGCTGGAAACAGATGATGTTGCCCTTGCCCGTGCAATC
The DNA here is from genome assembly GCA_047975785.1 of Sphingomonadaceae bacterium. Lineage (GTDB taxonomy): Bacteria > Pseudomonadota > Alphaproteobacteria > Sphingomonadales > Sphingomonadaceae > JACXVD01. The sequence goes on along the minus strand of JBKEEC010000223.1, from coordinate 8,322 downwards.
ATCACCGTGCCGGTCAATCCGGCCTTTGCCTCGCTAAATCTGGCGCAGGCCGTGATATTATGTGCCTATGAATGGTCAAAAACGCAGGTTCTGACGCAGCCTACAGTGGAAGATATCCTCCCCCCTGCCCCGCAGGCAGAGCTTGACGGCATGATTGCCCATCTGGAATCCCTGCTGGAACCAAAAGCCTATTTCCTGCCTGAAGATCGCGCTGAAACCACACACCGCACGCTGCGTACCATGTTGACCAAGCCGGGCTGGAACCATCTGGAAGTGCGCACAGTGCGCGGTATTCTCAGCACATTGGAAAAACCGGACCGCTGATTTCTGTATTGATTCTGGCGCATACGGAGTTGGCTCCGCTCAGATACCTCGCGGGAAATCAAGGCATAAAGCCTTGCCCGTGGCAACAGGCAAGGCCTGCAGGGTTCCGCCATGTCGTCGCATCACGGTCACACAATAGGCCAGCCCCAGACCTGTGCCAGAGGATAGCGTTCCCGTTCGCTGATAGGCGGCAATAGCCCCGGCAATAGACGCGACACTGCCTCCATCCCCATCTTCCACGCATATGCGCACATTTGCGCCCTTTTCCTGCGCCTTTACGCGGATCGTGTCTCCTTTGCCCGCACCATGTTCTATGGCATTGCGGAGCAGGTTTTCAACACTGCGGGTAATCGCCACCCGGTCTGCCTCGATCACAAGTTCCTGTTCGGGAAATACACTTTCAATCTTGATCCCCTGTGACTGAGATAACGGCCAGAACACATCCATCACTTCTTCAAGACATCCAACCAGATCAAATTCTGAGCGCGACAGATTCCCCTCTTCTGCCTTGGCCAGCAGAACATAGCTGCTGGCCAGATCCAGCGCACGCTGGATAGGACGCCTGACCATTTCCATTTGCGCATGGCGATCGGGTTCCTCGCTTTTTATACCGTCCAGCAAGGCCAGACCCGATGCAATGGGCGAACGCAAATCATGGGAAAGGAATTGTAGCGCCCGCTCCTTTTCACGCAGCGCCCGCCGCAAAACACTGATTTCCACAAAGGTTACAATCAGCACGTCACGGCCGGGGACACCCTCGGCCGCTGCCAGAAAATGCCGGTCATCGGGGGTCGCCAGTTCCAGTGCCGGATGGGCCTCTTCATCCATTTGTTCTGCCTGAAGACGGTCCAGATCAGCCAGATGCTGGATTTCGGATGTTCCTGCTTCATCAAACAGTGTGTTCAGATCATCAAGCGTTTGCGGCATGGCGGGAGAAAATCCCGGCCTGCGAAATGAATCGACCATTTGTATCATGGCGCGATTCACCCTGGCGATTTTGCCATCCCGATTAATAACCATGGTTGCATCGGGCAGATAATCAATCACCTGCTCCAGCGATGATCGCATATCCCTGAGCTGTGACAGCCCGTGCTGAAGCTGCCCTATCCGATGCCCTATCGGGTCCGTCAGGGGGGATTGCAGAGGCATATCAGCGCCTGCCGGTGCCTCTGCCCCAAGCCGGACAAGTTCCGCTTCCATGAAATCATCGACCTGTGCCAGCCTGCGCCATGCCCAGACAGGGCCGCTTAGGGCAAGGGCAATCAATGGCGCAACCGGCGCAAACCAGTAGCCCAGTTGAAGCAGGATCGCGCTGGCCAGAATCAGGCCCGCCATGGCAGTAAAGGATAGCGCAAGCGCAGCGCGTGCCCGCAGACGAACAAAAGCGATGAGCACAAGCAAGACCAGAGCAATAGCAAGCACCAGATTCATCGCCCGCGACAATTTGCTGATCCACAGACCCTGCCGCTGGGCAACCAGCGCATTGGCGGTCAGTTCAACCCCGCGCATCAACTGCCCCTGATCCCCGAATGGCGTGGCGTAAAAATCTCCCAACCCGGCCGCCGTGCTGCCCACCAGCACATCGCGCCCCTCAATCACTGCCGCGGGAACCTCATCATTGAGCAAGGCACTGGCAGACACTGTAGAGAAACCACCCGGAGGCGCCGAAAAACCGATAAGCGGGCGCTCCAATGTGGTTGCCGGTTCCGTCGCCCCATTCTCCCCCGCAGATGGAAAGGCCGCCGCTGTGGCCACTGCGATATGAGGCCACTGGACAGATCCGATCCGGTAATACCTGTCAAGGGAGCGGATGACCCCATCCCTGTCCGCAGACACCATCACATGTCCGGTAGCAGCAGATGCTTGCTCCAGAACGGGAACAGGCTGTTCCAGATCATAGATTTCGCCATTGAGGCCCGGCGCTTCAATCCGGTAGGGCAGTGTCACATTTCCGGCCTGTTCCATGGCCTGGGAAAATGTGCTGTCACCTCCGGCAGGGTCAAGAAACAGAATATCAAACAGGATGGAACGGGCACCGGCCTGCTGCAAATGCTCCACTATTTTCGCGTGAACGCTGCGATCCCAGGGCCAGGGTCCGATTTCGAGCAGTGCCTGTTCGTCAATCGCGACAATCAACACATCACGTGCAAGAGTGGCATCAGGAGGCTGTTGCCGGACCAGCCAGTCATAGACGGCATTGTTCCACCTGTCGGCAAGGCCGGACTGGCTCAACCCGATCAGCCCGCCAATCGTGAGAATAGCGATAATGACCCATTCGCGCGCCAGCCTTGCCGAACGCGCAAAACGTGCTTTCATTGTGCCGCCACAACCAGCTCTTGCGCGGTGCTACGGATTATTTCAACCTCGCCATCGGCAACCAGTCGTCGCTCAATCACCCAGTAATAGGTGCCGGGAGGCAATCCTTCGAGCACGATTTCTGTCCCGTCAATTCCGGGGCGGTCAAGCAAGGCTTTGGTCACTTCACGGTCACCGGCCAGTATGAAGCGGCTCGGCCCGCCCTCGCCTTCAGCCATCCAGCGAAATACGATCTTGCCATCATCGCCGAAACCCGGTGCAAGCCCATCCATGGTCGAAAGCAGACGCCGGAAGGGATAGGTCCGGCTCATCCCCTCAAGCCCATGAGCATCTACCGCACTGACCCGAAGAAAATAATTGCCATCTTCCAGATTGGCGAAACTGGCCGTAGGCAGTGTAGAATCAACCTCTGCCACGCTGTCGATCATTCCTGCGTCTGTCCCCAGCCGGAAACGATAGGTCCCTGCGCCTGCAACCGGCTTCAGGTCAAACCGCACATCCTGCCCGGTTTTCAGGCGGCGCGGGTCCACCTGTTCCGGCGCATCCAGCAGCTTGATAGGAGGTGATAACCCTTCTTCACTGACGGCAACACCAAATCCGCCATCAACATTCACCTCTGGCAGATCAGCCGACTGGCCGGAAACCTTGCTGTTCCCGGATACATCAACCTTGCCTTCATGCACGGATACGCTCGTGCCGCCAGACAGAACGGCAACCGAAAACTCTGTGCCGCGAATGGCTGCTGTCGCATTTGGCGTCCGCACTTCCAGACCGCCCTTGCTTCCTTTCCGGCGCAGACCACTGGCGTCAATATCGCCGCGCCCTTCCTGCAGGGCAATGACGCGTTCCACCTCTCCGTTTATGGAATAGCGACGCAGGCGCTGCAGGATAACCGCGCTGGAAGATGGCAGGGTGGTGCGCACGCCGCCATCCACAGCCAGCGTGACAAAGCCGGCAGGTGCGGTGCGTATCCTGTCTCCTTCCTCCAGTGTCATTCCGGCAACAGCATTGGTGGTCGCACCGGAACCGGCCCTCCGGATCAGGACAGAACCCCTGAATGCCTGTATTTTTGCGTTGAGCGGCTGATAGCGCAGGTAAGACCGCGGGATAACCAGAATCCGGCCAGTCTGCATCCTGCGCGGGTCGCTGATGCGGTTAATCCGTTGCACCCGGATCATATCTGACGGGCGCCGGAAATGTTCCTGCGCCAGAGCGTATAATGTATCCCCTTTCCGGACCTCGTAGCGAATGGGTGTTTCTGCCTGCGAGGGCACCACAAACAGCAACAGGCACGCCAGAGGCGCAAAACACGCTGCCAGCCACACACGCCATGAAAGGAACATTACGATTTATCCAATTGTTCAAGCCGATAGCCAAAGCCATATATTGTAGACAGCATATAGCCATATTCAGGTCTGAGATTCAATTTTCTGCGCAAGGCAGTAATGTGCGAGTCCAGCGTTCGCGACTGGACAGAAGGCTCATTCCCCCAGATTTTCGTGTAAATCGTATCACGGGCTATAGGCGATCCGATATTACGGAACAGCAGGAGAGCAAGGTCAAACTCCCGATTGCTCAATCGCTTGACCGGAACCTCACGCTCGACCGTGCGGGTTTCGCAATCAAACTTCACATCGCCGTAAATTTCCTGGCCTGCCGGTTCTGTCTGCTGCTGCGCCCGCCGGAGCAAGGCACGCAAACGCGCGCGCAAGACAGGCAGGGCGACAGGCTTGGTAACATAATCATCAGCGCCTGTTTCCAATGCGGTGACAATATGCGTTTCCGCATCGCGCGAGGTCAGCATGATCACTGGCACAGGGCTGGAAAGATCGTTACGCAGCCACTGCAGCACATCCAGCCCGGTGACATCCCCCAGATTCCAGTCCAGCACGATCAGGTCAGGAGACGCACGCCTGATATGTCGTTTGAAATCCGCAAAACGGGTAAATCTTTCAAGCGCGATATCACTCCCCAGAACTGCATCCTCGATCGCCTGAAGCCATTGGGGGTCATCATCCAGGGCAAAAACCGAATTCTTCACTGCAAGGAAGATCCGAACAGACGCGCCACAACGGCTTCGGCCAGTGGATCAGCCACATTTTCATCCTGCTTGTGGCCTGCTGCGGCCGTGGCCACGGTAAGGGCCTTGCCTTCCCGGTCATAGGCAACAATCACAGCTTCGGAGATACGGGGGAAGTTGCTGGAGTATTTTTTACCGGCAGGCGCAGGCGTGTTTTCCACCACAGTCAGCGCGCCCGGACGGCTGCTGCAGGCAAGGTCAAGAATAACCGGCGCATCCGCTGCAATTGCAATTCCGTGGCTGGCCAGCGCCTTCATGACAGGCGCCTGCATTTCAGCGCAATGGTCATTCGCTTCCACAGCTACACTCCGGGCATCCAGCGGCTCATAGCCATAGGTTGCCAGCGTCCCCTTGCTTGTGCAACCACAAAGCACAGGAATTACACCAAGCAGCACGACAAGCTGAACATGTTTTACTTTTAGACCCACAATAATTCCCGCCAGATCAGTGTAAATGTCAAGAAATGCAAAACCCGCATTGTTTCCTTGGAATTTCGTGAAACTTCCTCAATAAGTGGTTTCAGTTAATACCGCATATTCCCATACTCAATGTGCGCATAGCACGGAAATGGTGGGAATAGCATTTGACAAAAGATGGAGTTCTGGAGCATCGTGCGTAGCGTATAGCTACTTACTGGGGGCAAATCCAGTTCCAGAATTCCATCGTTTCTGCGGGACCTTCGGGTCGCGGGGCGATGTGCTGTTGTCAGCAGGATCGCCTGTCCTGCGGGAAGTTACGGAGGTAAAGAAGTAAGAAAGTTTGATATTTATCCAGCAGTTGAAAATTGCATTTGGCCGTTATTTACTGGTCTGGCCTGCATACAGGGCCCTTTCTTGAGGGAGGGCAGACCAGTCTTTTCGTCACGCTCGCCAAATGCTGCGCTGCAGGAGACAATATTTCATGAAGTTCAGGAAATACGCTGGTCTGTTAGGGGCATTACTTGCTCTTTCTCCGGCCACAGCAAAAGATTTACGAAGTGATGTTCTGGTTGACCCCGGTTCGTTCAGGGAAACGGATCAAACCATGCGCAAAAGTGGAGTTACCGTATCTGCTGCGCAATTGATCCCGATCCGCGTCGGGTCAAACAAGGCATCGGTTTATACGCTTATCGGACCGCCACACTTTCGTGAAATACGTGAGCGTTCCTGGGACTACATAATTTTTCTTGTTACCGGACCGGAAGACCCGATCCGGTGTCGTTTGAGGATCAGTTTTGAAAACAAGAATGGTGACACCAAAATAGATCACCTGACATGGAATAGCCGTGAATGTGCCTTGGGGGCGAACGGCTGATTCTATTACCCTATCCTTCTGTCGGCTTCTGCCCGCCTTAGGAAGTTGCACAGGGGGGCCCCCGATATGGTTCACCATATCGGGGGTTTTATTTACCGCTCTACAGCCTCGCTCTACAACAGTGCGCGAAAAGCAATAAAACGCTCTGGCCTCGCGCGGGCTTGACCACGGTGCTGTGGGTCAAGGTCATCGCACTCTGTCACACTCTGGTATTACCCGACATGCGCCCTGGCCATGGCCAGCAATTGCTCATGACGCATAATGTTTTCGTCGGATACAGGCGAGACACTCTCGATCAGGCGGGCGCATTGTACACGATAGGCTTCCAGATTTTCATCATGGTTCGCCACTGCTTCCAGCAACGCCTGCCCTCCCCTGATCGCCTGAAAATCCGGATAATAATATCCGTAATCGCGCAGAAATCCTGAGTTGTGAATAAGCGGGTAGCCGCCGTGCAAAACCTCATAATAAAGGTAGTTCAGACCGTTTTCCCAATGATGGGTCACAACGGCATCACAATGGTCGGCGATGAAATCAATCCCGACATAGCGTGCATCGGCCACCATCCTGCCAGCCTGTGCGGCGCCAAGTGAATGGAAGAAGCCCATAAACCCGGCATTATCGGCATAGCGATCCGCATTGGTGATCCGGAAACTGGCGAAACTGTCCGGTCTGGCCCGCCATGCAGCTTCGCATACCAGCATAGGCATATGGCTGGTTTTCATCACGGTGATATTGGGGTCCAGCACTCCCACCCGCCATGGTCGATTCCCCGGACGATACCCATAGCGGCTGAGCACACCCTCAGGCCGGCGTTCAACAAACCATGGTGACCATACCTGCCCGACCTCGACCACCGGGGCACGATACACTGTCTCGCACCAGCCTTTATAGGTGTGAATATGCTGCGGTGTCATCCAGATCAGATCAAAATAATCCTTGTCAAAATACCGCTCCGCATCAGGCCGTGGCGGGTCAGCACACATGGCCTCCATCGCAATCACCCCGCCATTGCCACATTTATAGCCGATGACAGGAATATGCCGCTGTTTAAGTGCCGCAACCGTCTCCCGATCCAGCGCCCCGCCAATCGAGATAACGTAATCCAGCTCATCCAGCACCGTATGGGTGCGGACAATGGATTCAGGCGGAATGCCAGCCTCACCCATCGGATCAACCGGCTCTCCATCGCCGTGATTAAGCAGGAACACCCGTTTGCAGCGCGGCGATGCCTGGAACAGCGCGTGCAGAAACAGGACATTTTGACGCAATCCGTTTTCAAACAGACCCAGCTTGCCTTCTGCCGTCACAAAAATACTGATGCCTATGGTATATCCATCACCAATCAGGGCATTTTCAGGCACAAACTGACCGGGCGGCATAATCGTCATCCAATCAATTCCTTCTTGACCGAGACACACCCATTGCCTGCCGGCATCAGATAAAGCTGGATACCGGGGGTGAGTTCGGATTGGCGCACTCCCTGATAGAGCACACGCTCGGATTTGAAGTCTGCAAAGACACCGGATTTCACAGCGTCACAACTCTTGCTCCAGCTAATGATCTGCTCATAACTGCCTGAGCACGATCCGGCCGGGGCAATGGTTACAACCGACAGGCGTGTGCCCCCCTCGCCTGCATGACGCGATTCCATCGTCAGGACAACCGGCCAGCGATTCACATCAGGGGCAAGCGGCTGAATGGTAAAATTGCCATCCCCGTCTTCAAACAGAAATCTGGCCGCACGCTCTATCGCCGGGGCACAGGCGGTAATACCGGCACCGGCCAGTGCTGTGCGCACCCGATCGGCCGGGGATTGCGATGGCGGCGGTGCGGTTCCCAGTCCACCTGCCACCTGCGCATTGGCAGACGCGAAAGGGAGCAGCGAAACAGGGCCAAGCATCGCCAACAGGGCAAGAGCATATTGGCCAGATAGAATGAAGGCCCTGGCAGGGGCTTTCCATGGGTATCTCATGCGTCTGTCTCCATCGCTTCAAGAATCAGCTGTGAATAGGCAAGTTGCACTGCCGGATTATCAACGCTGTATTCCCACAGCACCTCCAGTTCGCGCGGGCGGGCGAGACTGCGCCGGTTTTCATGATGCTGCAGGGCGTCTACCAGCACCCTTCCGCCATCTGCGGGCCGGAAATCAGGATAGTAATATCCCACATCCCTGAGATCAGATACATTATGCACCAGCGGGCGCCCTGAATACAGCACATCCCAATAGAGATAATTCAGCGCGTTTTCCCACTGATGCGTCACGACAGCATCCACATGTTCTCCCAGCACGAGCGGCAGGGGATGGC
>JBKEEC010000222.1:0-14698 GCA_047975785.1 Sphingomonadaceae bacterium | reverse complement strand
GGGCCGCACGCAGGAGCTTAATTTCTTTGATGTCGGTGATCCCTTGCAGTTCCGTCTGGTGGATATGCCTGGCTATGGCTTTGCCAAAGCGCCGGTTAAAGTGGTGGAGCGGTGGAAAGATCTGGTGCGCAGTTATTTGCGTGGCCGACAGGTGCTGATGCGCACTCTGGTGCTGGTGGACAGTCGCCATGGCCTGAAAGATGTTGACCGGGACATGATGAAAATGCTTGATGAAGCCGCGGTTGGCTATCGCGTAGTTCTGACCAAGGCGGACAAGGTCAAGGCCAGCGAGCTGGAACAGGTGCGCGTAGCCGTGGAAACAGAGGCACGTAAACATCCGGCGGCTTATCCGGTAATTCATGTCACCAGCGCAGAAAAAGGGATGGGTATCCCGGAGCTTCGCGCGGCGGTTCTGGCCGACGCTTTACCGCAGGGGTGATATCAGGCCGCAGCCGTAATCCGGTCAGCCCATCAGAGGTGTTGAAACACCTCCGTTACCGGCTGCCGGACCCAGCAATTCGCGCTTCCACTGCGGCAGGGGCACGCGCTCTGGCCGGTTTCTGAGCGATTCCCAGAAGGATGAGGAAATGAACCGTGCCTTGTCCAGACGGGAGATCCGCACCCGGTGGTCCCATGCTGCCGGTCCGCGCTGGCGCACCTCATGGCCAATGCCGGTATAGATTTTCGTGGCGGCCAGAACGGCCCAGCGGTTGCGGAAAGACAGGGATTTCGTGCCAATCCGGGCAGCCGCCGCATGAGTGTCCATCAGATCCACCAGGCGCGCCACCATATCAACCAGTTCCTGCCGGTGATGGGGCTTCATATGCTGGCCCGGCTCAACATCCTCTTCCACCAGCCATTCTATCGGGAGGTAGCACCGTCCGGCAGCGTCATCCTCGTAAATGTCACGGGCGATATTGGCGAGCTGGAAAGCCATGCCCAGATCGCAGGCCCGATCCAGCACCTCGTCATCATGAGGGGAAACGCCCATGACCACGGCCATCATCACCCCCACGGCACCGGCGACATGGTAACAATAGCGCAGGAGATCATCTTCCGTGCGCGGGCGCCAGTCATCTGCGTCCATTTCAAATCCGGTTATGACATCTTCGGTCATCCGGGTGGTGATGCCGCATTCCTTGGCTACCACACCAAAGGCATCAAAGGCCGGATCGGCGGTGGGCAGGCCGTCAAGCGCACGCGCCGTCAGGATACGGATTGCCCCTACACGATCATGCTTGCGCGACTGTTCCCCAAGATCGCCGCCCAGTTTCTGGTTGTCGGCAATATCATCGCAGCGGCGGCACCAGGCATAAAGCAGCCAGACTTTTTCGCGGGTATAGCGACCAAAGAGCTGGCTGGCCGAGGCGAAGCTTCTGGAGCCATGGCGAATCGCTTCGCAGGACAGTTCGACCAGTTCTTCACGGCTATGCCCACCGCCCATTTCATGCGGCGTTTCCCGCAGGATCATGGATGGGACAAGGGTTCGTTCGCCCCTCATGCTTCCAGATCCGCAATCATCAGCCCGGCGGTGGCCTTTGCGCTCCCGATCACGCCGGGTATTCCTGCACCCGGATGCGTGCCGGCACCGACCAGATAGAAATTCGGAATTTCATCATCCCGGTTATGCCCGCGAAACCACGCGCTTTGTGTGAGCAGCGGCTCCAGACTGAATGCGTTGCCCTGCCATGCGTGGAGATCCCGTGCGAAATCCGGTGGAGCATAATGGAAACTCGTGACAATTCGCCCGTGAATATCCGGGATCAGGCGTTCGCCGATCATATCGAGAATGCGTTTTTCCAGCATGGGGCCCACCTGTTGCCAGTCCACCGTCAGTTTACCCATATTTGCGACCGGGGTCAGCGCATAAAATGTGCTCATCCCCGGCGGAGCCATACTGGGGTCAGTTATGGTCGGGTGATGAAGGTAGAGCGAGAAATCCTGTGGCAACACGCCGTTGGCATAGATGTCATCCAGCAAGCCTTTGTAACGCAGGCCAAAAAGCACCATGTGATGCGGTATTCCCGGCCAGCTTCCCTCAATGCCGAAATGCACGATAAACAGGCTGGGGCTGAAGCGTTTGCGCGATAATGCGCGTGAATAGGTTTGCCCTCTCCGGGTGGATTTCAGCAAATCGCGATAGGTGTGCATGATATCGGCATTGCTGGCGACTGCATCGAAGCTCCCGGTCCAGCCGCTGGCGCATTGCACGCCCGATGCCCGGTTGCCAATGGTGGTCACTTCCACCACCGGATCGGACAGGCGCAGCACCCCGCCCAGCCGTTTGAAATGACGCACCATTCCTGCAATCAGCCGGTTGGTGCCCCCACGCGCCCACCACACGCCGCCATCCTTTTCCAGCTTGTGTATCAGGGAATAGATGCTGCTGGTTGTCATGGGGTTGCCGCCGACCAGCAGGGTATGAAAACTCAGGGCCTCGCGCAGCTTTTCCGAGCGGACATAGCTGCTGACCTTGCTATAGACAGATCGCCATGCCTGATAACGCATCAGGGCAGGCGCGGCCTTGATCATGGAGGAAAAGTCCAGAAAAGGAACGCTGCCAAGCCTGACATAGCCTTCCCGCCAGACATTTTCGGAATAGGCCAGAAATTCTTCATAGCCACCGAGATCACCCGGAGCGATCCGGTCAATTTCTGCCCGCAGGCGCAAATCGTCGCCGGAATAGTCAAAGCTGGTGCCGTCGGGCCAGTTGAGCCGGTAAAACGGACTGACCGGCATCAGTTCCACGTCGCGGTCAATGTCATGCTTGCTGATCGCCCACAAGTCGCGCAGGCAATCAGGGTCGGTGATGACTGTCGGCCCGGCATCAAAGGTAAATCCGTCTTTTTCCCAATACCAGGCCCGGCCACCGGGTTTGTCCCGTCCCTCGACAATGGTTGTTCTTATGCCTGCTGTTTGCAGCCGGATCGCAAGAGCCAGCCCACCAAACCCCGCTCCGATGACACAGGCCTGTTTGTCAGACAGGTTCATGACATAGCGCCCGGAGAAAACATCTGGCTTCCCGGTGTTGCCAGCGAGAGCATCGCCCGCAGAGGCGGCACTGGCGGACGACCAGCCAGAATCCGGATCTTGTCTTTCAATGTTGAATGCCCGGCATAGAAGCGTTCGATCAAATCGTCGGGCAGAGAGTAGAATCTTTCAAAAACACGGTAACGACATTCAGGTTTTGCAGCGTTAAACAACATGGTGCCCAACATGCGATAAAACCGGCATTCATGCCAATGTCTGCGTGCCATGTTTTGCACTGTCAGGGCGAGTTCCTGTCCATCCGGTTGCACATTGTGTACCACATTCAGAGCCAGAGCCAGGGCAGTGCGCGCCGCCCATGGCAGGCTGTAGCTTGTCAGCGGATGAAGAAAACCGGCGCGGGTGCCCGTGCAGGTTACGCCATCAATGGCCATAGTAGCCTGCCACTGGTCAAAATTGCCGCCGGTAATGACTGGCAGAATGCCGGTTTCGGTATCGCGCATTGTTCCCTGCCAGCCACGACTTTTGCAATAGCTGTCAATCCTTTCGGAAAGAGCATCTGTGTCAAGATGCGGAGTGTCGCGGTAATAGGTGTCCTCGACAAAGATTTCATTGGCAGACAGCGGCAGGACATAGACGAAACGATATCCGTCATGCTGGCTGACTGTGGCATCCATAATCAGCGGCTTTTCCAGCCCGTGCGGCCGGTCCGTTTCGATATGGCGGCCGAGAAAGACCTGCCATCCCCCGTGCAGGCTATCAACACTGGTGATGCCGCGACAATCAATCACCGAGCGGGCCGTGATCTGCTCATTGTCTTCCAGCATCACGCCGGCAGCATCAATATGCCGGACATTGCGGCCACACAGAATGACATCTTCCGGCAGGTTGCGGCGCAGAGTCTGATCAAAATCGACAGATGCCAGGGAATAATAGGGGGTAGACAGACTGCGCCTGTATGTCGGGAAGCGCACTTCATATCCATCTGGCCAGTTCCGGACCGGGAACTGGCTCAGGAGATTTCTCTCTGCGGGTTCCAGATCTGTTTCAAACCAGCTCCAGCGATGATTTCCGCCCAGATGCCCGCCAGCCTCGACCAGCATGATGCGCAGCTCAGGTGCTGCCTGCCGGATGGCCAGTGCTGTCAGTCCTCCTGCCAGCCCGCCACCGACAATCAAAATATCTGCGCGGCGATTGCTCATATCGTCCGGTTAGGAGCAAGTGGGATGGCAGGCAATGGGGCATCGGAGTAAATACCCGAAATTGCGTGAAAGCAGCAGGTTTCTCGACTTTCATGACTTTGCGCGGCAAGGAGACACGACAAGGAAAGTGGATGACAGACAAAACGACATTAGCCCGTATTCTGGCAATTGCCGGATCAGACAGTTCCGGTGGTGCAGGGATACAGGCAGACATCAAAACCATTACATCGCTTGGTGGTTACGCAATGACAGCGATCACCGCCATCACCGCCCAGAATACGACAGGCGTGCAGGGGGTTGAACTGCCGGGTCCGGATATGGTCGTAAGGCAGATAGAAAGCTGCCTGAGCGATATTGGTGCTGATGCTGTCAAGATTGGTATGCTCGGCTCTGCTGATATTGCCCATAGGGTCAGCGACTTGCTGAAGAATTTTGACGGGCCGGTTGTGCTTGACCCGGTGATGATTGCAACCAGCGGGGCCATTCTTGCCGATAGCGAGACAATCCGTGCCTTTGAGCAGCTCATGCTTCGGGCGGATCTGATAACCCCCAATTTGCCAGAGCTTGCCGTGCTGGCGGCAATGCCTGCTGACAATCCGGCCGCCATCATTGAGGCTGCATCAAAACTGGCGCAAAAATACGGCTGCGCAGTGTTGGCCAAGGGTGGTCACGGGGCTGGCGATGAAATTATCGATATTCTGATTGAACAGGGCGGGCCTGAGCAGGGACCATGCCTCATCCGTCATCCGCGTATTGATAGCGTGCACACCCATGGCACCGGTTGCACACTGTCTTCTGCAATTGCTACATTTCTGGGACAGGGCGTGGGCATGGAGCACGCAGTCCGTCAGGCGAGTGATTATGTCCATCGGGCAATTTGTCTCGCCCCCGGTTTTGGTGCGGGCCATGGTCCGCTCAATCATATGGAAGCGGCAATAGAGGACTATGACAGGGGAAATAGCTGAAACTATCGGGGGGGAATTATGCTATGCTGGCGTAGGGCCAACTATTTCTGACTGTTCCGGGGGTTTACGACCGATGAAAACAGAGTGTGGATATGCTTTTTTCTCCCTGCCGGAGTGCAGGATATGACTTTGCCTGGCTACCCTGAAGCCGCCCCTCTGGCCGGGATTATCGGTGGCGGGCTGATAGGCCTCGCTGCGGCATTAATGTTGCTCGGTCTTGGGCGGATTGCTGGAATATCCGGCATTACGGCACGCGCGGCAGGATTATGCGATGACGGTTTGCCGCGGCCCAGTGCTTTTGCATTTCTTATCGGCCTGCCGATCGGGGCATTGCTTGTTTCGCTTGTATCCGGCGGGCTGGAATCGCACTTTGCTACACCCTTCTATCTGGTGGTTGCCGGAGTTCTGGTGGGCTTTGGCACACGGATGGGTAGCGGTTGCACCAGCGGCCATGGTGTATGCGGGGTGAGCCGCCTTGCGCCCCGCTCGATTGTGGCCACCATCACTTTTATGCTGTTTGGCATACTGACAGTATGGGTGATGAACCGCCTTGGTCTGGAGGTGCTGCAATGAGCCGCCAGATCATTCTTCCGCTTGTTTCCGGGACGATTTTCGGCGCAGGTCTTGCCATTGGCGGGATGACAGACCCTGCGCGTGTGCGCGGGTTTCTCGATCTGTTTGGTGCGTGGGACCCGACTCTTGCCTTTGTTATGGGAACGGCGGTGATGGTCATGGCGGTGGCGTGGATCATCCGGCCAAAGATTGTCCATCCGTGGTTCGCCCGGCATTTTCATGTGCCGACCCGCAAGGACATCACCCCCCGGCTTGTTATCGGCTCGGCCCTGTTTGGAATTGGCTGGGGCATTGCCGGCCTGTGCCCCGGACCTGGTATCGCATCGCTTGCTATCCAGCCCTTGCACGCCGCGATCTTTGTTGCAGCCATGCTTGCAGGCATGGCGGTAAATGCCCTGCTGGAAAAGGCAAGGCGGCAGTAAATCTGACGCAGTAATCTGGCACAGTAATCTGACTGGGCAGAACCTGCCGCCACCTGCCAGGCCTTTATGCCAAGGCGCTTCCGAAGCAGGGGTCAATTTTGCCGGGCAAGATAGGGCCTGTATCCTTCGCGGATTTTGGATTCGACCGGGCTTGGAGCGACTGTCGCTTTCACCGTGGTTTGCCGGTGGCGTTCCACCACAGGACGGTGTGAGCCGCCATCCGGCTCTCCCCAGATCAGTTCAACCGTGTCGCCATTGTTTGCCTTGCGCGGATCAATCAGTGCGAGTGAAATCCAGCGGCGCTGATTGGAACTATAGACTACATAGGTTGAAAAACCGATCCGCTCATCGCCCAGCATCACCGTATCAAACGGGAATGTGGCGTAATAGGCTGCGGGGGCCTCCATGAATTTGAACCGTTCATCGCCTTCATTGAATTGAGAGCGGAAAATAGACACCACATCCTCATTGTCCCATACCAGCGTGACCTTTTTCAGATGCGGCTCGTCTTTTCGGGCAAGCAGGGCATCGCGACCGATAAAGTCATGGTCAAAATCGATGAAGGAATAGCCGCTGTCCCACGGTGTAATGTAATAATCCTCGATCCGGTCGGAGATGAAGCTGCCGCCAATTGAGGCATTGGCCTCAAACCCCCTGGCGGGGAGCCAGCGGCGATAATCAACCAGTTTCGGGTCAGTATAGATGGCGGGCAGGAGAGAGGCGAACCAGCCCGATTCTGTGCTGGCGGTGGAATAGGCCCGTGCTCCTCCCTGCAGCAGCCCAAGATCGCGTCCGGCCTCCAGAATGGCCGCGCGCACTTCTTCGGCTTCATTGGCCGGGCCCCATAGTTCCAGCCCCGGCGCAGCCGCCATGCCGTGCTTGAGCGCCCGGACATTGCGTCCGCCTACTTTGATCTGGCCCATGGAGAAAAATCTGATGTCGTCAATCGGTCCGCCATTGACCCTTTCGAGAATTTCCCACGCCTTTGGTCCCTGCACCTCAAAGCGGAAGGTCCGGCGTCCGCGTGAATTATCCAGCGTGCGCTCATCGCGGTCCACCACCACGTCATAGCCACCTGCCACGGCGTTATATTGCACCCAGTTGGGCACATGCGGGCGGCCCACCAGATTAACCCGGTTGCTATCCAGCCCGAACAGGATGGCATCGCCAATCACATGGCCTTGATGATTGCAGGCGACAAATTGCTTGGCCTTGTTGCGGCCGAATTTGCGGAAACTGTTGATGCCAAGGTCCGAGAGCAGGCGGATTGTATCCGGCCCCTCGACATAAAGATCTACCATGTGATGTGACTGGTCGAGCAGGACGGCGGTGTTACTCCACGCCTCGCATTCATCGCGCCAGTTGGAAAATTCAGGTGCCACGGGAAACACATATTGCCCGACCTGCGAATTGCGCAGCATGGAAAGGGCGTCGCCCTCGCGGTCAATCTTGTCTTGCAGGCTTGTCATACGAATCACTTCCCGGATAATCTGTTTTGGATACATTGTGCCTATCCCATTTTCCGCGAATAAACAAGAAAATGTATCCCAAATTATAGATAAATTGAGAAATATAGCAAAAAAATACTAAAAATGGATACATATATTTGCTGTTTCTTGTCGGTACGTTATGGGGCTGGTGCGCAAAATGTATCCCTTTTGGCTTGACATTTTGCACTGCCTGATCCCATCATCGGGGCTATGTCCGCCAGCACACTTGAAAACACGATCAAGGAAATGATCCTGACAGAAGCACTCGCTCCCGGAGAGCGAGTGACAGAGGCGGGGCTGGCGCAGCAGCTTGGCGTGTCACGCACTCCGGTGCGCAATATCCTTCCCCTGCTTGCTGCTGAAGGCTTTCTCCGACAGGTTGGAAAGCGTGGCTACGAGGTGGCCGAATTTGGCGAAAAGGAAATCTATGAGGCGCTTGATCTTCGTGCCTTGCTGGAAGGCTGGGCCGCCCGGAAGATTGCAGAGGCAGGAATCGGTCAGGAATGGCTTGAAAAACTGGATAAATGCCTGGCAGAAGGAGACGCCCTGTTTGCCAAGCGCCATCTCGATCTTGAGGATGAGCGGCTTTATGGCGCAATGAATGCGCGTTTTCACGCGCTGATTATCGATGCGTGTGATTCCCTCCTCCTGTCTTCCTTTATCGAACGGCTGAACCGGGTTCCGTTTGTGGCCCCGTCAGTGATTGTATTTGATCAGACAGGGCACCGGGAGGCCTTTGATATGCTGCACCGTGCCCATGGGTTTCATCATGCCATTGTCGATGCCATCCGTCAGGGAGACGGGGCGCGGGCAGAATTCCTTTTTCGTGAACATGCCAGCCATCAAAGAGCAAGCATGTTTGCGCGGCGCAACTATAATAGCAATTTTACGGATCAGGCATCTATGGCATGAATGACAAGGATCAGAAATAAACCATTTGATCCGTTCGGCCATCCCATTCAGGTGTAACACGGCGCGCATGTCAGTATCAATTCCGGTGGACTGTTTGCGGCCTGAGGGAGAGAGAAATGGCCCGTCGTTATGTCGATCTGTCGATGACATTGTGCAATGAAGTGGTGAGCGACCCGCCTTTTCTTGCGCCCAAAATCGAATATGAAAACCACAGTGAAACAAGGCACGAGCTGGAAGCCTTCTTCCCCGGCGCGCCGATTGATGACATGCGCGGCGGAGAGGGGTTTTGTGCGGCAGAACGAGTCACGCTGACCACGCATAGCGGCACCCATGTTGATGCGCCGTGGCATTATCATGGCACACAGGACGCCGCGCTTGAGAGCGGCACCCGCCCCGCACAGACGATTGATGAAATGCCGCTTGAATGGTTTTTCAACCCCGGCGTAAAGCTTGATTTCCGGCATATGGAAGATGGCTATGTTGTCACCGCCAATGACATTGAGGCAGAGCTGAAACGGATTGGCCATGAATTGCAGCCGCTCGATATTGTTGTGGTCAACACCGCAGCGGGCAAGGCGCTGGCCGAAGCGGACCCGGCCTATGTCAGCCGGGGCTGCGGTGTGGGCTATGAAGGGACGATGTATCTTCTGGAGCGCGGAGTGCGCGTCACCGGAATAGATGCCTGGAGCTGGGATGCGCCCTTTGTCCATACGGCGAAACGGGTGGAGGAAACTGGCGATGCCAGGCTGATCTGGGAAGGGCACAGGGCAGGGGTGGATATTGGCTATTGCCATATAGAGAAGCTGCACAATCTGGAGGCGATCCCCGGAAGCGGCTTCATGATTTCCTGCTTCCCGCACAAGATCAGGGGCGCCAGCGCAGGCTGGACGCGCGCCGTCGCAATCTTTGACAAATAGGAGCTGTTCCGTGCCAGAATTTACCTTTCATCACGGCGGGGTTTCAGTGCCCGATCTTGATGCTGCTCTTGCCTGGTATGGTGACGTGCTGGGCTTTGAAATGGAAAAACGATTCTATATCGAGGCGGCGCGTTCTGACACGGCGATGATCCGCAAGGGGCCATTGCGGTTTGAACTGTTCGAGGTGGAAGGGGCAGCACCTTTGCCTGAAGATCGCCGCCACCCGCCATCCGACCTCAAAACACATGGGACAAAGCATCTCGCTTTTCGGGTCGAAAGCATTGATGATTTTCTTGCCGAGATGGAGGGCAAGCAGGTGGATATTGCCTTTGTCGTCAAGGAGGATTTTGGCAAGGGATGCTTTATTCGCGATTGCGCCGGAAATCTGATCGAATTTGTTGAGGAGCCAAATGATGTTTGAAGATGCCAGAGTGATGTCGGTGTTTGATGAATATCGACTGAGGGCGGAAGCGGACAGGCAGCGAATGCGTGATCTGGGTCCGGGTGGCTTTGCTGTGCGTGATGAATTTTTGCTCCCCATTGGTGAGGATGCGGCACGTTTCATGCATGCACTGATCCTTGCTCGCAAGCCGGAGAGGCTTCTCGAAATCGGCACATCCTATGGCTATTCCACCCTTGTTCTGGCCGATGCTGCGCGTGCTGTTGGCGGGAAGCTTATCACCATGGAAATTGCCGGTTACAAGCAGGATTATGCCCGCAATATGCTCGAAAAAGCAGGATTGGCGGACTATGTTGATCTACGCTG
Source organism: Sphingomonadaceae bacterium (assembly GCA_047975785.1). Classification (GTDB taxonomy): domain Bacteria; phylum Pseudomonadota; class Alphaproteobacteria; order Sphingomonadales; family Sphingomonadaceae; genus JACXVD01. The sequence continues at coordinate 4,463 of JBKEEC010000222.1, read as the reverse complement.
CGGAGACGCGGTGGAATTGATCAATGCAGACCCTGGCCCGTTTGATTTCGTGCTGGTTGATCTGTGGAAAGAGCTTTACGCGCCGTGCTTCCGTGCCTTTTATCCCAAATTGTCGGAAGAGGCGGTTTTGTGTTCGGACAATATGATTGAGCCGGTATCCGCGCGTGAAGACGTGCGCGAATATCGCGAAGAAGTGCGGGCAAAGCCGGATATGCAGACTGTCTTGTTGCCGATTGGCAGCGGGATTGAACTGTCGATCAAATGGAGCGCAGGCAACTCCAAAATGTGAACAGGGCAAAATGTGAAGCGCATATGCCCCGCCTCTTTCCTGTTTGCGGGAAAAAGGCGGGAGCGAACCACAAGGTTCCGGATTGCTTCAGATTGCGTGTTCATCCTCTTCGGTCAGTTCGGACAATTTGCCCTTGACCGGCTGTTTGCCCGGTGTGCTTTTGCGATATTCATCAAAGCTTTTGCGGTCTTCGTCGAAGGCCATGTCCCACGGAATATTGTCACCACGGAATATGGGCGGGGCATTGTTCGACCATAGCAGAGATCCAAAGCGGAAATCCCATGCGCGCGGCACCCAGTTATCGTCCAGATAATCACTGTCTGCATGATATTCCGCTTCGCCCGATTTGCCGGGGATGTCGCAATAATAGTAGATGGCGCTGGTCGCCCGATGACGGGAAATTCCGCCGGAAGAGTTCATGCTTTCATTCTTCCAGCCCTTGTCTGCCATGATATTGGCACCCAGCATCACTTCATCAATATCATCAAGCCCGAAGGCAATATGCATGAATTTGAAGTGGTCCGGTGCAATAGGCAGGTCGCAATTTACCCAGAATATGCTGTGATGTTCATAGGTGCCATCAGCGCGCGCAAAAATGCCGGTGCCTTTGGAGTGATCAGTATAACGAAAGCCCAGATGCCGGTCATAAAATTCATAACTGCCGACATAATCGGGTGAGAAGAACACCACGTGGTTGATCGTTTTGGGGATGGCCTTTTTCCGCCATATCCGGTGCTGGTTAAATCGCGGGTAGCTTGTTGGTGTGTTGACCGGGCTGGTTTCGCTGACAAAATGCCTTTTCTTCCAGACACGTAGCCCAATCGGCTGCCCATCAGGACAGATACAGCGCACCGTTCCATCTTCGCTACAGGTTACAGAAACTTCTGTCGCCAGGCTGGCGGCGTAGCGTTCGAGGGATTCCTCATCCAGCACGCCCCAGACTGTCTCTTTCAGTCCGTCACCGGGAAACGGATCTGGTGAAGGAAGCCGGGCATCGCCATGTTTATACAGAATCACCCGACTGCCCGATGCAACCCGAAAGATTGCTTCATCCTTGCTCGCGCTTTCGAGAGTCAGGCCGAAATCGGTCCAGAATTGTTGATGTTGCTTCAGGTCTTCAACCCCGAAGATTACACTTTCCACGCCCAGAATACTCACTGTTTTCTCCAGTCTCTGTTCAGACCGTTCTTATGGCGTGAGCCGGCGCGCTGTGGAAATGGATATTGCGGGCGCGATTGTATTGATTGCAGTGATGGATGGCGAGTTTGTTCCACTCTCACCCGTCTGAAGTTTCACCACGGTTACGCATGAATCATATTTTGGCCTGTGCTGCGCGTCCTATTAGCCTTGCCAGAACAATCAGCACTGTGAAAAGTGCCAGTGGTAACACGACAAGCAAGACCAGATCCTGACCGGAAAGTTCCCAGGGCCATTTGGTAGTGCAAGAACGGTTGTGACTTGCCGCCAATGAAAACGCACATCCGAGAGCCTGAATATAGACATAGGCCACAAAGGCTATGCAAGCCACAAGGAAGGCCAGAATATAAAGAACCACTGAAAGAAAGCGCATACTACCTGTCTTTTATTCTTTCTTGCTGGAACGGAACAGCATGGAGACGATAAACACAATCGTTTTGAAATCCAGAAGTTTGAGTGCAGCGCGTGCCTCTTCAGGGGTCAGTTTGGCGATCATCGGCATGGCCCCGAAAATCTTGCCACGTATCACCAGATCATTGCCTTCGCGCTCTATCCGGCGCACGGTCATGAGTTCATTGTTCTGCGCATCCATAATGCGCATTTTCGGGGCCTTCCTGGCGGACTGGCTCATTGCATCGCTCCTGAACAGACTTTTTCGTAATCAATATCCACATCATCCATCATCTGGATGGCGGTTGCCCGGCCTGCGCCAAATACACCGCCGCCTGGATGCATGAAGGGGCCGACCAGATAGAGGCCTTCAATCTGCGGCACGCGCAGATTGCCAAGATCAGGTGTCGGGCGGTGGCCCATGGATTGATAGAAGAAAGGCGCGCAACCATGCGCATCGCCCCTGACCATGGAATTGGGGCTTCCACGTTCATGATCAAGCGGGGAACGGACCAGACGGCCAATAATATTGTCATCGGTCAGATTGGTGAAGAATTTGCGATATTGCCCAAGTGCCGCATCGGCAATTTCTTCCTTGCGCTCATCCCATGCCTGCGGGCTTTCCTGCCCGTTATGGTAGAGATTATAGGGACCGAAATTAACGCCATAGAACACGCCGCCACCCGGAGGGGCGCGGCTTGGGTCATGCGCGGCATTGTCGCCGCCCGCAATGATGCGCGGCGAGACTTCACCCCGGCGCAGCTTGTCATATTCCAGCAGCATATCGCGCACAGTGTAGAAATCCATCAGCTCGGTCATCATGGCATTGCAGGATGGGCCGGCCTTGAGTTGTGCGGTTTCTTTCAATGCCAGATGGGTGAGGTTGATAGAAAATGTGGACTGGGTGACATTTTCGGCTCGCTGGAGCACTGGTTCCGATACTTCGCTGACAAAATTGCGCAGCTTGTGAGGGTGGATGGTGCCAATGACTCCGTCGCGTGCGCGGAACTGTTCTCCGTTCACCGTTTCAAGGCCGACAGCGCGCCCGTTTTCGACAATCACGCGTGAAACCTCGGTGCCGGTGCGGACCTCGCCGCCCATATGCTCGATCGCACGCACCAGGGCTTTGGAAAGCTGGCCTGATCCGCCTTTGGGCATGGAGCAGCCATAGGTGTGGATGATACCGGGCATGACAAAAGCCCCCATCCCTGTGCCCAGCTCATCAGGCATCTGGAGGTTTTCTGTCACCATGCGGACAATATGCAGGCGCAACAGGTCACTGTCGAAATACTGGCTGACAATGTCGAGCGCAGTGCGCTGCATCAGGTCCATCAGGAATCGGCCTTCCTCGCTCTGGTCCATCATTGCCATAAAGGCACCAAGCGGGAAGGGCGGGGAATAAAGGCCGGATACCAGCATGGGCAAGGCTCGCTGGCTCATGCCAACGAAATTGCGATAGGCCTCGGCGTCCTTTTCAGAGGTAACGCGGGCGAGCTCTTCACAAGTGCGATCAAGATCCTTGTAGGAACGGATAACCGTGCCATCTTCCCAGATGCTGACATGGACAAGATCAGGATAGATATATTCCAGTCCGAATTTTGACAGCAGGCCCAACTCATCCTCGCGCAGCATCGGGTTGCCCTGGATCATGATATGGACATTGGAATGTTCATCATGCCACCAGCCGGGCTGGATCAGTTCGCGGGTGGATACACCGCCACCAATATGATCCTTGGATTCCAGCACCAGAACAGACTTGCCGGCCTTGGCCATATAAGCCGCGGCTGTAAGGCAATTGTGCCCGCCGCCCATCAGGACAATATCATACGTGCTCATGGGGTTTTCTCCACTTCTTCATTGTCTATCAATCTGTCCAGCGCCCGGCGAACCAGAACCGCGCCTTTATCGGAAGGCAGCATTGCAGGTTTCATGGACCAGAAATCACGTCCGTTGATGCGTTGTGTCTGGGCCACCAGCATGGGAGAATCCTCTCCGGCAAAGGCTCCTGTCAGGGCCTCCTTGATGGCTGGTCCGATTTCGGGCCGGGCAGAAACAGCATCGCTGGTATGGCAGAAAAAATAATGCGTCCGGCCTTCCCGTTCCGGGGTCATCACATGGCAGGTAACACTATCCATGCCATTGCTCTCCAGCTCTCCGGGAAGAGCCAGCAATAATCGCTGGCGCATGGTTCCGGGGGCGAACCAGTCCACCTGATTGAGCATGTCTCCCCGGCCTGAACACCCCGGCACGACCTGGGCATGAAGCGGGGCAAGCGTGTCATCCAGTGCGGTCCAGGTAATGGAAACGGAGTTTCCTGCCTGTTCGACACTGGCCTTTGCACGCGAGTTGATCCCGCCACCCAATGATGAGGAATGAAGATAATCGGCATGGGTAAGGTCCATGATATTATCGACCATCAGCCGGTAATCAGCCTCAGAGTTCAGATACCCCTTGACGCGCGCTTCACGCTTTGTCCGGTCGATAAAACTGAAATCGGGGATCAGTTCGGGGTCGGCAGGTTCGGGGCCAAGCCACACCCAGATGGCATCGTGTTTTTCCTCTGTCGCAAAAGCTCTGACCGATAACG
>JBKEEC010000221.1:0-13002 GCA_047975785.1 Sphingomonadaceae bacterium | reverse complement strand
CGGACCCTGATGGCGGCCTCAGCCTTGTGGTTGCCCGCCGTGATCCGGGTATCGCCAACTGGATGGATGTGGGCGACAGGGCCACCAGCCTGTTTATGGCGCGCTGGCAAGGCCTGCCTGCAATACCGGTGGATGGTGGACCGCGCATTTCCAGCAAGGTGATGAAGCAGAGCGACTTGCCAAAAGAAATGTTCGATCATCAACCGATGGACAGGGCCGGACGAGAACAGCAGATCGCAGCGCGCCGGGCAGACTGGAATCGTCGGATCACAATCTGAAACAGCGCAGTCACACCAGACTGCAATGATGCTGACGCATCAGCAGGTTGAAACGGTCAGCCACCGCGCGGTCTTGACCAGAGTGCTGTGAGCCAAGGTCATCGCGCTCTGGTGTAATACCCGATCCCGTTCATGCAGACGCATACCGGATCAGAGCATTTTCATAAAAAGCTGACAGACTTTTCGGCCTGAAAAATTTGATAAAACAGGAAGATATAGCATTGCATCTGATTCAAGGTTCAAGCGCAAGGCTATAGCCACCCATCCGGAGCCATGTGATGATCAAGCACTTTATTGGAAAACCCGCCCTGATAACAGGTGGAGCCAGCGGGATCGGCTATGCCACAGCCTGCAAACTATCCGAATGTGGCATGAAAGTGGTTCTGACCGATATTGACGAGACAGCACTGAAGCAGGCTGTCGCCACAATCCCCGGCTCATTGGGTATTCCTCATGATGTCGGAAATCGCGAAAGCTGGACAGAGGTTCTGGATCAGGCCGAAGCCGGATTTGGCCCTCTTGCTGTCCTGTTCTGTAATGCAGGCGTTGCCGGAACGAGGCTTTCCATAGCGGAAACTTCACCGGAAGGCTGGCAATGGTCGCGACAGATATTGCTGGATGGCGTATTTCACGGCCTGAATCTGGGTGTTCCCAGACTGCTGAAAAGCGGCGGCCCCGCCCATGTTTTTGTCACATCTTCGCTGGGTGCCATGGTGCCCAAACAGGATAATGGCATCTATAGTGCCATGAAAGCCGGTGTCGTCGCGCTATGTGAATCCCTGCGTCTTGAACTGGCAAACAGTCCTGTAAATGTCTCTGTCCTGCTTCCCGGTCTGGTCGCTACACACCTGATCAGGGACAATATCGGACGCGCCCCTGGCGGAGTGTTTACTGGCGAAAGAGATGAGGAGCTGGAAGAAAACATGGCAAGCGCACTTCCTGCTGCATCAGTAGCAAATCTGATTGCCGATACTCTCGGAACAGAGCAATTCTGGCTTTTCACCCATCCGGAACTTCGTCATCTTGTCGATGCCAGGGCAAAAGAAATCAGCGCATCCATGAATACAATGCTGTAGGATCAGAACTTGTCGAGAGCAGGCTTTCAATCCCAGGCTGCCGGAAAGCTTCTGACAATCCAGAAATTGATCGCATCATAATAGCTGACCGGTCCAGTCAGGCGAAGTTTTGGCAGGCGCTCGATAAAAATCTTCAGGGCAATGGCGGCTTCCATGCGAGCGGTCCATGCGCCGGGACAGAAATGTGCTCCGCTGCCAAAGGCAATGTGCCGGTTGGCCCCTCGATCCAGACGGAAACTGTCGGGATCTTCAAAACGGGCCGGATCACGATTGGCACTGAGCACTGAAAACAGCACACGTGAATCTTCCGGGATGGTTTCTCCTGCCATTTCCACGGGACAGGTGGTGCCACGAAACATACCCATGGCCGGAGGCTCCAGACGGAGCGATTCTTCTATCGCGACATCAACAAGCGCCGGATCTTGCCTGACCTGTTCCCACAAATCACGCTGTTTCAGCAGATGGTGCAAAGTGTTCAGCATCAGCGCGCCAGTCGTATCCACGCCGCCAATAAAGAAGCCGCGCACGGTCCGGCGTAGTTCATCATTGGTCAGATACCGCCCCTGATAAGGTGTGGCAATCAGCACCGAAGTCAGACTGTCATCAATAACAGTCCCGACATGCTCTTTGCCCGGCTTCTCAATTCCGGCCACTTTCAATTGCTGGCGCTTCTGCTCAAACTGCTCATCAAAAAAAGCGTAGATTTCTTCAATCACCCGTTTTTGTTCTTCAGGGTCACGGATCATCGCATCAAGAAAGGCATCGGTCCACCGGCGGTAGCGATCAACCTGATTTTCAGGAAAGCCCAGCGCTCTTGCGGTCACCATAGCCGGAACAGGTTTGCCAAACAGAGGCTGCAAATCCCCTGATCCCAGATCTATAAAACGGTCGATCACCTCATGGGCGATGCGGGCACAATCATCAGCCCAGCGACGAACTCCCGCAGGAGACATGTAGGCCGTATAGATCCGACGGAATGCACTGAAATCAGGCGGGTCCTGATTGAGAGCAACATGGCGCTCCATCTTTGCAAGCTGGCTGCCCCACTCCTTGGAAAAATGCCCGTGATTATCCAGCACTTCCTTTACATTATCATAGCCTGCGACATAGTAATACTGACCATCCGCAGACCGGGCTACAGGGCATTTGTCGCGCAACATATTATGGAATGCCGGACGATCTGCCAAAGCCTCCGGGCTTTCAGGGTCAACGGTTTTCATGACGAACTCCTTTATGATTTGTCATCCGCAATGACTTTCCCGGCCCGCCTGCATATTCGCCCAATCGGCTACGCGCTGCCATAACTGGCGACGCGACGGAGCAAAATTGTGCATATGGGCCATGCGACGGACAATAAAGACCGAGATATCATCGCTATTGATGAAGGCTGTCGGTTCCCGCCTGACATCTGGCATCACATCGCGTTCCCCACCTGCCACAAGAACAGGAACAGTCACCCTCGCCGCATCCGGCGTCAGAAAGGCAGGAGACATCATGGCAACCGCATAGGCCGGAGTGGTCACGCTCCCGAATAAAGGAGCCTGCTGGCGCAGGGGATAGCCCCCTTCCATATCGGCAGCCACGATGTCTTCAGGCTCTTCCGGCCAATGGAATGGATAGAGAAAGTCGGGAATTTTCTCTGAAGTCAGCTTGACCGAAAGTTCACTCAATGGCGTCGTGCGGGTGAAATAAAATATGGAGCGTTGCACATCAAACAGCTCGAAACTTGGCTGGGGCAAGGTGGTATGCAGGGCGCTTTTTCCCAGAACCGCAATGGCATCGAATGTCTGTTTGCGACTTTGCATGATCACGGTCACTCCCGCCCCCATGGACTGACCAATGCCTACAATAAAGGGGGCATCAAGAGCGGGCAGATCCGGCGCAATCACTCCTGATTTCAACTGCTCAACCACCATGCGCACAAAGGCGTCATTGCTGTCTGCGGCCTGCTCTATAGAAAGCTCGTTCTGGAGTTCAAGGCTGCTTTCACCAACGCCAAGGTGATCCATCGCGACAAAGATAATTCCGCGATCTGTATGATATTGTGCTTCAGAATATCCCTCATGCCCGGCAAAATGCATATTGTAATAATGCTGGCTATACCCGCCTCCGGGTGAGGCGAAAATCACCACCGGCCTATCGCCGGGCTGGTAATTTTCCGGGTAATAGACGGTTCCGGCAATCTCTTGTGTCTGGTCTGCCGAAATAGCTGAGGAAACATCAATTCTTATGGATTTGTGCAGCATCACTCAGCCTTTCGCATCTGGGTGTAAAAGCCCGAAAGCGCGCAAATCCTCGATATATCGGGCGATAAGATCAGAAGTGAGATGCGGAATTTTTCCATCCGGCGTAATCTCTGCCTGTTTCACAGCGTCAACAAAATGCGGTGCGAAATCCTGAAAATCCGGCACTGCCGGAGAGGGCTGCTGATAGGCGTCCATCAAGGGCAGAACAGAAGCCTGACGCTGGGCTTCCGGCAATGCCCGCATCGCTGTGGAAATGCGGATGGCCCAATCACCATAATCACGGACCCGTTCTATCCCGATTCCGGCATCGCTAATCCAGTTGGCAAATGTATCCTGCGAGACACCATCATCATGCGGGTTGAGTGCGTGGAAGATATGCAGCCCGGAACGGTTATTCTCGCCAATACCGACAATGGCTCTGGCAAGGAAATCTACCGGCAGCCCTTCATAATGGGCCCGTTTACTATCTCCGGAATAGAAGCTTTCCGGCGCCAGGCCGGTAACCGCAAGGCTGAAGATCATGCGCGTAAAGACATCCGGCACATTCAACTGGCCTGAAAACTCTTCCGGTGCGAGGATCATGTTGGAACGGAAGATTGACACAGGCACGCCAAACTGTTCGGATGCGTTTGTCAGCAATACTTCTGCGGCCCATTTGCTGGAGCCATAGCCATCAGCATAGGCTTCACTGCTATTCCATTGCGGGATCACCTGCCTGATATCTGTCCGCTCATCCGCCCGGCGTCCTGCATTGAATGTCGTCGCAATGGTCGAGACATGAACAATCCGCTTTTTCCTGCCGGTCAATGCCAGGCCGATCAATTCGGCCACACCTGCGGCATTTGGACCAAAAAGCTGACGATAAGGCAGTTTGTGATTAACCAGTGCGGCGGGATGAACAATCAGATCCACCTGCTCTGCCAGCGCCTCCCGGCAATCAGGTGACAGGCCCAGATGGGGCAAGGCGATATCGCCAGAAAGAACGGTAAGCCGATCTCTGGCCAGACGGGCGACCTCTCGTGCCAGAGCGCCATCCCCGCCCTCAAACCCGGCCATTATCCTTGCTCTGGCATCTGCCTCATCAGAGCCACGCGCCACACAGATCAGCCGGCCCTTGCCGGTGCGCTCCATGCGGCGGAGCCATTCCAGACAAAGAAAGCGGCCCAGAAACCCGGTTGCACCCGTCAGAAAAACTATTTCCGGTTCTGCATCCGGTGGTGGAGGCAGATCTCTGGCTTTTTCCAGCAAGCCAGCATCCAGAAAACGATCAAGCGTCAGATCCTCTGCCCGGAGAGTAGAAAGATCCTTTCCATGAATGGAAATAGCATCCGGCAACCCCGCCTCACCGGAAATTCTTGCCTCTATCTCCTGCGCCAGAGAGCCATAAGTCCCCGAAGGCTGCAAAATCAGGCTGACATCAACGGAAATATCGTAAATTTCCTCAAGCAACATGGAGAGAGACAGAGCGGACAGGGAATCCCCGCCCGATGACGCAAACGATCCGTCCGCGTCAACCGGAATAGTCTTGCCTCCCAGCACGGCAGCAACAGCCTTGCACACCGTTTCCAGAACAGGGCCATCCCGTCCTGTCTGGCGCAAAAGCTTCAAATCACGCTCCTGCCCTGCAGCAATCTGCTCATAGAGAGACTCCAGCGTCTCGCCATATCGTTCGCGAAAAGCCGGGCGCATATATTTGCCAATTCCCGCAAGCAGCCCGTTTTCTGCCGAAAATGGTTCATGCTCAATGAGAATATCGCGCGGCACTTCGTAGGAGTGCCGACCATTTGCGACCGCAACACGTTCCATCGCCGCCAACAGACAAGCGCGAACTTCACCCTCTTCCATGCCTGCCGGCAAGGCATCCATATTTGGCACAATGACTCCCAACAGGAATGCCCGGCTGGAATTGCCATAAAGATAGACCTGCCGGATTGACGGATCACCACCTGCATAGAGCGATTCCAGCATCGCTACCGGCACGAACTCCCCTTGCGAGAGTTTCATCACGTTATTGGTCCGGTCGAGATAGACGAGGTGATCCGGCTCGACTTCCTCCATAATGTCGCCGGTATGGTAATACCCCTCTGCATCAAAGGCTTTGTCCGTCAGGTCAGGCCTGCCCAGATAGCCGCTGAACATGGTCCGGGATTTCAGGATCAGCTCCCCGCGCGGATGCGGCTTGTCTGTGGTGAAATACCCCAGATCGGGAACATCAATCAGCCGGTAATCTGTCACGGGCGGGCGCATCACCCGGTTCATGAAAGTGATCGAACCACCTGCCTCCGTGCAGCCATAACCTTCCAGCAATGTCTGGCCTGTGACCTTTTCAATGAACTGGCGCAGCTCCGGCGCTGTGGGGGCTGCGCCTGTGACAATATCGGCCAGCCGCCCGCCCAGCACCTCTTCACGAAACCGCTCCACCGCCGCCTTTTCATCCTGTGCTATCAGGCTGGCATAGTCCGCATGGAACCGTTGGTAGAGCAATTCGGAGATACGCGGGACCAGTGCCATGGCTGTCGGACGGACAAGTTTCATGTCGTCCAGCAGAGTAGAAAGATCGCTTTTTGCCGTGAAAAATGTTGTTCCTCCGCTGGCCAGTGCCATCGCAATATAAGACATGCCGAACGAATGGTTGAGCGGCTGGTAATGCAGCACAATCGGCGATATCTCGCGGCTATTGGCGTAGGCAGATTTAACCAGCTTCTGCGAATAAAGGACACCTTTGGGTGTGCCCGTGCTGCCCGATGTATAATAGATCAGCGCCAGCGGATCAGTGCCAGCGTCGGGCACAAAGGGTTTGACGGCAGGGTAGCTCTCACCACGGCGGATCACTTCGCTGAAGGGCAAAAGCGTGCAGCCGGGCTTTTCCTGCTCCAGCCGTGCTTGCGCATCCAGCAGTGCGGCTTCCGCAGACGAATCCAGCCCGTCAAAATCGAAAATCAGCACACAACGCGTATTATCACTCGCGATCGCGAGGGAAACAATCGCATCCAGATGCTCCAGCGATGCTGCAAGACAGGGAGCCTTCAATTCCTCGACCAGCCCTGTCAGGGCTTCCATGCTGGCACTGGTCTGCAAGGGTGCAATCACAAAGCCGCCCAGACCAAGCGCAAGATTGAGAGTAACAAAATCAACATTGGCAAATGCCATGATGCCGATGGCATCGCCGGGTTTCATGGCCAAAGCCGGATCATGAACCAGCGCAGAGGCCACCGCCCGCGAACGGTGCCCCAGATCTTCATAGCTGATCTGCTCAAAACTGGCGGACAATATTCCACCACGGGCGGGCCGCCATGCCAGAGCTGTTCTGCCCGGATAGCCATCCAGAGCCGTTTCAATCATCGCGCTGAGGCAGGTATCGGGCTGCTGCATGAAAGCAGTCACCGCCGGATCTGACCGTTCAATACCGTCATCTTGCCGTGCTGAAGGAGGGGCAGTCAGTGACATTCGTTTCTCCCGATTTCTGGCAGGAGAGTAATTTATTCTCCTGCTTTGCCGAAGCGCCCGTTCAGATCATCATGATTGCGATACCCTCAATCGCGTATCCGATGCCCCTCCGTGCTGTTTGACCCACCGCCGTCCCAAAACATAATCTGATCCGCCATAACGGGACCGAAAATCGGGAGGTCGAGATGACAAAACCGCTAAAAGTCGGAATTATCAGCGCCAACTGGAGCCTGAAAGTCCATGGAGCCGCATGGCGGCGGATCGAAGGAGTGGAACTGGCCGCCATTTGCACGGCTCATCAGGAAACAGCCGAAAAAGCCGCGTCCGAATATGGCATCCCCAAAGCCTACTGGAATCATGAGGAGATGTCCGCTGATCCGGAAATAAACATTATCGACATTGGAACGCGCCCATCCTTCCGGTTCCCCATGGTCATGGCGGCGCTGAAGAATGGCAAGCATGTTTATAGTGCCCTGCCCTTTGCCGTCAGCCTGTCCGAAACCGAAACGATGCGCGATGCGCAATTGGAGGCGGGAACGGTTTGTTCTGTCGATGCCCAGTTCCGCTGGATTCCTGAAGCGCAAAAAATGAAAGCCATGATAGACGATGGCTTCATTGGTCAGCCTCTGGGCTTCAATATGCAATTGATGCTGCCTCTGGTCGAGGAAAACGGCAAGCCCTATGCTTTCTCCGCATGGTCCGGTTCAACCGATCCCTATTACTGGCTGGCAGACAGAAAGAGCGGAGGCAGCGCCTGGCGCAATTTCGCAACACATTCCATGCTGTTTCTTACGCATTTGCTCGGCCCGGTAAAAGAAGCGACAGGAATGCTGACAACAGGCGTGCCGGAGTGGTTTTTGCCCAATGGCGATATTCTCTTTCCGGAAACCCACGATCTGGGTAGTGCCGCCGTCCGGCTGGAAAATGGTGCTATCGGTAGCGTGCAGGCCGGATGGTGCGTTCCCGATACGGAGGGCTGGCGGGTGGAAATATGGGGCACCAAAGGTCGCCTGCTCCTGACCGACACCAGTTTCGGCAATGCTCCGGGAGCAGAACTTTACGCCGGAGATGCCAGCCTTCAGCCTTATGGCCAGCGCAGTTGCCACCGGGTAGAGATTGAACCCGACTGGTATGATGTTCCGAATTGCCCGATGCCCGATAATTCACCGCGGCCTTTTGTCGCGTATGACTGGATGTTCTCCAATATGGTCAGGGCGATCCGGGAAGGTGGTGACGGTGCACCGGGCTTTTCCGATGCTGCTCATGTCCACCGCTTTGTCGAAGCGGTTGAAAAAGCCGACAAGGAGCGCCGCTGGATTCGTATGGATGAAATGGGATGACCGGATTTCTCGACAAACGCGGCAGACTGGAAGGCAAGACTGCCGCTGTCATTGGCGGAGGCGGAGGAATTGGAGCGGCCTGCTCACTCGCACTGGCTCAGGCCGGAGTAAATATCGCGCTATGTGATTGCGATGCTGAAGCCACACGGGAAACACAAAAAGCCCTCGCCTCAATGAAACGCCTGATATTCGCAGAGTGTCTGGATGCAACGGCCCCCGAATTGCTGGACGGATTTTATGATCGGCTGTCCGCTTCTGCGGAAACTCTGGATATTGTCATCAATGTCGTGGGGGGCACCCGACGCCGCCTCTTTATGGATGGCGACAGGCAGGAAAATGCTCGCGATATCCAGCGTAATTATGGCTATGTCATCCAGTCGGTTGAGCGGGCTGTTCCCCTGATCCGTCGCGGAGGAGCAGGCGGCAGCATTATCAATTTCACCACTATCGAGGCTCACCGGGGCGCGGCCGGATTTTCTGTTTATGCCGGAGCGAAAGCCGCTACCATGAATTTCACTCGCTCCATGGCTGTAGAACTGGGATCAGAACATATCCGCCTGAACTGTGTCGTGCCCGATACGACCTTTTCCCAGGGAAATATCAATGCTCTTTCAGAGCGCGAACACAAGGCCATGGCCGCCCTGTCCGGAGAAAATATGACCAGGGGGCTGGAAATCTATATTCCGCAAAAGGCTCCACCGCCAGCAGATGCCTTGGCTGATGCGGTTCTATTTCTGGCATCAGACATGTCCGCCTGCATTACGGGTATCTCGCTTCATGTCGATGGCGGCACCATGGCAGCAGCCGGTTTTCTCGACTGGCCTTTTGGCGATGGCCATGTTCCTGCTCCTCTGGGCGGCACACTCGCCGCCTTATACGGAACCAGCTGAATACTTTATTTCTGCATTTCTGCAGGGTCAATCGACCAGACGAACCACTTCCCGATCGCGATCCAGACTCTCGTCCAGATAGCGTCCGTAATTATAATCTCCGGCAATGGTTGTCCGGCGAGCAGATCGTTTGCAATCCAGTGGGACACCTTCTGCGGAATGGATCATGCGCCAATTATCCCAGACCAGCATGTCATTTGCCTGCCAGTCATGGAAATAGGCATAAGCCGGGTCCACGAGATGTTTTGCCACTTCCGTTAGCAGGGCGTCACTTTCAGAACGCTCCATCCCCCGGATATAGCGTGAATGCATAGGCGACAGTTTAAGCACCTCACGGCCCGTTTCAGGCTGCCGGATAACGAGCGGATGCACGACTGGCGGAAAATCCGCATTGTGACCGGAAGCATTTTTGTTCTTTTTCGGAAGCTTGCGAATGTCCTGCGGAAAACCAAACTGCCCAGAGGTGAAATCCGGATTGAACTGATAGACAGTTTCCAGACCTTCCAGCCGTTCCTTGAGGGCATCTGGCAGGCGATTATAGGCAGCAATGGCATCGATAAAACCCGTGCGCCCCATTGTCTGGGCCGGTTGGTTCATGCGCAGCACTGCCCCCCGGACAATAGTGGGCATAAAGGCCTGATCCCAATGCCACCCCAGCCAGCCAGCACGATCTACCCCGTCAACATTATAATGCTGGGAAAACTTGCCATTCCTGTCATCAGGGTCATAAGCCAGCGTCATCATGAACTTGTTGACCGGATCATTGAGCTGCGCAGTGGCCGATGGCTCCATTGTTCCGAACAGGGAAGAAAAACGCATTTGCGCTTCATCATCAGCGGCAGGGTCCCGCACCAGCAACAGACCATATTCGATCCATGCCTTCATCACATCTGATGTTTCATCATCGGTCAGGTCACGTGTCAGATCGATTCCAACCAGCCGTGCGCCGATTCCTCCTGACAGGGGTTCAGCCTTGATCATATCCTGTCCTCTCAGTCCTCGTCATTGACCCAGCGAATGAAGCGTTGCAGCGGGAGAAAACCATCATGGGGCAAACCGGCCTTGACTGCGCCTGCGCTCCCGATGGCGGTAACGCGCTGCACGCCTTGAGCGGCCAGCGCATTCCGCAATTGCTTGCGCCGTGTTTCGGGGTAGACCCCCACAGTCTGGGTAGCGACATTGGCTTCGCTCAACACATCTTCCAGCCGATCAACCCGCACCACATTAACCACCCGGCCATCAGGGTAGAAATCTACCGGTTCATGGCTGCGCACGACAATCCCGCGCCCATCAAAGGAACCGAAAACCCGGTAATCCGGCTCCAGCATTTCCAGCGCCTCGATCTCCTCACGAATTTCGCCTGATGGTGGTGTTGAGCAGGCCGATGTCACCGGCCTTTCCACACCCAACCGCTCATACAAGGCGGCCGCATAGGCATCGACCTGTTCTTCCGTTCCTTCGACATACTGGAAACGGCTGGACACGCAGGCCTGCTGATCCATCACTGTCGCATCAGCTGCAGCCTTGTCCGCCACGTCCCGCAAAACAGAATCGCTTTCGTGAACCTCACGTCCGATCATGGAAATCGAGGTTTTGGGATCAAAGGCCACCAGTTCAAAGCCGGGGCCAATATACTCCTTGGCAGAACGTAGAGCGGCTTCTCCGCCCCATGCTACCAGCTTGTCAAAAAACATGGGGCGAAACAGCATGGATTCCACGCGCTTATCCCCCCCGCGCCAATAGGCGGCAGAGAAAGAACGTGCCACCGGGTGATCAGGCGCAACTGCAGAAAGCCCGCGCAGAACCGCACTTGCGGTATAAAGATCATTGGACGGCAGTTTCAGCAGATGCACGCCTTTGGTCAACGCCCCGCGCGCCACCGTCATGGCCGTAACCCCCGGTGCATTGCCTGCCACAATATGCACAAGCCGGGGCGGAAAAGCACGAATCTGTGCTTTTGAACCACCTGGCGTTGTGACCTCGCGCCAGCCGTCCAGAACATCTACCCCGCCCAGCTCCTGTTCAACCTGAAACTCCAGCGAGGCACGGTCAAAACAGCGCGGCAAGGATTCATAGCTGCGCTCCAGCACGCCGCGCTCCAGCGGGTTGGTGCCTGCACTGGCCAGCATTGCACGCTCCAGCGCGCCTTCAGGATCACGGGCAAGCCAGTCTGCCAGCAAATCAAGAATATCGAGAATTTCAGCAACCGGAACATCAGCTGCGGGTGGAGCCTCGCTGCGCGGCCATACCAGCCCGTCAAGATCAAGTGATGGTGTCCGGACACGACCGTAATCCTCGGCGTCTCCATCAATAACCTGGCCCTTGATAACGTGAGGGACAGAACCGGGGCGCGCCATTGTCTGCGTATTCATTGTCCCATGGCTCCCTTTACATATCCATCAATGGTTCCTGCACAGCCAATGTGATCATCTTCACCCGGCTGGGCATAACGGGAAATTGTATCGAGAATGGTTGGTCCCGGCCTGCCGCACGGGCATGTTCCTGACCAGTCAATTTCTACCTTGTCACCTGTAATGCACCCGCCCCAGCGCCCGGTGTAGATCAGGTCCAGAAAGGCAAACCGCCCTTCAACCACGCCTTCAGAGGCATTGATCAGTTTTTCGCCGGTCTGGTCCAGCTGCAGCCAGATCAGGCCCGGCGGACGGTGGTAACGCCCGGCTTCACAGCGCGGCATGACCTGCGCCATCTCGGTCATTCCATAAGCTCCGGGCCGGATAACATCGCCGTAAAAACGGGCCACCTGCTCCTTGTAATCATCCGGCAGGGCCACCCCCTTGATGCCACCGCCTGCATTGACGATACTATCAGGGTGAAATTCGCCATCACCAATGCCTTTTTCGCGGGCGCGTTCGATAATCTGCATGTGCTGCGCCCAGAGCCCGCTGATATAAACCGGCTCATGCCGCATATCGAGCAAGCTATCGATAAACTCGAAGATACCCGCAGCGACACGCTTGCCGGTTTCAGCATTTTTCTGCTGGAACGCCTCGATCTCTGATGGCGTTGCTGTGCCTTCCCGCATTTTACGCGTGAGGGCGGCACTTTCGGCAACATCCGTAATCCTGAGTGGCTCCTTGATCAGATTATGAAACCGGTCTGGTCTGGCCCAGTGATCCCGCGCCATCTGTCCGGCCTCGATCGCACTGTTCGGCCCTTCTATCGGCCCTGTCCAGAACACTTCATACTGGTTATCAGCCTGCGCGAAAGGCCAGCCTACCGCCCGTTTGAAATGCCGGTGCTTGAGCGCGCGATCTGTTTCCGAAGCGGGAAGAAAGGAGCATTTTCCGCTTGAACCACTGGTGGCAAGCACTGTGCATCCGGCTGCCTTCAACCGGGCAAGCCACTCATCGGCATCCTGCACCCCCTCTACATCAACCCCGGTCCAGTCATCTGCAGACAAGGTAGAGAGCCAGCGCAGCATCCTGTCCCAGCGGCCCTTCTCGATAAAACTTTCGGGATAGGATTTGTAGACAGTATGGGCAAAAAGAAGCGGAACCAGATCTTCAAAGGAAGTAACAGTTTCAATCCCGTATTCCTTCGCCCGCTTTTCCAGAACAGGAAGTTTCCCGCGCAGTTCCTGAAAAAGAGCATTGGCTGCCTCAACCTGCATCGTCTCGATAGTGTTCCGGTCACGGGAAAACGCATCTTCCGTGACGATCATATCAATCAGTTCTTGCCTTGCAGCACCCATTACATGACTCCAT
>JBKEEC010000220.1:0-7965 GCA_047975785.1 Sphingomonadaceae bacterium | reverse complement strand
TGCGCGAAGAGCCGACCATTATGGCACCTGCGCGCCCGCAAGCTCTGCCCCGGCCGGCGCGAGGCAGCATTTCCTTCCGTAATGTTACGTTTCGCGACCCGACGCGGCTGGAAACCGCGGCAATCAAGGATTTTTCGCTGGAAGTCGCACCGGGGGAAACCGTGGCCATTGTTGGTCCGTCAGGTGCGGGGAAAAGCACTATATTCCAGCTGGTTGAAAGGTTTTATGATCCGCAGGCGGGCAGTATCCGGCTGGATGGTGTTCCGCTGACAGGGGCTGATCCGGCCGCTATTCGTCAGCGAATTGCCTTTGTCCCGCAGGACGGAGTGCTGTTTTCTGCCAATGCGCGCGATAATCTGCGCTTTGGCCGCTGGGACGCAAGTGATGAGGAAATCTGGGAAGCGGCCCGCGCGGCCAATGCCGAAGGTTTCCTGCGCGAATTGCCTCAGGGGCTGGACACCTATCTGGGAGAAAGCGGCACACGTCTGTCGGGCGGGCAGCAGCAACGCATCGCCATAGCGCGGGCAGTATTGCGTGACGCCCCGATCCTGCTGCTGGATGAAGCCACCAGCGCGCTGGATGCCCAGAGCGAACGTCTGGTGCAGGACGCACTGGACCATCTGATGCAGGATCGCACCACTCTGGTTATTGCGCACCGGCTTGCTACCGTTCGCGCGGCTGACCGGATTGTGGTTATGGATGATGGACAGATTGTTGAAACGGGCACGCATGATGAGCTTGTTGCAACAAGCGGGCTTTATGCCGAACTGGCCCGGCTGCAATTTGCAGATATAACCCGATCTGTCAGCGATGCGCGTAAAGGGTGAAACACCACGACGTCATTCCAGGTTAATAGCGGATATATTATCTCATCTGTTTGCACAGCGATGAGTTTGCACATAGATATGCTGGCAACAGGCAAAATTGGAAATCTCAGGAGCACCCCATCATGATCAGGGCATGTATTCTTGCTGGCGTCAGCGCAGTGAGCCTTGCAGCTATTACGCCTGCACAGGCTACTACCGCGGATGAAAGCGCGGCACCGCAAAGTGAAGCGGTCAAGGATGCCCAGGCTACGGAGCCTGCAATACCAACCATGAGTTTCGGCACCTGGGGCATTGACCCGGCATTGCTGGATAATGGCATCAAACCGGGGGATGATTTCTTTGGTTATGTCAATCACAAATGGCTGGAAGCAAACCCTCTGCCGCCAGAGTTTTCCCGCTTTGGTGCATTTGACCTGTTGCGCGAAAAATCGACTGCCGATGTCAGGGCACTGGTCAGCGATATGGAGTCAGAAAATCCGGCACAAGGCACGGATTCACGCCGCATTCTCGATTCCTATGATGCCTTCATGAATACAGATGCGATCAATGCTGCAGATTTGCAGCCCGCCAGCCCCTGGCTGCAAAAAATTTATGAAGCCAATACGCTTGATGCCCTGGCGAGCCTGTGGGCAAAACCGGGCTATGCGACACCTGTGGGCGGATATGTGACGGTCGATCAGAAACAGCCTGATAGCTATGCCGTCTATATCGGCCTTGGCAGCCTCGGTATGCCCGACCGCTCCTACTATATGGATACTACCGAAAAAGGTCAGGAAATTCAGGAGCAATACCGCCAGTATCTGACTTTCCTTGCCAGAGAGGCAGGCTATACCGATCCTGAAGTCACGGCCTATGCTGTCTATAATTTTGAAGATCGTATCGCGCGTGAAGTGCAGTGGGACCGTGCGCTGCGCCGTAACCGGGATCTGGGCTACACGCCCGCCACGCCGGAGCAGCTTGCCGCCATGGCAGGGGATTTTCCCATGGCCCGCCTGATAGCGGATTCCGGCATCACGAATGCACAAAAATTTGTGATAACACAGGTTCCACCCAGTCCAGAACGTGCAGAGGAACTGGGGCTGGGCAAGCGGCAGCTGGAGTCTATGGGCGGGGGAACGCCCGGCATGTTCAAATTGCTCGCGCAATCAGATATTGCCACCATGCAGGCATGGACGGCACTGAAATTCCTGTCAGACAATGCAGCCGTTCTTCCATCGCGTTTTGATGATGCGAATTTTGCTTTTTACGGCAAAACACTGAGCGGGCAGCAAGAGCAGCGGCAACGCTGGAAACGCGGGATTGATGAGGTTGAGAGCGAGCTGGGCGAATTGCTCGGCAAAAGCTATGTCGAGCGTTATTTTCCGCCTGAAAACAAGCAGGCCATGGTCAGGCTGGTTGAAAATCTGCGCACCGCCATGGGCCAGAGCATTGATGAACTGGACTGGATGAGCCCGCAAACCAAACAGGAAGCCCATGCCAAGCTGGCGTCTTTTGACCCCAAGATCGGTTATCGGGATAATCTGGAAACCTATGACGGGCTGACCATCACAAAAGACAATCCGCTTGCCAACCGCATGGCGGCTGCCGGATGGGAATGGAATGACAATATTTCCAAACTCGGTCAGCCGATTGATCGCACCGAATGGGGAATGTTGCCGCAAACGGTCAATGCCTATTACAATTCCAGCAAGAACGAAATCGTCTTTCCTGCAGCCATATTGCAGCAACCCTTCTTTGGCCTGACGGCAGATCCGGCGGTCAATTACGGTGCAATCGGGGCGGTTATCGGGCATGAAATGGGCCATGGTTTTGACGATCAGGGCGCCAAGAGTGATGGCACCGGAATGTTACGAAACTGGTGGACAGCGCAGGATCTGGCCGCCTTCAATCAGCGGGCGAACATGCTGGTGAAGCAGTTTGATTCCTATTGCCCGCTGGATGATGGCAAGACCTGCGTGGATGGGCGTTTGACACTGGGAGAGAATATTGGCGATCTGAATGGCATGACCATTGCCTATCGCGCCTATAAAATCGCCACGGAAGGTCAGGACGTTCCCGTTATTGACGGATTAACTGGTGATCAGCGTTTTTTCCTTGCCTGGGCACAGGTGTGGCGTTCTGCCCAGAGCGAAGACCGCGCCCGCCAGAGATTGCGCACAGACCCGCACAGCCCGGAGCAATACCGCACCAATGGAACGGTGCGCAATATTGATGCGTGGTATGAGGCATTCAATGTCCAGCCGGGCGATGCGCTTTATCTGCCGCCGGAAGAGCGCGTCAAAATCTGGTGACAATCAGGGCCGGGGTGCGGGGATTGTATTCCTGCGCCCTGGTATCAGTCTCTCACCCCGATTGCCGAGAATAATTCAATCTCGTCAATCGTGCCGGAGACGATCAGCACATCTTCGGGCAGAACCAGCGTATCGGGCACGGCATAGACGAAATCCTGATCTACCCGTTTGATGCCTACCACGGTCAGTCCGTATTTTTCCCGTACCCCGCTCATTTCCAGAGTGACACCGACTATCGGCTCTGGCGCCAGCAATTTGGCAATGGCAAAGCGGTCATCAAACTGGATGAAGTCCAGCAGGCGATCATTGAGAAGATGCGCCACCCGCTCTCCCATACGGGCTTCGGGATACACGACATGATGCGCGCCGGTGCGTTCCAGAATCCGGCCATGATTGTCATTGGTCGCCTTGGCCCAGATGGATTTTACTCCCATATCCGACAGGCCCAGCACGGTCAGCACACTGGCTTCCATATCTGTCCCGATTGCTACAACAACAGAGGAAAAATCATTTGCGCCGAGCGCCTGCAATGTTTCCAGCTCGGTTGTATCGGCCTGAACGGTTTGCGTCAGCTCGCCTGCCATGATCTGGACCAGATGCTCATCGGTATCCACGCCCAGAACCTCATGCCCCATACGCATGAGCGAGCTGCCCACCGCACTGCCGAAACGGCCAAGGCCAATAACCATAACGGGTTGTCTTTTGTTAGCCGACAATGGGGTTCTCCTCCGGGTAACGGTATGGTTGGCGGTCTGCACTGAGCGCCAGTGCGGTTGCAGCCGTAATCGTGCCTACACGGCCAACAAACATGACAACAACCAGCGTCAGCAGGGCCACAGGGGGCAGGTCCGCCGTTATGCCGGTAGACAGGCCCACGGTCGAGAAGGCGGATATCACCTCGAAGATCACATCCGAGAGCGCAAATTCGGTGACCGATAACAGAATCAGGATCGCAACACTGATAAGGAGTGCCGCCAAAACCGTAACTGCCAGGGCCTGCCGCTCCACCCGGTTGGATATGCGCCGCCCCATAATGCTGGCCTCGCTCTGGCCGCGCACCTCGCTCCAGACAATCACCAGCAGCAGAAAGAATGTGGTAATCTTGATCCCGCCTGCTGTTCCGGCGCTGCCACCGCCAATAAACATCAGCACATAATTGAGCGAGAGAGTCTCGATACGGAACTGGCCTACATCAAGGCTGTTAAATCCGGCGGTGCGCGGCATGACCGAATGAAAGGCGGAGTTGAGTATTTTGCCGCCCCAGTCCATCGGGCCAAGGGTCATCGGGTTATTCCATTCTGCGGCCAGTGTTCCGAAAAAGCCTGCCGCCAGCAGAATAACTGTGCCCATGACTGTAATCTTGCTGTGCAAGGTCCAGCGGCGGACACGAACCCCGTTACGCAATTCCTGTATAACCGGAAAGCCCATGGCTGTGACAATAACTGAAAACATGATCGGCCCCAATATCCATGGATCAAACTGGTAACTCATGACGCTGTCGGAATAGGTTGAGAAACCGGCATTGTTGAATGCGGAAATGGAATGGAATACTCCGTTCCAGACAGCCTTGCCCCACGGCTCGCCATAATAGCCATGCAGCCGGATAATCAGGACGCAGGCGATGACTGCCTCAATTCCCAGGGTGACAAAAAACACCAGCTTGAGCACCGAATTGGCATTGCCGGCAGCAATGCGGCTCCGTTCGACCTGGGTCGTCAGCCTGTCCCGCAAGCGAAAATCGCGTCCGGCCAGCAGGCCGAGCAGGACTGAAGAAGCCATTATCCCGAAACCACCTATCTGGAACAGACCCATGATGACGGCCTGACCAAATGGTGACCAGTAAGTGGCGGTATCCTCCACGATCAGCCCTGTTACCGATACGGCAGAAGTTGCGGTAAACAGCGCGGTTATGACAGGCGCAATGCTGCCGTCAGTACTGGATATGGGCAGGCAAAGTAAAAATGTCCCAGTCGCGATAAGCGCGAGAAACAGCAAGGGAACCATGCGGATCGGGTGTTGTATTGCGGATCGTTTCACCGGAGAAATGGCATCCTGTGCGACCCTGGACATAAATCTGTCATACGTCCAAAACCCCTTCCCCGCAGACTGTCAGAACCTGTCTGGCTCCAGATACCAAGTGAATCCCCGCCACGCTACATATTCTTGTCTTATACTCAATCCCGTTGATGCTGACGCTTACGGGATTGGCTTCGCTCAGGCGCCGCGCGGGCTTGACCACATCCCGATGAGTCAAACTCATCAGGATATGGTATGAGAGCCTGACCCTGAAGAGATCAGCTGTGGGGTTAACAGAGATCAGCTTTTATAAAGCGCGTCCATTCGTTCTCCGTAACGGGCACGAATGACGTGACGACGTATTTTCATACTTGGTGTCATTTCTTCATTGTCGATGGAGAATGGCTCATCCGCGAAAGTAAACTGGCGGACTTTTTCAACAACGGATACTTCCCGGTTTACACGGTCGATCGCGTCACGCACCGCAGCGCGGAAAACAGGAAGTTCCTGCAGACGTGCCAGATCAAATTTTTCATCGTTTTCACGCGCCCATTCGAGCGCCCATTCCGCATCCGGCACAATCAGCCCTACAAGATAGGGGCGCTTGTCCCCACTCACCATAGCCTGCGCGATTTCCGGTTGCAGAGTCAGCATTCCTTCCACCTTTTGCGGGGCGACATTATCGCCCTTGTCATTCACGATCATGTCTTTCTTGCGATCGGTAATGACGATGCGGCCCTTTTTGTCACTATGGCCAATATCGCCGGTATGCAGCCAGCCATCTTGCAGGGCGCGTGCGGTTTCCGCTTTATTGCGCCAATAGCCGTGCATAACGAGTTCCCCGCGCACGAGTATTTCCCCATCTGCATCAAACCGCACTTCCACGCCTTTCAGGGGCGGGCCGACCGTATCCATCGCAATGCCGGCTGATGGCCGGTTGCAACTGATAACCGGGCCAGCCTCTGTCTGGCCATAGCCCTGAAGCATGGTCAGGCCGATCGACTGGAAAAACAGCCCGACATCCGGGTTAAGCGGCGCTCCGCCCGAAACCATGGCCTTGATCCGTCCGCCAAATCTCTGACGGATTTTGGGCCGGAATGTGCGGGCCAGAATCGTATTCATCGGAATATCGCGCAATCGCCGTTTGCCACGCGCACGCGTTTCCCCGATTTCCAGCGCCCGATCCATCATGTAGCTGGCCATGCGGCCCTGTTTGGAAACCTGCTTCATGATCCGGGCGCGCAAAACTTCAAACAGGCGGGGAACAACCACCATAATGGTAGGCCGGACCTCAGCAATATTGCTGGAGAGCTTTTCCAGCCCTTCAGCATAGTAGATTTCTGCCCCCATACCGATAGGCAGATATTGTCCGCCGCTATGCTCATAAGCATGGCTGAGGGGAAGGAAGGACAGAAACCTCTCTTCACCCCAACCAAAATCCTGATCAATAATTTCCGCAGCACCGGCCACATTACACAGGATTGCGCCGTGATGCTGCATCACCCCGCGCGGTGCGCCTCCGGTGCCGCTGGTATAGATGATACATGCAGTATCTTCGCGCCTGATCGTCGCGATCCGCTCATCCACTGCGCGGCGGGCTGCTGTCGCATCTCCGGTCAGCACATTATCCCATTCATGACACTGGAAGCTGCCGCTTTGCTGGCGGCGCAGCGGTTCTATTCCGATGGCATGATCAATATTGCCTGATCGCATCACCGCAGGCAGCAGGGGACGCGATAATTTCTGACTGGAAACAATCAGCGCGCGTGCACCGGAATCATCCAGAATATGCTGATGATCGCGCTCGGTATTGGTAATATAGGCTGGCACGGTGATACATCCTGCCGCCATGATCGCCAGATCGGCAATGCACCATTCGGGCCGGTTTTCACTGACAAGGATAACACGGTCCCCGTCATTCAGCCCCATGGATCGCAGGGATTCCGCCAGCAGGCAGACCTGATCGGACACTTCTGCCCACGATAATGTGCGCCATTTGCCTTCCGTCTTGTATCCCAGCATGGGGCGCTCGCCCAGCTCATCTGCCCGGCTGAGAAACAGCGCAACCAGATTATTGGCATTGTCGATATCCGCAAGCTGCATCATCTGCGCTCCTGTCCTGATTGGCAGAGAGGAGGTTTACGACGCTCCTGCGACTGCGGCAAGATGGGGGCTACTCGGAAATGGCAACGCCCTCGCTGCGCGGATCGCCCGCCCCGTGCCAGTTGCTGCCATCCTTGGTGCGGATAACAGCATTGGCCTTGAGCGGCATTTCCCGCACGGCAACCTCATGGCCTATGGAGCGCAGATCATCGGCCATGTCTACCAGCCATGTGCCCTGTTCCAGATAGACCACGTCACCGGGCGAAAACAATTGTGGCAGGGCCAGCGCCTCCTCCAGTGGCATTTTGAAATCAATCAGCGCAATCAGGGATTTGGAAACCTGGGTCGGAATTGTTGTGCCGCCCGCAGCGCCAAGAGCATAGAGCAGATTACCCTTCGGGTCATAAACCAGTGTGGGCGACATGGAAGAACGCGGGCGCTTGGCGCCTTGCACCCTGTTGGCCACCGGCTTGCCGCCCTTTTCAGGCGAGAGGCTGAAATCGGTCAGCTCATTATTAAGATAGAATCCGCCGCTCATCAGACCGGACCCGAACGGGCCTTCAATGGTTGAGGTATAGCTGACAGCATCGCCCCATTTGTCCACCGCGACAAAATGCGAGGTGCCACTTTCTTCCGGTTCATCCCCATCGGCCCAGCGGGCAAGTTCAGGCTCGCCGGTTGGGGTGCCATATGAAACCAATGTCATGGTCTTCAGGGGGTTAATCAGT
>JBKEEC010000015.1:0-20576 GCA_047975785.1 Sphingomonadaceae bacterium | reverse complement strand
TATGGCCGTTATCCGTTATGCGCGGGTCAGGCGGCATCGCGCCAGAAAAACGCCTGATCTTCGGGCGGAATAAAAATGTTTCGCTCTTTCCTGCCAGACCTTGTTCTGCTGGACAGGGAAATGACCGGCGCAGGTTTG
This sequence comes from Sphingomonadaceae bacterium, assembly GCA_047975785.1. Lineage (GTDB taxonomy): Bacteria > Pseudomonadota > Alphaproteobacteria > Sphingomonadales > Sphingomonadaceae > JACXVD01. Next base: position 20,438 of record JBKEEC010000015.1, on the reverse strand, counting down.
CTGCCAGGGGTATAAGCGCCGCCTCTGCTCTGGACCAGACAGGCCTGCGAGGCCGAGTATGCCTGCAATTCGTGCGTAATTCGCCGCCACTGATGATATCCGCTGATAGTGCAATCCACCAGAACCGCCAGCGCCAAAGCCCCGCCAAGGATGAAGAGCGAATAGAGGAACACTGCAATCATGATGTCTGGCCTTTCTCCCTGCATTTGCCTCTCTGCATTTGCTTGTGCGCAGAGCTGTGGATATAATGTGTATATGCAGAGAATGTTCTGTGTATGAACGCATATGTTCCATAAATGTTCCACATGGTCAAGCGGTTTTTCTGCTTCCTGCCCCCTGCTGTTTTATCCATTAGGCAAGTTGAGCAAACGGGCATTTGCCGGGCACTTGAAAACGTGAAAACTGTTGCCATCTATGTCCGGCGTGTGACGCGGGATAAAGCAGGGCTGGATTTTCCTTGCAAACCTCGCTAAGCGCGCGTCGCCTGTTTACGAATCCGGTAATTTCTGCCGGTTCATCAGGCAAAATCCACATGGAAGGCATCATAACCGGTGCCCCGCGCGGTTGTTTTCGCAACGGGTTCCAGCTTTCCAGAGGCATAACCGGAAAGGAATTACACTATGGCGGCACCTACCGTCACAATGCAGGATTTGATTGAGGCCGGCGCACATTTCGGCCACCAGACCCATCGCTGGAACCCGCGGATGAAGCCCTATATTTTCGGGGCACGCAATGGCATTCACATTATTGACCTGTCGCAGACTGTTCCGCTGATGCAGCGCGCTCTCGATTTTGTGACCGCGACAACCCGCGCCGGTGGCAAGGTTCTGTTTGTCGGCACCAAACGTCAGGCGCAGGATGCAGTTGCAGAAGCCGCTCTTGCCAGTGGGCAACACTATGTGAACCATCGCTGGCTCGGCGGGATGCTGACGAACTGGAAAACCATCTCCCAGTCGATCAAGCGGATGAAGAGTCTGGAAGAACAGCTTGCGGGCGACACATCCGGCCTGACCAAGAAAGAGGTCCTTCAGCTCACGCGTGAGCGGGACAAACTGAATCTTTCGCTGGGCGGTATTCGTGATATGGGCGGCGTGCCTGATGTCATGTTTGTGATTGATGCGAACAAGGAAGATCTGGCGATCAAGGAAGCGGCAGTGCTGGGTATTCCGGTCATTGCCATTCTTGACACCAATTCTGATCCGACGGGGATTGCGTTTCCTGTGCCCGGTAATGATGATGCCAGCCGTGCTGTGCGTCTTTATGCCGATGCCGTGCGTGATGCCTCACTGGCGGGCAAGGGTGAAGGACTGGCAGATTCGGGCGCTGATGTAGGCGCTCTGGCCGAGCCTCCTGCCGAAGTCGCTGCAGAACCGGCCCCTGTCGAGGCAGAAGCTCCGGCCCAGGCGTAATCTATACGTCACATTGGACGAACAGGTAGCGGGCCCATGACCGGCCCGGTGCCACAATATATGAAAAAGGACACTACAGATGGCTTATACTGCCGCTGACGTGAAAGCACTGCGTGAAAAAACCGGCGCAGGCATGATGGACTGCAAGAAAGCACTGGCCGAAACCGGTGGCGATCTGGAAGCAGCGGTGGATGCACTGCGCGCCAGAGGGCTTGCTGCTGCAGCCAAAAAATCCAGCCGGACGGCTGCTGAAGGTCTGGTTGGTGTGGCTGTGGAAGGGACAAGGGGCGTTGCGCTTGAAGTCAATTCCGAAACCGACTTTGTTGCCAAGAATGACCAGTTTCAGGATTTTGTGCGCAAGGCCACTTCGGTTGCGCTGACACAGGATTCAGACGATATTGAATCGCTCAAGGCTGCGGCTTACCCCGATGGCGGCACGGTTGGCGAAAAGCTGACCAATAATGTCGCAACAATCGGTGAAAACCAGCAATTGCGCCGGATGAAAAGCGTGTCTGTGTCCAACGGCATTGTCGTGCCCTATATGCACAATGCGGTTGCACCCAATCTGGGCAAGATTGGTGTGCTGGTCGCGCTGGAAAGCGATGCACCGGCAGACCAGCTTGAAACACTGGGCAAGCAACTGGCCATGCATATTGCGGCTGCTTTTCCGCAGGCGCTGGATGCAGACAGTCTTGATCCGGATCTGATCGAGCGGGAACGCAAGGTCGCACAGGAAAAGGCTTCCGAAAGTGGCAAGCCAGCCGAAGTGCAGGAAAAGATGGTTGAAGGTGCGGTGAAAAAGTTTGCCAAGGAAAATGCACTGCTCAGCCAGATTTACGTGATCGATAACAAGACACCGATTTCCGAAGTGGTGGCTATTGCAGGCCGTTCGATCGGCAAGGATATTGTCCTTAAGGATTATGTCCGCTTCCAGCTCGGTGAAGGGATTGAAAAAGAAGAAAGCGATTTCGCTGCCGAAGTGGCTGCTGCTGTCGCTGGCTGATCTTTTTACAGTCTGATCAAGGGAAGCCGTCGGGCCTGCGGGTCTGGCGGCTTTTTTTGATTGTATCCTGCCGCATTACACCTGCATCAATGTATAAACGCAATGCTGTGTGGTGCTATCCTTCCGCTTGCGGCCACTGCACAATCAGAACCTGCAAGTCATGCCCCGGTTCGTAATTGGTTTTGCGCACTTCAAATTGGGTGGGAGAGATTTTTTTGACCCCGTCCATGCAGAAGCTGGTCATATTTTCCGGGCTACCCTTGTCGACCACAAGACGAAAATCCTTGATCGGACCTTTCCAGTTGGCGCCACTCGACAGGACATAATCAATCCACAATTCCAGATAGCTATTGCGGCTTTCTCCAGCCTGTGCCTGTTTTTTATCAAATCCGCGGAGGAAAGACTCATTGATGCAGTAAGCGTCCCGATATTCCTTCCAGCCATATTCTTCCGTGCGCATCGAAGCATTCAGGTTGCCGCCGACCGAGCCACCATTCAGCGGGGTATAGCTATGCTCTACCAGAACGGTCTTTCCGGCAGGAAATACCTGTTCGCGACTGATGAATCCTTCCACACTCCAGGCGGGAACAAGAATATCCGAAGCGTCGGAGACCTGTTTGAGCAGGCCTTCTGCGATATAGGCCTGCCGCTCTTCCGGGGAAAACGTGCTGATAATGGCCTGCATGGCATCTTCTTCCCAGACATCTTTGGGCCAGCCCAGCTCGGTCAGCCTTGCAGATATCTCCTGCCCGTTCAGCATGATGTTTTCAGTGTAGCGTAGCGGAGCGTCCTGACCATCAACACGGGTGGAAAATTCCAGACTTTTCCAGTCTGCCGGGCCGGTTGGTCCATCAAGCCATTCTGTTTCCGCATTGCTGGCAGGCAGGGGGAAACTGACCAGCACTGTTACATCTTCGGAAGAGGGGTTGGTAAAATGATAGGTAACGCGGATTTTGTCCTGACTGATAAACAGCTCTTCACTATCCATACTGATCGTATCATTTTGCAGGAGCACCAGACCACCAAGGCCTATGGCTGATTCAGTGTCGTTCGCGCTCGCCAAAGGGCAATAGAGGCAAAGGGATGCCGCCATCATCAGGCGGGCAGGAGTTTTTGTCATTTTCTGCATTTCTCGTCGGGTCACCAGGGGATTATCATCATGTCATCCATTATGGAGAGTTGCAATTGATGAGTCCCGCCTCCTGATTTTGTTTTCCCGTGGTGTGAAACATCTGCGCTTCTGCCCTTGGCAGGCGCAAAGGTAAGCCTATAAGGGCAGCGCGTTACCAGCTTCAGGAAAGACAGATTCCGTTATGACCATGCCGCCGATGAAGCGTGTCCTGCTCAAACTTTCGGGCGAGGTGCTGATGGGGGATCAGCAGTTCGGAATTGATCCGGCCTTTGTCGCTGAACTGGCGCGTGAGGTGAAGGCCGCGCATGATAGCGGACTGGAATTATGTCTGGTTATCGGTGGCGGTAACATCTTTCGCGGAATGGCGGGGGCTGCGCAGGGCATGGACCGCGCACAGGCTGATTATATGGGTATGCTGGCGACAGTCATGAATGCGCTGGCCATGCAAAACGCGCTGGAACAGCTGGGCGTGCACACGCGCGTGCAAAGCGCGGTCGAGATGGATCAGGTGTGTGAGCCGGTGATCCGCCGCCGGGCAGAGCGCCATCTGGAAAAGGGCCGCGTGGTGATTTTTGCCGCTGGCGTAGGCAGTCCCTATTTTACGACCGATAGCGGAGCGGCATTGCGCGCGGCAGAAATGAAATGCGATGCCTTGCTGAAAGGAACGAGTGTGGACGGGGTCTATGATTCCGACCCCAAACATAACCCTGATGCCAAACGGTTCAATACGGTCACCTATGACAGGGTGCTGGCAGAAAACCTCAGGGTAATGGACGCCTCTGCCGTGGCTTTGTGCCGGGACAATGATATTCCGATCGTTGTCTTTTCTATCAGGGAAAAAGGCAATCTGGCCCGTGTTCTGGCGGGAGAGGGTGTCCAGACAATTGTGCAGAAGGAAGACTGATCGTGGCAAAATATAACAAGGCTGACATTGATCGGCGTATGGCAGGCGCTGTAGAATCGTTGAAAGGGGACCTGGGCGGTTTGCGGACCGGAAGGGCGAATGTATCCCTGCTCGATCCGGTTGTTGTCGATGTATATGGCGCAATGATGCCGCTCAATCAGGTCGCCACCGTTTCGGCGCCTGAATCGCGTATGCTCAGTGTTCAGGTGTGGGACAAATCCAACCTGACTGCGGTTGAAAAAGGCATCGCCCATGCCGGGCTTGGCCTGAACCCGATGATTGACGGACAGACCATCCGCCTGCCTATCCCAGATCTGACGGAAGAGCGGCGCAAGGAACTGGCAAAGCTGGCGGGCCAGTATTCAGAAAAAGCCAAGATTGCGATCCGCAATGTCCGTCGTGATGGAATGGAAGCCCTGAAAGAGGATGAAAAGAAAAAGGAAATTTCCGAAGACGACCGCAAGAGGCTGGAGGATGAAGTCCAGAAGATGACAGATAAATATGTCACGGAAACAGATGAAGCGGCAGCCAATAAGGAAAAGGAAATCCTGAGCATCTAATGATGGTTGCCACCGGGATGGCGCTGCGCGCCAGTATGAGGAGAATTATGCCACGCAAACCGCTCTGTGCCGGAGCACCTCTGGAGCAGGACCGGTGACATCCGGGGGGGCACAGGCGCGCCATGTCGCCATTATCATGGATGGCAATGGACGCTGGGCAAAACAGCGCAAGCTGCCGCGTGCCATGGGACACAGGCAGGGTGTGGATGCGGTGCGCAAGCTGGTGCGCTCGGTGGAAAAGATGGGGCTGGAATGTCTGACACTTTATGCCTTTTCCTCTGAGAACTGGAAGCGACCGGAAGATGAAGTGGATGATCTGATGAATTTGATGCGCAAATTTATCAGATCTGACCTGCCAGAATTTGTCGCCAATGATGTGAAGCTTAAAATCATTGGTGACTGGCGTTCTCTGGCTCCCGATATTGTAGAGATGCTGGAAGATGCGCTGGAGCGGACGGCATCGGGCAGGCATACGCTTGCCGTGGCGCTGAACTATGGATCGCAGCAGGAAATTGCCCGCGCTGCCACACAGGCCGCGGCTGAAGGGGATATTACCCCTGAAACCATAGAGCAGCATCTTGATACTGCTGACCTGCCGCCGCTGGATTTGCTGATTCGCACCAGCGGCGAGGTGCGGCTGTCCAATTTTCTGCTGTGGCAATGTGCCTATGCTGAAATGCTGTTTGTTGATACTTTGTGGCCGGATTTCACCCCGGCGCATCTGCAGGCCGCGCTGGATGATTTTGCTGCACGGGAGCGCCGTTATGGCGGGCGCTGATGCACTGTTCCGGGCCTGGACCCAAGGAGGTATAACCCTGTTATGAGTTCTGGTGGGGCGAAAAAATCCGATCTGGGCATACGCACGGTTTCAGCTCTGGTGATGCTGGCCATCGCTGCTGCTGCCTTGTGGTTTGGCGGCTGGGTATGGGTTGCTCTGGTTGCGCTGACGGGCGTGGGTGTATTGTGGGAGTGGAACGGGCTGGTGCGTGATTTTGCCCGCTCGCCCCTGCGCGAAATCGCCTGGCTGTTTTTTGGTGTGATTTACATTGGCGGGGCAGCGTTGAGCCTGGTCGCGATCCGGGCCGGCTATCCGGGCTGGTTTGTTTTTATCGGCTTTCTGTTGCCGGTTTTTGCAGTTGATATCGGAGCCTATTTTGCAGGCCGTGCCATTGGCGGACCGAAAATTGCCCCCGCTCTTAGCCCTTCCAAAACATGGGCGGGTCTGATTGGCGGTATGCTGGGGGCATCTCTGGTCTGTCTGGGGGTTGAATATTACGTGCCCGAAGTGGGCCAGTTCAGCCTGGGTGGTTTCGGTGTTTTTGGCTGGCGCAGTGTTGCCGGTGCGTTTTTGTATGGCAGCGTGATTGCCATTATCGCACAGGCGGGCGATTTTTTCGAAAGCTGGATGAAGCGCCGTGCAGGGGTCAAGGATTCGGGAAAACTCATTCCTGGCCATGGCGGATTGTTTGACCGGGTCGATGGCCTGATTGCCGTATTCTTCATTCTGGCAATCACACGTAATATCGGGTGAGGCGCGGAAGATGACCCGTTCGATCAGTGTTTTGGGAGCAACCGGTTCCGTCGGTCAGTCAACGCTGGATCTCGTGCGGCGTAATCGTGATGCGTGGCGGGTTGATGTTCTTACTGCCAACCGCAATGTCACCGACCTTGCGGCTCTGGCCAGGGAGTTCACCCCGCAATGCGTGGTCGTGGCCGATGAAGCGCATCTTGCAGATTTGCGTGCAGAGCTGGCAGACACCGATATTGTCTGCAGCGGAGGGGCGCAGGCCCTATGCGATGCCGCCGCCTGCGGGAGCGATATGACTATTGCAGCCATTGTCGGCTGTGCGGGGCTGGCGCCGGTTATGGCGGCGATTGAACAGGGCGGAACCATTGCGCTGGCAAACAAGGAGGCGCTGGTCTCTGCTGGCAGCATAATGACAGCCAGCGTCGCCCGGTCCGGGGCAATCCTGCTGCCTGTCGATAGCGAGCATAATGCGATATTCCAATGCCTGCAGCAAAACCGAACAGAGGATGTCCGCTGGATATCCCTGACGGCCAGCGGTGGTCCATTTCGTGAATGGAATGATGCGCAGCTTGCGGCAGCAACGCCCGAACAGGCCGTCCGCCACCCCAACTGGGACATGGGTGCCAAGATCAGTGTCGATAGTGCGACCATGATGAACAAGGGGCTGGAACTGATCGAGGCCCATCAGTTGTTTCCCGTAGGCCTGGACAGGATCAGGATCATCGTCCACCCCCAGAGCATCATTCATTCCATGGTGGAATATCGTGATGGTTCGACACTGGCCCAGCTTGGCCCATCCGATATGCGCGTGCCTATCGCGAGCTGCCTTGCCTGGCCTGACCGGATGGACACACCGTGCAGGCCTCTCGATTTGCCCGAAATTGGAACATTGAGCTTCTTTACACCCGATGAAGTGCGTTTTCCTGCCACGCGTCTGGCGCGAGAGGCAGCTGAACAGGGCGGAGCCGTACCTGCGGTGCTCAATGCCGCCAATGAAGTGGCCGTAGCAGCTTTTCTTGCCGGTCAGATCGGGTTCACCCAAATCGCCCTAACGGTTGAGGAAACGCTTATGCGCGACCTTCCGCCGTCTCCTGCCACGCTTGATGATGTCCTGCAGGTGGACAGGCAGGCGCGGCAATGGGCGACCGAGACACTGGAGTTTGCCTGACGTGTTTGAGACCCCGCCTTTCTGGATGTGGATAGTTGGATTTTTGCTGGTTCTTGGCCCGCTTGTGACCTTGCATGAGCTGGGGCATTATCTGGTGGCGCGCTGGTTCGGCGTAAAGGCTGAGGCATTTTCAATTGGCTTTGGCAAGGAAATGTTCGGCTGGACGGATAAGCACGGGACACGCTGGAAACTGTCGATGTTGCCCCTTGGTGGCTATGTGCAGTTCAAGGGTGATATGAACCCCGCCAGCATCCCTGATGCACAGCAAATGGCCAGTGTCAGCAAGGAAGAGCGCGATGGCAGCTTCCAGTATGCGGCCTTGTGGAAACGGGCGTTGATCGTATTCGCGGGTCCTGCCGCCAATTTGCTGATTACTATCGCTATTTTTGCGGCCTTCAACATGATCTATGGCACGATTGAGGCCAGTAGCAAGATTGGCGGTTTTTCAGATGATTCGCCGGCCGCTGCCGCTGGCCTGCTGGTCGATGACCGGATTGTGGCGATTGACGGGCGCTCAATGGATGGCTTTCAGGATGTCAGCCAGACAGTGATGATGTATCCGGGGCGCACGGTTGATGTCACGGTGGAGCGTGGCGGGCGCGATATTACCATGCCGGTAACGCTGGCATCCGTCACTGAAAAAGACCGTTTCGGCAACGAATCGCGCATTGGCAGGATCGGGATTTATGCGGCCGCACCGCGGGCTGTGCCGGTAGGGCCGGGAGAATCCCTGGTGCTTGCGGTGGACCAGACCGGCAGCATCATGCGCATGATGATTACCGGAATCGCGCAAATCTTTACCGGAGAACGCTCGGTCAAGGAACTGGGTGGTCCCATCAAGATTGCCAAATATTCCGGCGAACAGCTTAGTCTTGGGCCGTTGGCCTTTGTCAATTTCGTGGCGCTGATTTCGATTAACTTGGCATTCATTAACCTGCTGCCAATTCCTGCGCTCGACGGTGGGCACCTGGCTTTCTATGCGGCAGAAGCAATCCGCCGCAAGCCGGTGGGCCTTCGCGGTCAGGAAATGGCGTATCGCACCGGTGTAGCCTTTGTTTTGGCACTGATGCTATTCGTCACAATACAGGATCTCGTAACCCTTCCGCTGTTTGGAGGATAACCGGGGATAGGAACCACAGCGCAAGCGATAGATGCAACCATCTGCTTGATTGGAAAGCCGGCATCGGGCAAGGGGCTGCAATGGCAGGTTCCGGCCCACTGGCCGCAGCTTCCGTGATAGCGCAAGAATGAAACGGGAAGACCGTATCTATGAACGGACGGAAATTGGCGGGCAAGAGCAAAACCACTTCGGCTGCACGCCTTGGAATTACGCTGCTGTGCGGCACCATGCTGTGCGGTATTCCGCAACTGGCCCAGGCTCAGGGGGCTTCGGATACGGGGGCTTCGGCATCTCTTGCGGCCCCTGCCGGTGATACGATTACCTCAATCACCATTAATGGGTCGCAGCGGCTCGAACCGCAAACCATTCTCAGCTATATCAAACTGCGCGTGGGCGATCCCTATACTCAGGCAGCAGCGGATCAGGCGATCAAGGATCTCTACGCCACAGAGCTGTTTGCCGATGTCAGCGTGCGCAATGATAATGGCGCGGTTGTGATTGAGGTAACAGAAAACCCGATTATCAACCGTATCATTCTTGAAGGTAACAAGCGCATCAAGGATGACAAGATCCAGCCGGAAATCAAACTGGCTGCGCGACAGATTTTTACCCGCTCGAAAGTGCGGGCCGATGTGGCCCGTATCATTGAGCTGTATAAGCGACAGGGACGTTTTGCCGCCACGGTTGAGCCGAAAATGGTTCAGTTGCCGCAAAACCGGGTCGATATTGTATTTGAGGTCAACGAAGGACCGAAAAGCAAGGTTCGCCAGATTAACATCATTGGCAATGAGCAATTCTCTGACGGGGAATTGCGCAGCGAAATGATGACCAAGCAATCGGGCATTACCAAGATATTCAGCTCGAATACCAGCTATGATCCTGACCGTATGGCCTTTGACCAGCAGAAGCTGCGCCAGTTCTACCTGACAGAAGGCTATGCCGATTTTCGCGTGGTTTCTGCTGTGGCAGAGCTGACACCGGACAAGCGGGACTTCATCATTACCTATGTGGTGGAAGAAGGAGAGCGTTATAAATTTGGCGATGTGAAGGTGGAAAGCCAGCTTCGCGATTTTGACAGCGAAGCCATGACCCGCAATCTGTCGATCAAGGAAGGCCAGTGGTATAATGCCAAGACGGTGGAAGATACCGTTGAGAGCATGACGGAACTGGCGGGAACCTTTGGCTATGCCTTTGCCGATGTATCGCCCCGGTTTACTCGCAACAAAGATGACCTGACGATGGATGTAACCTTCGTCATTCGTGAAACGCCGCGCGTTTATGTGGAACGGGTTGATGTGAACGGCAATACGCTGACCCAGGACAAGGTTGTCCGCCGGGAGTTCCGCACGGCAGAAGGCGATGCGTTCAACTCCCTGCAGGTCAAGCGTTCCGCCAACCGGATCAAGTCTCTTGGCTATTTCCAGGAAAATTTCGAGGTTGACCAGAAGCAGGGAGCCGAGGAAGACCGCATTGTTCTTGAAGCGAATGTTGAAGAACAGGCAACAGGCGAACTGCAGCTTTCTGCCGGTTTCTCCTCGCTTGAAAGCTTCATCCTCGCTGCATCCATCAAGCAGCGTAACTTTCGTGGTCGTGGGCAGACTGTAGGCGCCAATGTCAACTGGTCGCGCTATTCCAGATCTGCAGGCATCAGCTTTACCGAACCTTATGTGTTTGACCGGAATATTTCCTTTGGTGCGGATATTTACCGGCGGGATCTCAATAGCTTCAACTATCTGAACTCGGACAGGAACACGACCTACAAGCAGTCAACCACAGGTATTTCCCTTCGTCTGGGTGCGCCGCTGACAGAATATATGTCGCTGATTGGCAGCTACACTTTCAATTATGACAAGGTGACGCTGGACCAGAACACCTATTTTGCCGATCTGGATGGTGACGGGATCAATACGTGTGAGCCTCTGCTTGCCGGGCGCTATCTGTGCGATGCCATCGGGAGTCGCACCAGTTCGATTCTCGGCCTGAACCTGGTCTATAACAATCTGGACAGCAATTACCGTCCGACCCGCGGAACCAGTGTTACGCTGGGGGCGGAATTTGCAGGCCTGGGCGGGTCGGAACGCTATCTGCGTTTCCGCGGCAAGGCATCAAAATTCTGGCCCTTGGGCAAGGGTTTCATCTTCTCTGTCAATGCCGAGGGTGGCCATATTATGGGCCTCAAGGATCGTGGGCTGGCAGGGGTTGATAAGGTTCGCCTGACCGACCGCTTCTTCCTGGGGGAACCACAATTCCGCGGTTTTGATATTCGCGGGGTGGGACCGCGCGTTCTGCGCCAGCCATGGGAAGATGCCGATGGTGACGGTATTCCCGAACTGGTGACAGATCGCAAACGCGTGGCGGATGATTCTCTGGGCGGAAAGAGCTATTATCTTGGCCGTGCAGAACTGGAGATTCCCCTTGGCTCCGGCGCGCGTGAAATGGGCCTGCGTCCGTCCATCTTTGTTGATGCCGGCGCATTGTGGAATCTGACCAGCCCGAATCTCATCACCGATTGCGGGTGGCCTGGTGGCTGCTCCATCCCGCAGCGTGATACGAACGGGAATGCACTCTATCAGGAGCAGACCGGGACAGACACCAGCGGTAATCCGATTTATACCATCACGACCAATCCGACCGATGGCAGTGGTGCGGCAAACCAGCAGCTCTTTTCCAATATTCCTCCTTTCCAGGAATCTTTCCTGGGCAATTCACCCAAGCCCCGTGTTTCTGTGGGTATCGGGGTAAACTGGAACTCTCCCTTTGGTCCGTTCCGTATTGATTTCGCACAGGTTCTGATGAAACAGGACGGCGATGATACAAAACGATTCACGTTCAATGTAGGAACCCAATTCTGATGAAAAAGCTATCTCAACCCCTTCTCGCACTGGGTCTGGCATTGGCTGCCACGCCAATGCTGGCCGCTCCTGTCATGGCGCAACAAATTGTCAAAGGTATTGGCGTTGTCAGTATGCCGGCAGTAGTTGCCAATTCACAGGCATACAAAACGGCTGAACAACAGCGGCAGACAACCTACAAGGCCCAGATTGATCAGGCCGAGGCCCGTCGTCAGCAGGTTGCTGCCCAGTTGCAGCCCATGGTGGACAAGTTCAACGCAGATCGTCAGGCCGCCAGTCCCAATCAGCAGGCCTTGCAGCAGCAGGCCAACCAGATTGCCCAGCTCCGCCAGTCCGCTCAGGATGAACTGGTGCGTATGCTGCAGCCGGTTGCACTCAGTCAGGCCTATGTGGATGAGCAGATTCAGGACCAGCTGACCGCAGCAGTGCAAAATGCGGCGAAGAAAAAGAGTGTCACCCTGATTCTGGACCCGACCCAGGGCGCAATCATCTATGCCGATGCGGGCTATAACATGACTCAGGACGTGATAAACGAACTGAATACCCTGCTTCCCTCGGCCCAGATTGTTCCTCCGCAGGGATGGGAGCCGCGCGAGGTGCGTGAGCAGCGCGCAGCCGCTGCCCAGCAGCAGGGCGGGGCGCAGCAGGCAGGCCCGGCCCCTTCGGGCCGTTAATCTGAACAAACAGGGGCAGGGCATGAGTCAGGATTCCGGCGCATCTGCGTATGACATTCGTAAAATTCTCAATGCCCTGCCGCATCGCTATCCGATGTTGCTGGTCGACCGGGTGCAGTCCCTTGAATTGGGGGAAAGCATCCATGCGGTAAAAGCGGTCAGCTTTAACGAGGATTTCTTTCAGGGCCATTTTCCCGGTAGCCCGATTATGCCCGGCGTTTTGCAGGTTGAAGCCATGGCACAGGCAGCAGGAATTCTTGCAATCGAATCTTTCGAACTGGCCGGAACGGGCAAGCTGGTCTATTTCATGGCGATTGAGGAAGCCAAGTTCCGTACGCCGGTGGAACCGGGATGCCTGCTGGATCTGCATGTCCATTTTGTGCAGAAGCGTTCGCGCGTGTGCAAGTTTGCCGGACGGGCGGAAGTGAATGGCCAGCTTGCCAGCGAGGTTAAATTCACGGCTATGATGGCAGACCCGCCTTCTGGTGCGGCCTGATCGTGCAGGGATACGACTGGGTAAGACTAGGTACGACTAGGGGGGCATGATAAGCTCTTGCCAAAACCGGCGCAGGGCCTTAAAGGCGCGCCTTTCCCGCAATTGCAGGCCGGTCGGAACCGGTCAGACGCAAAAGGATTGATGTTATGAAAGCCGAAGGGCACCCCGATTATCACCTGATCACTGTCAAGATGACAGATGGCACCGAATTCCAGACTCATTCGACATGGGGCAAGGAAGGCGATGTGCTCTCGCTTGATATTGATCCGACCAGCCACCCGGCATGGACCGGCGGCAACCAGCGCATCCTGAATGAAGGTGGCCAGGTTGCACGCTTTAACAAGCGTTTTGGCGGGCTGTCGCTCAAAAAAGGCTGAGCCTGTCTCCATGAGATGCAAAAGGCGGCTTGCGGGCCGCCTTTTTTATGACTGGATTTACGCGGTAGCATATCAGCCAATCCAGATATTGTCCCGATACCATTTGGTAATGACATATTTCATGCCTTTGCGCACTTTCATGCCATGATGTAATGTGGCCGGGTTGACGCCCCCGTCTGGCAGCCGGTTATTCCAGCACAGGAGCTTGCCCGCTTCGGGATGAAAGGTTTTGCCGATCTGCCTGAATCGTGTTGCACCCCCTGCCGCCACATCGTTCAGATAAATCATGAATGTCCAGCTTCTCTGGCCCGATTGCGAGCAATAGCGTTCATAATCGGCCCCGTCAGGGGTGAAATAGTCGGTATGGGGCTTGAACTCCTGCCCTTGCGCATAACGCTGCCCCTGAACCGGCTCTCCATGAGCGGGATTGATGCCATGCAATACGTGGAGCTGTTCTTCCAGTGTGATTACCGCCGGGTCATCAGCCGACAGGTCGCAGGTTTCACTGGTGCGGAAATACTGGTCGCCATTATCATCTGCAATCGTGGACGGACGCCGATTCGCGTCAATCAGACTGATCAGGCCGGCGCACAGGTCCGGAGACAGAAAATTCCGCAACTGGAACAGTTCCAGCTGACTGGCGGGCACACGCTGAATCTTCTTATTCATGGCCAGTTTTTCTGTAACGGAGTCGCGTGTTGATGGCATGTGCATGAGATAGTCGTCATGGCAGTCAGGGCAAGCGGAGAAATTAAGTTGCGCGATTTGCGTCTTAATGAAGTTTTCGCTTTCCAAAGCGGGGATTGCGTGTAATAGGCCGCTCCCGCAGTAAACGCTGCTTGACGCGCGTTTTTGCAGCCTTATGGCCACACGTCCCGGCATGTGTGGCTGGTGTGGCGATCGTAGCTCAGTTGGTTAGAGCGCCGGTTTGTGGTACCGGAGGTCGCGGGTTCGGATCCCGTCGATCGCCCCATTCTCCCCTCATGCTGTTCGTATTGTTTCAGGTAATAGTGCTGCGTGAGGGGCCAATATGACTGCGTTCTGGACTGAGCCGGATTTCGATGATCATGAACTGGTGGAGGTGGTGCGTGATCGTGCTTCCGGCCTGACAGCGATTATTGCGCTGCATTCCACCCATTGCGGTCCGGGTGCAGGTGGCACCCGTTTCTGGCATTACTCCAACCCGAAGGATGGTCTGCGCGATGCCCTGCGTCTCAGCCGCGGAATGAGCTATAAAAACGCCATGGCCGGATTGCCTATGGGGGGCGGAAAGGCCGTGATTCTTGCCGATGAGAACCGCACCAAAACCCCTGCAATGCTGGCGGCGTTCGGGGATGCTGTCAATGCGCTGGCTGGCCGGTATGTCACGGCTGAGGATGTCGGTATTTCCGAAAGCGATATGGTGGCTGTTGCCCGGCGCACAGATTATGTTTCGGGCTTGCCGACAGAACAGGCAGGATCTGCCGGGGGTGATCCCGGCCCCTTTACGGCCAGAGGTATTTTTCTGGGGATCAAGGCTGCGGTGAAGCACCGTCTGGGCCGCGACACGATGGACGGCGTCCATGTCGCGATTCAGGGAACGGGGAGTGTCGGTGGCGGTGTGGCCCGTTTGCTTGCAGGCGAAGGTGCGCGTCTGACACTGGCAGATATTGATACGGACAGGGCTGCCCGTCTGGCTGAAGAACTGGGCGGACAAAGCGTTGCCCCGGATGCTATCATGGATACGCCCTGCGATGTGTTCAGCCCTAACGCGCTGGGTGCGATCCTGGATGATGACGGGATAGCACGGCTAAACTGCCCGATTGTGGCCGGCGGTGCCAATAACCAGATTGCCCGCGCCCATCATGGTCAGTTGCTGGCGCAGCGGGGCATATTGTATGCGCCGGATTATGTCATCAATGCCGGAGGGATCATCAGCGTTGCGCTGGAATATCTGTGTCGGCGTGATGGCCAGCCTTGCGGCGTGGAAAATGTGCAGGAACGGATTGCGCAGATCCCCCAGCGGCTTGTCCAGATCTGGCAGGAAAGCGAGGCAAGCGGTAGATCGGCAGATGTCGTGGCCGATGCCATGGCACAAAAGCTGATCGGACGCTGATTTGCACTCTTGCAGGGCGGGCCAAGGCCTGCCAATGCACCGGCATATTATGCATGGTTTTGCAAATCCCAGACGCTTTCTGTCACTGGCAAGGTGGCTAACCCCTTTATTGCTGGCTGTGGGGCTGGTTCTGGTTGGCCTGGTCACAGCCTATGGCTTGTGGTTTGCCCCGGCGGAGCGCCTTCAGGGTGAAACCGTGCGTATCCTCTTTATCCATGTCCCTACTGCCTGGCTGGGCATGGGGGGGTGGAGTGCCATTGCCATTGCGAGTGCAATTGAACTGATCTGGCGTCACCCACTGGCCAGTCTGGCAGCGCGGGCATCTGCGGTGCCGGGCGCAGTGTTCACAGCCATTTGCCTGGTTACCGGCTCACTATGGGGGCGGCCTGCTTGGGGCACCTGGTGGGTCTGGGATGGACGACTGACCAGTATGCTGGTGCTATTGTTTCTGTATCTGGGTTATATTGCTCTGGCGCAGGCGGTTGACCGCGAAGGAGCATCAAGCCGTATTCCTGCTATTTTTGGTCTGGTCGGGGTGATTAATATTCCTATTATTCACTATTCAGTCCTGTGGTGGAACTCGCTTCACCAGCCCCCCAGTATTTCTGCGGGGCAATCAGCCATGGCGCCGGAATTCCTGATACCGCTCCTTATCGGTGTGATCGGATTTTCCTGTGTGTTTGGCGGTGTTGTGCTGGTACGAATGCGGGCCTTGCTGGCTGATATTCAGGCCGAAGCACGTCTGCGCCGCAAGGCCATGCACCCTGCTGCCGGAGCATCGGTTCATGTATGAAGCGCTAGATCCCTGGCCCTATATCATGGCTGCCTATGCAATAGGGATAGGCGGGACTCTGGGTATGGTGATCTGGAGTTGGCAGGGTATGATCCGCGCTGAAGCCCGGCGAGACAAAGCACGCAAAAAATGACATCCGCACTCAAACCCAAACACCAGCGTCTGATGCTGGTGGTATTTGCCCTGCTGGCGATCGTGGCTGCCGGTGTTCTGGCTGCGTGGGCACTGCAGAATCAGGCTAGTTATTTCTACGTCCCCGCCCAGATGAAGGCGGACCCGCCCGCGACCGGTCAGGCGGTTCGGCTGGGCGGAATGGTTCAGCAAGGCAGTATCCGGAAACTGGATGATGGGGTAACGATCCACTTCATTGTTGAAGACGGGGAGGCACAGGTTCCCGTGCAATATGCCGGCATTCTGCCCGATCTGTTTGTAGAAGGCTCAGGCGTTGTGGCAGAGGGACATCTCGGCCCCAACGGGGTCTTTGTTGCCAGCAACCTCCTGGCCAAGCATGATGAAAACTATGTCCCGCGTGAATTGCATGACATGACAGAGGCGCAAAAGCGGCAAGCTGTCGAGGAAACGACGCAGTGATTGCCGAGCTCGGTCTGGCAGCATTGTGGATGGCGGCGGCACTGGCGGCGCTACAATTGCTGGCAGGCGCCGCTGGCATGGGTGAAGGGCAGACAGACAACAGCCCGCTGGCGGCCATGGTGCGTCCCGTTGCCATATTGCAGGGCCTGTTATGTGCTTTTGCCTTTCTGATGCTGGTCTGGCTGTTTTCGGTCACAGATCTGTCGGTAAAGCTGGTCGCGCTCAACTCCCACTCTGCCAAGCCCATGATTTTCAAGATCGCCGGAAGCTGGGGCAATCATGAAGGTTCGATGCTGCTATGGGTTACGGTCATGTCCCTTGCAGGCGGTTTGATTGCCTGGCTGGAACACCGCCTGCCGGAGCGGACAATCAATGCTACATTGGCCACGCAGGGCTTTGTTGTTCTTGGATTTTATGCTTTTCTGCTCTTCAGTTCCAATCCGTTTGAACGCCTGCCTGCGCCGGTGGCAGAAGGGCAGGGGCTGAACCCGCTCCTGCAGGATATTGGTCTCGCCTTCCACCCGCCGACCCTCTATCTGGGCTATGTCGGCCTGTCGGTTGCGTTCAGTTTTGCCGTAGGCGCCTTGATGACCCGGCAGGTGACACCTGACTTTGCCCGTGCGATGCGGCCCTGGGTGCTGGGGGCGTGGATATTCCTTACAATTGGTATCACTGCCGGGTCTTACTGGGCCTATTACGAACTGGGCTGGGGAGGCTGGTGGTTCTGGGACCCGGTGGAAAATGCCTCGCTGATGCCATGGCTTGCAGCAACAGCCCTGCTTCATTCTGTCAGCGTGCTGGCTGCGCGCGATGCCCTGCGCACCTGGACAATCATGCTCGGCGTGGTGGCCTTTTCCATGTCCATGGTCGGCACGTTTCTGGTTCGATCAGGAATATTGACCAGTGTTCATGCGTTTGCGGTTGACCCTGAGCGGGGAAGTTTCATTCTTGCCCTTCTGACAATTTATATTGGCGGCGCATTGCTGGTCTTTGCCCTGCGTGCCGGAACCATCGCCGAGGGAGAGCGTTTCAGCACGGTCAGCCGCGAAAGTGCGCTGGTGTTCAATAATGTCATGCTGTCTGCCATTCTTGCGGTTGTGCTTTTTGGCACGCTTTATCCGCTGATAGCGGAAAGCTTCGATGTGCAGGTTTCGGTTGGGCCTCCCTATTTCAACCCGGTAGGCGCAATCTTCTTCTTCCCGATGATTGCAGTTTTGCTGGTGGGGCCATTGCTACGCTGGCGCAAGGATCATATGCAGCGCATCCGGCCTGATCTGGTTATGATCGCTCTGGCCTTGCTGCTGGCAGTGCTTGTAGCGCTGTGGTTCAGTCCGATGGGAGTCTTGCCATTTCTGGGGCTGGTATTCTCGGTCGGTCTGGGGGTTGCCAGCTTCCTGCCCTTGCGGGGGCGTAGCTTGCGGCGTGTGCCAATCGCAAGCTGGGGCATGGTCATTGCGCATTTCGGAATTGCGCTGGCTCTGTTCGGAATGGCCAGCGATTCGGCATTTTCACAGGAAAAACTTGCCGCAGCAAAAATTGGTGACACAATAGAAATTGGCCCGTGGCAGGTGCGTCTGGATGGTATTGACCCCGTCGCGGGGCCAAACTGGACCGCGATTGAGGCGCGGATGCTGGCACGATACAAAAACGGCAAGGCAGTAGAGCTGGACCCGCAATCGCGCACATTCTGGGCACCACCGCAGCAGACGACGGAAAGCGCCCTGTATTCGCGCTGGAACGGACAGCTCTATGCCGTGATGGGTGGGCAGGCAGATCAGGGTAAATGGCAGGTCCGCCTGTGGTGGAAGCCGTTTGTTACCTGTATCTGGTATGGCGGGTTGCTGATTGCGCTGGGCGGCGCTCTGGCACTGGTAGGCCGGGTGATGACGGATCTGAAGCGGAGACGGGTGCGGCGCAAGGTGCAGGAACGACGGCAGGGGGCGCAGGCGGCATGAAACGCTGGTTCTGGATTCCTCTGGTGATTTTTGCGGGGTTCTGCGCCTTTGTCGGCTGGCAATTGATGCAGGAAAAGGATGATACGGTTCACAGCCGGATGATCGGGCAGCCATTGCCAGAGTTTTCCCTTGCGCCTGCATCAACCTCGCGTCCGGGTGCTACCAAGGCTGATTTTGTGGATGGCAAGCCTCATCTGCTCAATATCTGGGCAAGCTGGTGCATTCCTTGCGCGGCTGAGGCACCTCAGCTTGAGGCCCTGCAACGCGGCGGCGCTGACATTATCGGGGTTGCCATTCGTGATCGGCCCGAAGATGTAGACGCATTCCTCGCCCGATATGGCAATCCCTATAGCCGTATCGGAGCGGATAATGTTTCGGCGGTCCAGATGGGGATAGGGTCGGCCGGTGTGCCGGAAACCTTCGTGATCGACGGAAAGGGCGTGATCCGTTACCAGCATATCGGGGATATCCGGCAAGACGATGTTCCCATGCTGCTGGCCAGGTTGAAAGAGGCCAGCCAGTGACCAGCGCGATTTTCCGGCTCGCGTCCTGTATGCTTTTGCCCGTTATGGTCTTGCTGGCCTGTTTTGGCCCTATAGAAATTGCCGCGCAGGATGCCCTGCCTCCTGCGCCCTATGCCTATAAGCAGCTTGATGATCCGGAACAGGAAGCGCAGGCACAGGCACTGATGGAAACCTTGCGCTGCCTTACCTGTCAGGGCCAGTCCATTGCCGATAGCGATGCTTCCATGGCAGGCGACATGCGTAATCAGGTGCGGCTCAAAATTGCTGCAGGGGAAGACCCCGAAGAGGTCCGTAGCTGGCTGATGGCGCGTTATGGTGATTATATCAGTTATGCACCGCAGATCAGCGAGACGACCTGGCCGCTTTTTGCTGTTCCGCTGTTATTGATTGTGGTGGCGGCGCTGGTCCTGTGGCGCAGGATGGGGTCATCACGGCGTTCAGCAGGGCGGGTCAGCGAGGAGAAAAGGCCATGATCTGGCTTCCGGTTATCCTGCTGGCGGCGATAGGTTTTGTCGTCGGGGTGTTTGCCTTGCGTGTGCCGCGTAGTGGCCGGGCTATTCTGGGTGCCGCCTTGCTGGTTGGTCTGGCGGGTTATGCGTGGCAGGGGCATCCCGGATATGCCGGATCGCCCACGGCAGCGCATAGCGAACTGGCGGCCGATGGCGGGCCAATGGTGGATGCACGCCGCGCCATGTTCAGCCCCAGCGACCCGCCTGCTCCCTTTGTCACGGTTGCAGATGGTTTCACCCGTCGGGGACAGTTCCAGAATGCAGCCGGTATCCTTAACGGAGCACTGGCAGAAAATCCGAAGGATGGTGAAGCGTGGCTCGCTCTGGGCAATACTCTGGTCTCCCATGCCGGAGGAACCCTGACGCCGGCTGCGATGCAGGCTTTTATGAAAGCAGAAGAATATCTGCCCGATCATCCTGCACCGGATTATTTTCTTGGCGTGGCAATGATCCGCTCTGGCCGTCTGGTGGAAGCACGGGCTTTATGGAGCAAGGCGCTGGCAGAAACGCCCTCTGATGCGCCGTGGCGGGCAGAACTGGCGGACAGGCTAAACCGGCTTGACGCCCTGATGGGGCAATTATCCCAATAACAGGCCCAATAACAGGAAAGGGCAAATGCCATGTTGCGGCCAAACTCCAGTGCTGGTAATTCGCCGATTCTTGGATGCCGTTGCCATCTGAGCCAGTATTCAGGCCAGCTCTCAGGCCGGTTTTCAGGAATACCCACTATATGAGCACGTCTGCCGAT
>JBKEEC010000219.1:0-20536 GCA_047975785.1 Sphingomonadaceae bacterium | reverse complement strand
TCATTATACGGGACCAGCGGTGCGCTGGGGATGATTTCGTGATCATGCGCGGCAAAAAATTCAAGAAAGCCACGACGAAGTTCATTGGTTGACTGCATGAAACCGCAGTTAGGCAATCCGGACCCGCGGGACAAGCCGGTTTATGCCTTTGTAGTCAGGGTCATTTAATATCATCGCCGTCTGCATCAGACCCGTTGCCAATTTCCGCGCAAGGCCTTATCGCCGCAGATTATGACTTTTGCCTCCCCCGAAGTGACACTGGTTGAAAACCGCCATGTCTGTTGTGATGGCGCCGATGCGATTCGCGGTGGCGCCGGTTTTGCATCAGCGGCGCTGGGTCATCCGAGAATCTGGCTCGAAATTGATGAAGAGCATGGCTATGTTGATTGCGGCTATTGCGATCGGCGTTTTGTGCTGAAAGGCGGACCGGCGATGGAAGCAAATCAGGCCAGCCTGCCTGATATTTCCGAAGGTACGGGCATACACCCCTGATTACACCCCTTCTTTGGACTCATCCATTTCTTTGGACTCATCCACATTAGTCCTGCACTTTGACATGGCAGACGGGGTTCTGACGGGGCTGAAGGACTGGCAGGAAAACGAATTATTCACCCGTGCAGGCTGAAGCGTCTTTCGCAGCTGGCCGGGGCGTCCTATATGACCATATATGATGGATGTGAATGAAACGCGCGCGCTGCTCTATGGCTCGCAATTGACCCCCGATGATGCCGCAGCCCTGACTGCTGAGGCCCTGACACGTTGTGATGATGGTGAGCTTTATCTGCAGTTTGAAGCCAGTGAGAGCTTCCTGTTTGATGATGGCCGGCTGAAATCGGCGGATTATTCGCGCGATTCGGGTTTTGGCCTGCGTGGTATTTCCGGGGAAATGACCGGATTTGCCCATGCTAACGAGATTTCGGCTACCTCTATCCGCAGGGCGGGAGAGACATTGCAATTGCTGGACCCGGCAGCCAGTCCACCAGCAGGGCCGCCACGCCAGAGCAACAGCCATCTTTATACCGATGCAAGCCCGCTCGATTCTATGCCTTTCGAAAAGAAAGTGCGTCTGCTGGAGAGGATCAACGAGGACGCACGCAAGCGTGATCCGCGAGTTTCGCAGGTCAGCGCCAGTCTGGTGGCGAGCTGGTCGGTGATAGAAATTATCCGGTCAGATGGTTTTCTTGCGCATGATATCAGGCCGCTCGTGCGGCTCAATGTGTCCGTGGTGGCGGAGCAGAATGGTCGGCGAGAAACCGGCAGCCATGGCCTGGGCGGACGTTATTTGTATGACCGGCTGTTTGAGCCGGACAACTGGAACCACGCCATTGATGAGGCGGTGCGCCAGGCGCTCGTCAATCTGGAAAGTGTGGATGCTCCGGCAGGAGAAATGCAGGTTATGCTGGCCGGTGGCTGGCCCGGCGTCCTGCTGCATGAGGCTGTCGGCCATGGTCTCGAAGGTGATTTCAACCGCAAGGGCACAAGCGCCTTTGCCGGACGGATTGGCCAGCGTGTTGCGGCTCCGGGCGTTACCGTGGTGGATGATGGCACATTGCCTGACCGACGCGGGTCGCTTTCCATTGATGATGAAGGCACACCCACAGGCGAAACGGTGCTGATCGAGGATGGCATACTGAAAGGCTATCTGCAGGACCGCATGAATGCGCATCTGATGGGGGTAGAACCAACCGGCAATGGCAGGCGTGAAAGTTACCAACATGCCCCGATGCCACGCATGACCAACACTTTTATGCGTGCCGGAGAGGATGACCCGGAAGAATTGCTGTCCCGTATAGAAAACGGAATTTTTGCCCGCAATTTTGGTGGCGGTCAGGTGGATATTGTTTCGGGCAAGTTCGTCTTTTCCTGTACCGAGGCTTATCGGGTGGAAAAAGGCAGGCTGGGTGCTCCCATCAAGGGCGCAACCCTGATTGGCGACGGGCCGAGCGCGCTTACCCGTGTTACCGGAATCGGTAATGATATGAGCCTTGATTCTGGCATTGGAACTTGCGGCAAGGGCGGGCAGAGTGTGCCGGTTGGTGTTGGCCAGCCCAGTCTTTTGTTATCTGGTCTGACCGTGGGCGGAACGGCCTGATTTTTCGGTATTCGCTTCATCCCCGGTTCACCAAGGTGTGATATAATGGCAACATGCCGGGGAGGGCAGATTGTTTTTGGAGCGATGAAGTGAAGAAATTTATGAAATACGCAGCGCTGGGCGCTGCCGTTGCGGGCATGGCCTCTGTGTCGGCAACCGCGCTGGAGGCAAAGCCTCGTATGACCGGTGAAGAAAAGCTGGCAAAAATGCTGGATGGACGCGAAGCGGGTGAGCCGCAAAGCTGCATCTTTACGCCGGGCAACAATTCCATGCAGGTGATAGACAAGACCGCGCTGGTCTATAAATCCGGCGGCACAATCTGGGTTAGCCGTCCGACCGATCCGCGTTCGCTGGATGATGACGATATTCTCGTCATTCGCCGGACGGGCAGCCAGTTATGCAAGCTGGATATGATCACCACGATGGATCGCACGGGCGGGTTTTATACCGGCAATGTGATGCTGAATGATTTTGTCCCCTATCGCAAGGCGGCCAGCTGATTCCTGTGATCAGGCGCATTATCAGGATAGCGTAAATATCCTGACCAAGCCCCCTTCTGCCATGCGGGAGGGGGTTTTCATATTCGGGCAGTCAGGCTTATTCCCACTCGATCGTGCCGGGAGGCTTGCTGGTATAATCATAGACTACGCGGTTGATTCCCTGGACTTCATTGATGATCCGCGTGGCAACGCGGGACAGGAAAGCCGCATCAAACGGATAGATATCCGCAGTCATGCCATCAGTGCTGGTGACGGCGCGAAGTCCGCACACGCTGTCATAGGTTCGCCCATCTCCCATGACGCCAACCGTCTTGACCGGCAGTAAAACCGCAAAGGCCTGCCAAATAGCATCATACAGCCCGGCATTGCGGATTTCTTCCAGATATATTGCATCCGCCTTGCGCAAGATGTCGCAGCGTTCCTTCGAGACTTCGCCCGGTATACGGATGGCAAGCCCCGGTCCGGGGAAGGGGTGGCGGCCGACAAAAATCTCCGGCAGCCCCAGTTCGCGGCCCAGCGCCCTGACTTCATCCTTGAATAATTCGCGTAGTGGTTCGACCAGTTGCATGTTCATGCGTTCAGGCAGACCACCGACATTGTGATGGCTCTTGATGGTTACCGATGGCCCGCCGGTGAAGGATACACTTTCAATCACATCCGGATATAGCGTGCCCTGGGCAAGAAAATCCGCCCCGCCGATTTTGGCTGCTTCAGCCTCGAACAGATCAATAAAGGCCTTGCCGATAAATTTGCGCTTCTTTTCCGGGTCGGTAACGCCGGACAGGCCGGAGAGAAACATTTCCTCTGCATCAACCGCCACCAGGGGAATATTGTAATGATCACGAAACAGGCTGACAACCTGTTCGGCCTCATTCATCCGCATCAGCCCGTGATCGACAAACACGCAGGTCAGCTGGTCCCCGATAGCTTCATGGATCAGCACGGCGGCAACAGCACTGTCCACGCCGCCGGACAGGCCGCAAATTACGCGGCCATCGCCAACCTGGGCGCGAATTTCGGCAATCTTGGTTTTGCGGAAACCGGCCATGGTCCAGTCTCCGGCAAGCCCGCAGACATGCCGCACGAAATTTGCCAGCAATTTGGCCCCATCGGGCGTGTGGACCACTTCAGGGTGAAACTGGGTGCCGTAATAACGGCGCTCATCATCGGCAATCAGGGCAAAAGGCGCTCCTTCGCTGGTCGCGACAATACGAAAGCCGGGCGCAAGCTGTGTGACCTTGTCCCCATGGCTCATCCAGACCTGATGCCGCTCTCCTTTTTGCCACAGGCCGTCAAACAGCACACATTCGTCTGAAACCTCGCAATAGGCGCGGCCAAATTCGCCGCCTTCACCCGTTTCATGGCCAGGACGAACCTCCCCGCCCAATTGCTGTGTCATCACTTGCTGGCCATAGCAAATGCCCAGAATGGGCACTCCGCTGTCGAACAGAATCTGCGCTGCGCGGGGTGAACCTTCATCCGGGACACTGGCAGGGCCGCCAGACAGGATGATCCCTTTCGGCTTCAGTCTGTGAAAGGCCTCTTGCGCTGAAGAAAATGGCGCAATTTCGGAATAGACCCCTGCTTCGCGCACGCGCCGCGCAATCAGTTGGGTGACCTGGCTGCCGAAATCGACAATCAGAATAGAATCGGGAATGTGATCTGCGTCCATAAACGCGCGCGTTACGGTGCCTTGTCCACTGTGTCCAGCACTGCCATTTGCACTGCCATTTGCTCTGCCGCCCGATGCCAGGCGCATCTTTGCCGGTTTCCTGTCACAAACCCGGTTTTTACTGTGGAAGGACGGGGCCAGTATGGCTTTCGAAACCGGTAGTTTATGCCTATATATCCTGCATGAGCGAAACTACTCCCCCCAATAAGAATACCAATGGTTATGGCGCAGATTCTATCAAGGTCCTCAAAGGGCTTGATGCGGTGCGCAAACGGCCCGGCATGTATATCGGCGATACAGATGATGGCTCCGGCCTGCATCACATGGTGTTTGAAGTGTCTGATAATGCCATTGATGAGGCATTGGCCGGCCACTGCGACATTGTGCTGATTGAACTGAATGCCGATGGTTCGGTTTCGGTGGAGGATAATGGTCGCGGTATTCCCACAGGTATGCATCCCGAAGAAGGCATTTCCGCTGCCGAAGTCATCATGACCCAGCTCCATGCGGGTGGCAAGTTTGACAACACCAATGATGACAATGCCTACAAGGTTTCCGGCGGATTGCACGGGGTCGGCGTGTCTGTCGTCAATGCACTGTCTGAATGGCTGGAACTGACCATCTGGCGTGATGGCAAGGAACACTGGATGCGGTTTGAAAATGGCGATTCTGTCGCCCCGCTGGTGGAACGCGGCGATGCGCCAGAAGGCAAGAAGGGAACACGGGTTACTTTTCTTGCCAGTAACGACACATTCAAGAACGTAACCGAGTTTGATTTTGACAAGCTGGAGCACCGCTACCGCGAACTGGCATTTCTCAATTCAGGCGTGCGGATCGTGCTGCGTGACAGGCGCGGCGAAGACGTGGTTGAGCATGATCTGTTTTACGAAGGCGGGATTGCCGCTTTCGTGAAATGGCTTGACCGGAACAAGCAGGCGCTCATCCCTGAACCGATCGCCATCAGCGCCGAAAAAGACGGTATCGGCATTGATGTCGCGCTGGAATGGAATGATTCCTACTATGAAAACGTTCTGTGCTTTACCAACAATATCCCCCAGCGCGATGGGGGCACGCATCTGGCTGCGTTTCGCGCGGCCCTGACCCGCACGCTGAACAATTATGCCGAGCGATCCGGCATGATGAAGAAGGAAAAGGTCACCCTTTCGGGCGAGGATATGCGCGAAGGGCTGACCGCGATTGTCAGCGTCAAACTGCCAGATCCCAAATTTTCCAGTCAGACCAAGGACAAGCTGGTTTCATCCGAAGTGCGTCAGCCGCTTGAAAGCCTGATGGGTGACAAGATGAATGAGTGGATGGAAGAAAATCCGGGTGATGCAAAAACAATTATCCAGAAAATCATAGATGCCGCTGCCGCGCGCGAAGCAGCACGAAAGGCCCGCGAGCTTACCCGGCGCAAGGGCGCGATGGATATTGCCAGCCTGCCGGGCAAGCTGGCGGATTGTCAGGAACGTGATCCCGCAAAATCCGAGCTGTTTCTGGTTGAGGGTGATTCCGCTGGCGGTAGTGCCAAACAGGGACGGGACCGCAAGACGCAGGCTATTTTGCCGCTCAAGGGCAAGATCCTGAATGTGGAGCGTGCCCGGTTTGACCGGATTATCAGCTCCAAGGAAGTGGGCACGCTGATTCAGGCAATCGGCACGGGGCTGCGCGATGAGTTCAATCTGGAAAAGCTGCGTTATCACAAGATTGTGATCATGACCGACGCGGATGTGGACGGTGCGCATATCCGCACCTTGCTGCTGACATTCTTTCAGCGGCAGATGCCGGATATTATCCGTGCGGGGCATTTGTTTATCGCCCAACCGCCTTTGTATAAGGTTAGCAAGGGGCGCAGCGAGGTCTATCTGAAAGATCAGGCCGCGCTTGATCGCTATCTGGTGGATGCCGGTCTGGCAGGCCGGGTGCTGGAAACAGCAGGCGGTGCGCGGGCTGAGGCAGAATTGCGCGCTCTGGTCGATCATGCATTGCGCATCCGCAACCTTATTGGTTTCGTGCCGCGCAAATATGATAGCGCGCTGGTGGAGCAAATGGCTCTGGCAGGTGCTCTGGCTCCCGATCTCGATGCTGGCGGGCGAGAAAACGCCATGCAAAATGCAGCGGGGCGGATGCAGATGGGAGATCCGGAAGCACGCTGGGGCGCGAATATGTCAGAAAATGGCGAAGCGGTGTTTGAACGTGTCTGGCGCGGTGTGAGCGATGTGTGGATCATCGAACCCTCCTTCATTACCAGTGCAGAAGCCCGCAAGCTGCACCGGCTGGCAGGGGAAGAGGCAAATGTTTACCATGCCCCTGCGCGTCTTGTTCGGGCGAACACGGCGCAGGTTGATGCCGCAGAGAGCGATGCCGGGGATAGTGAGCCAGAGGATGGCGGTGCGGCTGTTCTCAATAGTGAGGACGCGATTACCCGGCCTACCCAATTGCTTGATACGGTTCTGGCCGCAGGCCGCAAAGGTCTGTCTGTCCAGCGGTATAAAGGACTGGGTGAAATGAATGCCGAGCAATTGTGGGAAACCACGCTTGACCCGGATAACCGCGCATTGTTGCAAGTGAAGGTGGAAGATTCCGACGTGACCGATGAAATCTTCACCCGCCTGATGGGCGATGTGGTTGAACCGCGCCGCGAGTTCATTCAGGAAAATGCGCTTAATGTCGCTAATCTGGACGTGTAATACCAAACTACAGCATTGCGGCCGGATTCAATTTTAAGGCGCGATGCTGTAGGGGCTACACATAATCCAGCGGATTAACTGGTGCGCCGTCGCGGCGTAGTTCCAGCCTGACAACAGGACGGTCAATTTCCGCAACCCCCAGGGGGGAGCCGCCCACCACCTGCCGCCCCACTTGCGTATCAATCCGTCCCAGCCCTGTGACAAGGCTCGTCCATCCGCTTGCATGTTCGATAATCACAATCCGGCCATAGCCACTATAGCGACCGGCAAAAACGACCCGTCCACTTGCCGGAGCGACCACTTGAGCACCTGCCCGCGGTGCCAGAGCCAGACTCTTGCTGTTCTGTCCTCCCGCTTCGATCGCACCAAATCCGGTCAGTGTTCGCCCCATTACCGGAAGCTGAAAATCAGACGGAGGGCGCGCCGAGGCCGTCGCAACAGCCCGAGGGGCAGAAGGCGCGGTTTCGCTGTTAGCTGGCGTAGCAGGCCGCAATACCGGACCGGGCAAGGCAGCCAGTTCTTCACGCAGAGCCCCCGCCACATCCAGCCGGGTCATGAGCTGATTGAGATCACGCGTTTCCTCAGCCAGAGCCAGGGCCCGTTCTGCCTCCCGGTCAGCTTCACCGCTTGCCTGACGCGATTCCAGCCGCAGGCGAGATTCTATTGCGGTCAGTGCCTTGCGTCTTGTCATCAAGGTTTGCCGGGCACCACTTATCGCAGCAACATTGCGCTGCGTTTCCTGCTCCAGTTTCTGGCCGCGGGCAATTTCGTCGCGCAGATCGGCTGTACGTTTTTCTACTTCGGGCAAGGTCGATTCGAGCAATGCGCGGGTATAGACCGCATCTTGCAATGTGCCGGGCCGGAAAGCAGATAATGCCAGCGGACGCCGCGCCATTTTTTGCAAGCCTGCCGTCAGCCTGACAAGTGGCTCCCGCCGGGCTGCCATGCGCTGTTTCAGAGTTGCTCTTTGTTCCTGTATCAGCGCAATGCGAGCTTTGCTGATATCAATCCGGGCTTCTGATTGCTGGATTCGGGCAGCCAGCGCAGCCGCTTCCCTGGCGGTTTTTTCTGCTGCTGCGGTAGCCTTGCCTGCTTCGGCTTCCATTTGCTTGCCTCTTTGTCCGGCAATTTTTGCCTGTTCCTGCGCGCGCAGAAGCGCAGCGCGAGTCTCTGCCTGAGTGGCCGGCGCTGCATCGCGCTGTGCATGGAGCATGGCCGCTCCCACACCTGTAATCACCAGGGCGCTTAGCACGCCGGAAACGAGGCGAAGCAGCATAATCCTACCCTGCCCGATGGTAGGGGTGGCCAGCGAGAATGCTGGTTGCCCGGTATAATTGTTCCATCAACATCGCACGGGCGAGCAGATGCGGCCAGGTTGCCTTGCCAAAGGCCAGCAAAATATCGGCTTCGCTGCGGTCTTCTTCTGCATGGCCATCCGCTGCGCCAATAAGAAAGCGGGCTTCCCGCACCCCGCTCTCGCGCCATTTTTACAGATGTGCAGCGAGCTCTTCAGAACCCAGTTGCTGCCCGCGCTCGTCCAGCAGGATTCGTCGGCACGGGGTTGTTTCATCAGGAATCCGGCCCCCCTTGTCCGGCAGTTCGGTGATTTTAAGAGGCCAGCCTATCCGCTGCTCATACCTCGTGACCAGTTCCGCTTCGGGCGAGCGGCCAATTTTCCCGCGGGCGATCAGATGGAGCAGCATGAAAAAGAAAATGCCGGATCAGGCGTTACCGGCAGCTGCAGCCGGACTGTCACCGATCGCCCACATCCGTTCCAGATTATAGAAACTGCGGACTTCGGGACGGAACAGATGGATGACCACATCACCTGCATCAATCAGAACCCAATCCGCCGCTGGCAGACCTTCCAGCCTGACTGATCCGAAACCCTCCCGTTTGATACGTTCGGCCAGTTTTTGCGCCATAGCTGCGACCTGACGGGTCGACCGGCCTGATGCAATGACCATATGATCAGCAATGCTGGTTTTCCCTTCAAGCGGGATAACCACCAGTTCCTGTGCCTGATCGTCATCAAGCTGGTTCAGCACGAGCGACAGCAATGTGCCGTTTTCGGGATCAGATTGCGTCATTGCACCGCCGGAATTCGCGTGGGTGCCGCCTGCGCGAGACAGCATGGTGTGCGCCTGTGTCATGGGCGTAAGATACACTCCTCATTTTATGGACCATACAGGGATAAACAGTGTGACATATAAAAAAGGCAGGGGGTGCGAGCCGGAGGGACAAGAGCCGTGAAGTCATGCGACCGGCTTGAGCCTTTCGGGCGCAATCATGCGGTGTGTCACCATATCGCGCATCGGGCGTCCACTCAAGGCATCGGCCCATTCCGGATAGGAGCGACGAATTGCTGTCGCGGATCGCGGATCGGGATCAAATCGCAAAATCACCAGTGCCGGTGCTCTCCATCCAGCCTCACTTCGAAAACTGGCTGCCGACACACGATAGCGGCGGAGCCAGGCCATTGCCGGACTGGCAATGGCTGCTGCATCATAACCCGGACGGGCAATCACTGCAATTGGTATCCTGCACGCAATGTCGCGCCATTGTTTCCAGTGATGGAACCCGGCCAGATTATCCGCACCCATCAGCCACACAAAATGGATTTTCGGATAGCGATGCTGAAGCTTGCGCAGCGTATCAATTGTATAGCGCGTTCCCAGTGCCTGCTCCAATGCACTCACGCGGATAGGTGCCCTTCTTGCCTGTTTGCGGGCAGAGCGCATCCGCGCCTCGATCGGTGCCATACCGGCGCGGGGTTTGAGCGGGTTGCCCGGTGACACCAGCCACCACAACTCATCCAGCCCCAGTGCTGCCATTGCATCAATACTGATGCGGCGATGCCCGCCATGCGCAGGGTTGAAGCTCCCGCCCAGCAATCCTACACGCCGGCTCCTGACAGATATGACACTGCGGCCCACACTCACGGACGGGTCTGGCCGCTCCCGCGCACCTGCCATTTATAGGTTGTCAGCCCTTCAAGCGCGACCGGTCCGCGCGCATGGAGCCGGCCCGTTGCAATGCCGATTTCCGCTCCAAGTCCGAATTCTCCACCATCGGCAAACTGGCTGGAGGCATTGGCCATGACGATGGCCGAATCGACCTGTGCCAGAAACCGCTCCACAGCATCATTATCCTGCGCCAGTATGACATCAGTATGGCCTGAAGAGTGGCGGGCAATATGCTGCATGGCATCGTCCAGTCCATCTACTATGGCAACGGACAGAATAGAGTCGAGATATTCTGTGTCCCAGTCCTGATCATTGGCCGGGATAATCCGTGTATCGACCTTGCAGGCGCGGTCATCACCGCGCAGCTCACACCCCGTATCAATCAGGGAACCGACAACACTGGATGCGGCAGGAAAATCTTTGTCAATCAACAAGGTTTCCATTGCCCCGCATATGCCCGTCCGTCGCATTTTCGCGTTTACCGCAATGTCGCGTGCCATGGCCGGGTCAGCACTGGAATGAATATAGCTGTGGCATATCCCGTCCAGATGGGCGAGCACAGGCACGCGCGCCTCGGTCTGAACGCGCGCAACCAGACTTTTCCCGCCACGCGGAACAATCATGTCAATCAGGCCTGATGCGCGCAGCATGGCGCCTACAAAGTCCCGGTCCTGAACCGGCGCATATTGCACGATTTCCGGTGCAATCCCGCCTGCAGACAAGCCGCGGACAAATGCCGTATGAATGGCCCGGTTGGAATGGGCTGCCTCGCTGCCTCCGCGAAGCAGAGCGGCATTGCCAGACCGCACGCACAGGGCAGCGGCATCTGCCGTGACATTGGGCCGGCTTTCGTAAATGATGCCAATCAGGCCAACCGGAATACGGATTCGTTGCAGCTCCATGCCATTGGGCCGCGTCTCCCGGTCTATTATCTGTCCGACCGGACAGGGCAAGTCTGCCACGCTGTCCACCGCATCTGCAATTGCAGATAAACGTGCTTCATCCAGGCGGAGCCGGTCAAGCATGGCTGTGCCTAGTCCGTTGGCCTGTCCTGCCTCCAGATCCTGTGCGTTGGCGGCAAGGATAATGTCTGCATCCTGCCGGATGGCCTCAGAGGCCTTGTGCAAGGCTTCAGTATTGGCATTGTCACTCATCCGGGCAAGCTGCCGCTGCGCATTGCGGGCCGACCCTGCCATTTCTGCGACCAGCGCATCAAATCCGGTCTCATTTATTTCTGTCATCTGATTCATGGAATATTGCCTAACAGCCTTGCACTGCGCTGTCAGCGATGAATTATCGGCCCTGCTTGCCGAATCACTTTTGGACAAGTCGGCAGGTTGTTGTTCACAAACGATTCATCGCGTGACTCAACCCGTTCATCCCGTAGACAGGGAGTCAGATTCGACCTTCACTGACATCTGTGTTAGCGGCCCGTCCGCATATAAAAAGTGTATAAATTCAAAAGATACGTTAAAACGAGGTCGCATTGTCTATCGCCAGAAAGGCCAGCGCCATAAACCTGTGGCTGCGCCAGATATTCCCGGATCGCGAGTTTTTCATGCGCGCGCAGGGGCAGGTGCGTTTTATCAAGGTTTCATCGAAACTTCAGATCACTGCAGCCGGCATTGTTGCCGGGGCCTTGCTTGTCTGGGCTATCAGCATGGGGATGATGGCATGGTCCCAATACCGTTCACAGTCTGACCTCAATTCGCTGAATGTGCGTGAAGCGAAAGTGGCCAGTGCTGAAGAGCGGGTTGATGCCTATCGCGAAGACATGAATGCTGTCGCCAAAGATCTCGCCAAAAGGCAGAGTTTTCTGGAGGATATGGTCGATAGCCTGCCCGAAGACATGAAATCAGGCACTGCTGATACAGAACATGCTTCAGACGAAGCTGCGCAGGAAACGGAAAAGACTGCACGGCATATCAGCGCTGCCATGCCCGAAGCGACAGCTCTCGCCCGGATAGAAGCGCGCCAGCTTGCCTTTGTGAACCGGCTGACCCGCTTTGCGGATGATCGCGCATCACGTGCTGCCAATGCGATTCGCAAGCTGGGCCTGAATCCTGAAGCCATGATGCGCAGTGCAGGCACCCAGGCCATGGGTGGCCCGCTGGAAGAACTTCCGGTTGGCATGGATGGCAAGGTTGATCCCCGTTTCAAGAAGCTGGGCCTCAGCCTCGCCCGGATGAATGCCATGGAAGAAGGGTTGAACTCCATTCCGCAGGTGCTTCCTGCTCAGGTGGAAATGCTGACATCCAGCTATGGTCTGCGTCGGGACCCTTTTACCGGTGTGCCAGCCATGCATAGCGGCCTCGATTTCCGCGGCCCGATGGGCGCGCCTGTTTACGCAGCGGCAGATGGCACGGTTTCCTTTGCCGGGAGGAAGTCCGGCTATGGCAAGGTCATAGAAATATCCCATGGCAATGGCCTGATGACCCGTTATGCGCATTTGTCGCGTTTCAGTGTCACTGAAGGACAGAAAATTCCCGCCGGTTCGGTTATTGGCGGCATTGGCAGCACGGGCCGCTCCACAGGACCGCATCTGCATTTTGAAGTTCGTATCAATGACCGGGCGGTAAACCCGCGTCCGTTTCTGGAGTCCGCACCTGATGTTCTCGAAAAGGCCCGTTCGGGCAAACAACAGTTCTGATATGGCACGGACACCTTCAGGAAGCGGAACTTTCTCGGTCATCGGTGCAGATGTGACTATCGCCGGCAATATCAACGCTTCGGCAGATCTGCATATTGACGGGCGGATTGAAGGCGACATTGCCTGCGCATCGCTTGTGCAGGGAGAAAGCGCCGAAATCCACGGTGCTATCAATGCAGAAACCGCACGTCTTGCAGGCCGGGTGGTTGGATCTATCACTGCGCGTGAGCTGGTTATTCTGCAAACAGCCCGGATAGAAGGGGATGTGCATTATGATGCGCTGACTATTGAACAGGGCGCAGAGGTTGAGGGACGCTTTGCGCACCGGCTGCTCGACACTGCCGGACAAGACTCTGCGCAAGATCATGGTGGCCCTCGTCCCGGAGAGATTGAAACCGTATTATCTCTCGCCAGCGAGAACTGATCTTCCAGAGTATGATGACAGGATTATAGCCTGTAAAGAAACGGATGCCCGAATGGGATGCCAGTGGTCCGATTCCGGCATTTGCATCCCGTTTCGGATAGCGCCCAGGCAAATGCGGGAATATCAATCCACCAGGATACGGTAAGTGTGCCTCACCGTATTCTGGTCGTATTATGATGGATAAACAAGCCGGATCAGATCGGGTAGTGGCCCGGTTCGGTTTCAAAGGTGATCCAGCGCAGTTCCGTGAAACTGTCGATACCGGCCTTGCCACCAAAACGGCCATATCCGCTGGCCTTCATTCCGCCAAAGGGCATTTGCGGTTCATCAGAAACGGTGGAGGCATTAATATGGCAGATCCCCGCCTTGATCTGTTTTGCCACCTTGAGGCCGCGAGCCGTGTCACGGGTAAAGACTGCTGACGACAGTCCGTATTCTGTGTCATTGGCCAGCTCAATCGCATGAGCCTCATCACGGGCGCGGGCAATGCCTACCACCGGACCAAAGCTTTCTTCCCGAAACAGCTTCATGTCGGGCGTAACCTTGTCGACCAGATGTGCGGGCATGACCACATTCTGCGTAGTGACCCCGCCAACCAGCAAATCGGCACCATGGGCAACAGCATCCTCAACCAGCGCCTGACATTTGGCGACTGTATGTGTGTCAACCACCGCGCCGAGCGGGGTGTTGCCTGCAGTCGGATCACCGGCGGGCATGTTTTCAACCTTGGCCTTGAACCTTGCAGCAAATTCATCCGCCACTGCATCGACCACGATAATCCGCTCCGTAGACATGCAGATCTGGCCTTGATTCATATAGGCTCCGAAGGCGGCAGCCTTTACCGCTTCATCGAGATCGGCATCTTCAAGCACGACCATCGGCGCCTTGCCGCCCAGTTCCAGCAGCACAGGCTTGAGATGTTCGGCTGCACGGCGGGCAATGATCTTGCCAACGGCGGTGGAGCCTGTGAAGTTGATGCGCTTGACTTCGGGTGCATCAATCAGGGCACCAACCACGCCTGCTGCATCTTCCGGTGCATTGGTCACGACATTGACCACGCCTTCCGGGAACCCGGCCTCGGCAAATGCCTCGATAATCAGGGCATGGGTGCGCGGGCATTGTTCGCTTGCCTTGAGGATAACGCTGTTGCCACAGGCAAGCGGGACAGCGATGGCCCGCACGCCCAGAATGATCGGCGCATTCCATGGGGCGATCCCCAGCATTACCCCCACCGGCTCACGCAGAGCCATGGCAATCGTGCCTTGGTGGTCAGAAGGAATGATCTCGCCCGAAATCTGGGTGGTAAGTGCCCCTGCCTCGCGGACCATTCCGGCAGCCAGTCCGAGATTGAACATGGCCCAGCCAGCAGTTGCGCCAATTTCGCCCATCATTGCGGCAACAAACTCATCCTTTTTTGCCTCCAGAGCATCAGCAGCCTTGTTGAGCACAGCGCGTCGGGCATTGGGGCCGAAAGTTGACCATACTTCAAAACCGGCCTGCGCCCGCGCAGTGATTGCCGGTATTTCAGCGGCCTGCATGGCTGCGGCGCTGGATGCGACTTCGCCAGTAACGGGGTTGTTCCGGCTGAATGTGCGCACGGATGTGTCTGTGAGTGTTGCCATGGGTTCCTCTACTCCAAAATGTTATTCTTCATAACAAAAATGCGAGAGCCGTGCAAGCCCTTCACAGACGGACTGATATCTGTATCGGAACTGTAGCTTATACCAATGTGTGATGAGCTTGACTCATCACACATTGGTCAAGCCTGCGCGGCGCCTGAGCGTTTCAAACTGCTGATGCGCCAGCATCATTGCAGTTTGGTATTACTGCGCGGCAGTGCCATGGCGATAGGGCACGCAGTCACCGGCAATATGGTCGATCAATGCACGCACCGATGGCAGCATACCGCGGCGTGGCGGGAAAATAGCGTTGACGGCGATATTGGGCGAGGTCCAGCCGGGCAGTAATTCTATCAGCCGCCCCTTCGCAATATCATCGCTTGCCATCAGGTCCGGCATCTGGACGATACCGATACCGGCAAGCGCCGCGGCCCGGATCGCGGGCAGGTCATCGCTTACCATGCGGGGAGAAAAGGGAATATTTGCCACTGCTCCCTTTTTGTCTAACAGCACCCATTCATGATGCTCTGACACTGTTTCTGATACACCTGACCCAACGGCGATTCCGGGGAAATTCGTCAGTTCAACCGGATTTTGAGGCACCATCCTGCCATCCAGCAAACCCGGCGCGGCGAGCAGGCACTGGCTCACTTCTCCCAATTTACGCATGACAAGGCCTGCACTGTCGATTTGCACATCGCCGCTGCGGATGACCAGATCAAACCCTTCGGAAATCAGATCGACCGGACGGTTATATGCCTTGAGCTGCACCTCGACCTTGTGATGGACCCCCATAAACTCTGCGATTGCAGCCCCCATACGGTAGGCCAGCAAACCCGGCTGACAGGCCACCCGTATCAGGCCCGCAGGTTCGGCCTGCACCGATTCGATGACTTCCTGTGCCGCTTCTGCCTCCAGCAGCATGGCATGGCAGTGCCGGTAATAGGACTGGCCAATTTCGGTCACGACAAATTTGCGGGTTGATCGCTGGATCAACCTTGCACCCAACCGCTCTTCCAGCCCTGCGACCCTGCGGCTGAGCTTGGATTTCTGCATACCCAGCGCCCGCGCGGCGGGGGCAAAGCCGCCATAATCCACCACTTTCACGAAATAGGCGAGGTCGTTCAGATCAAACATCGTCCTGTTTATGAGACGATTATTTCTATTTGGCAATCTACCGGATTAATTGTTGCGGCATTATACCCAATTCAAACAGCGAATAGACGAAATATTCGCTTCAGGAGACACATGATGAAAACCGTTCTCGGACGTTACAGCAATCCCAACCGCCACTGGGTAGGCGATGGTTTCCCGGTTCGTTCGCTTTTTTCCTACAGCACGCTGGGCGAACATATCAGCCCGTTTCTGCTGCTGGACTTTGCAGGGCCGCATTATTTCGAACCGGCGACTTTGCCGCGCGGTGTCGGGTCCCATCCGCATCGCGGGTTTGAAACCGTGACCATCGTGTATGAAGGCGAGGTTTCGCACAGGGATTCCACCGGCAAAGGTGGCACGATTGGCCCCGGCGATGTCCAGTGGATGACCGCAGCCGGAGGAATATTGCACGAGGAGTTCCACTCCGAAGGCTTCACCAGGTCTGGCGGGCCGTTTCGCATGGTCCAGCTCTGGGTCAATCTTCCCGCGAAAGACAAGATGAGCGAGCCGGGATACCAGTCGATCACTTCGGCGGATATTCCAGTTGTCAGCCTGCCCGGTGATACGGGAAAGGCGCGGATTATTGCCGGTGATTTTGATGGCACAAAAGGCCCCGCACGCACATTTACCCCGGTCAATCTGTGGGATCTCAGGCTGACGGCTGATGCCGGTCTGACACTGGATCTGCCTGAAGGGCACACGGCGGCGCTGGTGGTTCTGTCAGGCCATATCACAGTGGATGAGGACACTCAGGCCGGAGAAGCCGAAATGGTCCTGCTGTCCCGCGAGGGCCATGGTGTGACGGTCAAGGCTGATGGCGATGCCACCGTGCTCGTTCTGAGCGGAGAGCCGATTGATGAACCCATCGTCGGTTATGGCCCGTTCGTGATGAATAGCGAGGATGAAATCCGCACTGCAGTCGATGACTTCAACAGCGGACGCTTTGGCCAGATGGCCACGGCATAAATCTATGGGGAAACCGGTGTTGCTCCCGTATGCCGGTTTCTTCTTTTTCTGTCGGGAGTTAAGCAATATCCGGATAACAGATATCCATAATCTATTGTGGATTCGAACAAGTGGATCAAACAGGAAGGAACCCATCCATGGCAAAAGTGCTCGTCCTTTATTACTCTTCTTACGGTCATATTGAAGCGATGGCCAAGGCAGTGGCCGAAGGTGCCCGTTCCGCCGGGGCCGAAGTTGACATCAAACGTGTCCCCGAAACCGTGCCGGACGAAATCGCCAAAGGCGCTGGCTACAGGCTTGACCAGGAATCCCCCGTGGCCAAGGTTGCGGATCTGGCCAATTATGACGCGATCATTGTTGGCACGGGCACACGCTTTGGCCGTATCTCTTCGCAAATGGCGGCCTTTCTCGATCAGGCAGGCGGGCTGTGGGCAACCGGCGCGCTGAACGGCAAGGTTGGCGGGGCGTTTACCTCGACCAATTCCCAACATGGCGGACAGGAAGCGACGCTGTTTTCGATCATTACCAATCTGCTGCATTTCGGACTGACGATTGTCGGGCTGGATTACGGATATGCCGGTCAGATGGACACAAACCAGATCGTTGGCGGGTCGCCTTACGGCGCAACCACTGTCGCTGGCAGTGATGGCAGCCGTCAACCGAGTGAGATTGACCTTGATGGCGCGCGCTATCAGGGGCGGCGTGTGGCAGAAGTTGCTGGCAAGCTGTTTGGCTGACTGGAAAGGCAAGAAAAAATAGCAGGAACGGTGCAAACCATATCGCAAAACAGAAGGAGCAGAACCCATGTCTATCGGACGCATTATTGACAAACGCACCCATGATCTGGGCGGTGGTTTTATAGTCGGACGGGTTCTGCCCTTTCATGCCAGAAGGATGGTCGGCCCGTTTATTTTCTTTGACCATCTTGGCCCGCTGGAACTGGCGCCAGCTATCCCGAAAAATCTTGATGTGCGGCCCCATCCGCATATCGGTCTGGCGACAGTCACCTATCTCTTTTCCGGTCAGATTACCCATCGTGATAGCCTGGGCTATCATCAGGAAATCAAACCCGGCGAAGTGAACTGGATGGTGGCGGGCAGCGGTGTGACCCATAGCGAAAGACTGGAATATGCCCGCACCCATGGGGCGAGTATGCACGGTATTCAGGCCTGGGTTGCCCTGCCGGCAGAAGATGAGGAAAGCGCCCCGTCATTCGATCACCTCGAAGGGGTGGACCTGCCGGACTGGGCCGAAGATGGCATCAAGGGCCGTCTGATTGCCGGCGAAGTGGATGGACTGAAAGCCGCTACGCGCACATTCTCGCCCATTTTCTATGAACATTGGGCGATGGATCAGGGCGCGCGGCGTTCTGTCACAACCCAATATTCCGAACGTGCGGTTTACTGCGCTGCCGGAGAAATCGAGGTGGATGGCACGGCGCTTTCACCGGGGCAGATGGCCGTGCTGGACGGCAGGACAGGCGGCGCCGTTGTCGCGCGCGCTCCGTCGCAGGTGATGGTGCTGGGCGGGGAGCCACTTGGCGAACGGTTTCTGATGTGGAACTTTGTCTCCTCGTCGAAGGATCGTCTCGAACAGGCTGCAGATGACTGGCGGCAAGGCCGGATGAAACTTCCTGACGGAGATGATCAGGAGTTTATCCCCCTGCCAGAACAGAAATCATAAACCTCGCAATCTGAACAGGAGAAATGCCATGAGCGAAGTAACCCTGAGCAAAGAGGATGATGGTCGTCATGGCCGCTATGTTGCAAAGGTGACGGGCATTGATGATGAGGCGGAACTGACCTTCACCCATCGCGGCCCCGGCCTTGTCAGCGCGGATCATACCGGCGCGCCTGACACTATGCGCGGCACGGGCGCAGCAGCGGCGCTGGTTGATTATCTGATTGCCGATGCGCGCGAGAGCGGTTTCAAGATCATCCCGCTTTGCCCCTATGTGCGCGCCCGCTATGAAAAACACCCTGACTGGCAGGATGTAATGACCGTGGCACCGGGAGAAAAACCACGAATACCGGCACCGCGCTCCTCGTAACATAACCACATCAGATTCAGGAATTGAGGATGACCCACCATCCCTGAATATCATGCGCTCGCGCAATACCCCAGGCAATAATATAGGCTATCATCGCACCGGCGAGCAGGGGCCATCTCTGACGAGAGGCCGAAGACAGAAATGCACTATACCCGGCGACGAAATAGACGGTAACAAACACGAGCTTTACGCTCAGCCAGTGATTGGCGAACAGGGCAGAAGGCAGGATGCCAAGCAGCATGGCCGCTGCGGTCAGAACCGTGCCATCTATGGCGAGGCTGATACTCCATGCCGCTGCGCCGCGTGACCAGCGCCAGCCTGCCATAAGCGCCCCACCGCGCAGCACCATCCACAGGCCACTCAGCATCACCGCGCCTGTATGGACAGAGCGGATTTCAGGGTAAAAGGTAATCAAGGGGCCGCGCAGGACTGGAAGGATGTGACCGGACGGGACCTATCCCGTCCGGCCTGCACCCTATGGCTTTTCGTAAAAAAGCGGCGCCCGCATTCTGTCAGCACACCCTATTCTGCCGGAACCGGAGCCGCGGAATCCGGCTGATCCTCAGCCGGTTGCGGCCTGATCCATAGCATGGCGACAAAACCGGCCAGCAGCAATGCGCCTGCCGCAAAGATCAGATCGCCCGGCATCCGCATCCACACCAGCAGGTGAATCATGGGCTGGCTCATAAATTCAGCCGAGCGGGCATAGGAATAGCCATGCTCCAGCGCCGCCTGCAATTGCAGCACGCCCATGGGCAGCAGGGTCAGCAGCGCCATCAGCGCAAGTCCGATATTGAAGCACCAGAAACTGCCCCGTAGCCAGCCATGGTTCCAATGGACATTATCACGCAAGCCCCGCAGGCAGAACAGCATCAGGCCAATTCCCAGCATACCATAGACGCCAAACAGTGCAGTATGCCCGTGCAGCGGGGTCAGGTTCAGGCCCTGTGTGTAATAGAGCGCGATTGGCGTGTTGATTAGGAAACCGAACAGCCCCGCGCCCACAAGGTTCCAGAAGCTGACGCCAAGGAAAAACATGATTGGCCATTTGTAGCGGTTCATCCAAGGTGTTGCCCGACCGTGCTGCCATGTTTCCATTGCTTCCAGCCCGATCAGTGCCAGAGGGACAACTTCCAGAGCGGAAAAACATGCCCCGATTGCTACCCCTGCCATTGTTGTTCCGACGAAATAAAGATGGTGGAACATGCCAAGGATGCCACCTGACAGGAATACCATGGTAGCAAACAGCACGTTGATGGTCGCCGTTTTCCCGCGCACCAGCCCCAGCTTCACAAACAGGAAGCTGATAACCGCAACGGCAAAGACCTCGAAGAAGCCTTCCACCCACAAATGCACCACCCACCAGCGCCAGTATTCCACCTCGGACATATGGCTGCGCGAGCCATACATCAGCCCGGCACCGTAAAACAGGCCAATGGCGATAGTGGACAGGAACAGCAGGAAGACAATGGATGACATATCATCCTTGCGCTGGATCGCAGGCCAAAGGGCGCGGCCCACCAGCAGCAGCCAGACAATCAGACCGATAAACAGGAAAGCCTGCCAGAACCGGCCAATATCCACATATTCCCAGCCCTGATGGCCAAACCAGAAATTGGCATCCAGCCCCATTTTCTGCATCACGGCAAACCATTGTCCGGCAAAGGCGCCGATCACGATAATGAGCAGGCAGACAAACAGGAAATTGACGCCCGCGCGCTGGAATTTTGGCTCATAACCGGAAATGGCAGG
>JBKEEC010000218.1:0-21909 GCA_047975785.1 Sphingomonadaceae bacterium | reverse complement strand
ACTGGTGGTGCGCCGGTTGAGCCGGTCAGGGTTGCAGTCAAATCCGTGCTGTTCAAACTCACCGGAGCGCAGCAATGTATAGACAATCTCATCTGCACCGCTGCGAAACCCGCTATGGCCGGGCGGGATATAATATCCGCCCCTGCGCCAGTCTGCCGGGGCAGGCGCCGCGTTCAGATTTTCTATCCAGTCCCGTTCGGTTTCGGTTCCGGTAATAATGACAAACAGACGGTCACTGCGCGGCTTTGCGGCCAGAAATACATTGGTCGTGCCGGAAAACAGACGGAATGCGCGGGCGGGGAAATATTCTGCCTCATAGCCCAGCTCCTTGAATTGGGTAATCCCTTCGCTGCCCTTGTCCTGCGCATAGGATGGCCTGAGCATCTGCGCAGCAACACGCACAAGATCGCACGCATCCCCGACAGGGGCGAGATGTGCGCAGCGCGTGGCCAGCAGGTCGGGATCAGCAGGATGGCTGTGCGGCAGATCCTGGGCCTGGGCCTGCCCGGCCAGAAGACAAAACGAAATCAGGACCAGAATCCGGGCCAGAATCAGGGTCGGAATCCGGGCCAGAATCAGGGACGACATCATTCGCGCTCTTGTCAGTGCAATCATGTGCCAGAAAACCTGCTTGCCAATAAGTGCCCCAGCCGGATGCAGGACAGCCGGCAGAAACAATGTCGCCCGCCTTGCGCTCCGTCAACTCACCCTTTGGAGCAGGATATGAAAAAAGGCCGGAAGGATTGCTCCTCCCGGCCCGAATTTCGCCAGTATGGCAAGTAAGCAGAGCTATCAGAAGCCCATGCCACCCATACCGCCCATGCCGCCCATATCAGGCATGGCAGGAGCTGCCGACTTGTCTTCCGGCATTTCGGCAACAGCCGCTTCGGTGGTGATCAGAAGACCGGCGACCGATGCTGCGTCCTGCAATGCAGTGCGGACAACCTTGGTCGGGTCAATCACACCGGCAGCAGCGAGGTCTTCATAGACATCCGTGGCTGCATTGAAGCCCTGCTTTTCGTTGTCGCCTTCAATCAGCTTGCCGGCAACAACCGCACCGTCATGACCGGCATTTTCCGCGATCTGACGAACCGGAGCCTGCAGGGCACGGCGAACAATATCCAGACCGCGGGTCTGGTCATCATTTTCGCCGGCAAGACCGTCCAGAGCCTTGGCTGCATAAAGCAGGGCAACACCGCCGCCCGGAACAATGCCTTCTTCAACCGCTGCACGGGTTGCATGAAGCGCATCATCAACGCGGTCCTTGCGCTCTTTCACTTCAACTTCGGTTGCACCGCCAACCTTGATAACGGCAACACCGCCAGCCAGCTTGGCCAGACGTTCCTGCAGTTTTTCACGGTCATAATCACTGGTTGTCGCTTCGATCTGGGCGCGAATTTCACCAACGCGAG
Organism: Sphingomonadaceae bacterium; assembly: GCA_047975785.1. Lineage (GTDB taxonomy): Bacteria > Pseudomonadota > Alphaproteobacteria > Sphingomonadales > Sphingomonadaceae > JACXVD01. The sequence continues at coordinate 20,497 of JBKEEC010000218.1, read as the reverse complement.
CCTTGATGTCATCGGCTGAACCGGCACCGTCAACAATGGTGGTATTGTCCTTGTCGATGGTGACTTTCTTGGCTTCGCCAAGCATGTTCAGGGTAACATTTTCCAGCTTGATGCCGAGATCTTCGGAGATCATTTCACCCTGGGTCAGGATAGCGATATCCTGCAGCATGGCCTTGCGGCGATCGCCAAAACCAGGAGCCTTGACCGCAGCAACCTTGAGGCCGCCACGAAGCTTGTTCACGACCAGCGTTGCCAGTGCCTCGCCTTCAATGTCTTCTGCGATAATCAGAAGAGGGCGGCCACTCTGCACGGCTGCTTCGAGAATCGGCAGCATGGCCTGCAGATTGGAAAGCTTCTTTTCGTGGATAAGGATATAGGGATTTTCCAGCTCCACGGTCATCTTCTCAGGATTGGTGATGAAGTAAGGCGACAGATAGCCGCGATCAAACTGCATCCCTTCCACAACGTCGAGTTCAAATTCGAGGCCCTTGGCTTCCTCGACAGTGATGACGCCTTCCTTGCCAACTTTTTCCATGGCTTCGGCGATCTTTTCACCGACTTCACGATCGCCATTGGCGGAGATGATGCCGACCTGGGCGATTTCGGTATTACCCGAAACATCCTTGGAACGGCTCTTGAGATTTTCAACAACCTTGGTGACGGCGAGATCAATACCGCGCTTGAGATCCATAGGATTCATGCCGGCTGCAACAGATTTCATGCCTTCAGTCACGATGGACTGGGCAAGAACGGTTGCGGTGGTGGTGCCATCGCCAGCGGCGTCATTCGCCTTGCTGGCCACTTCGCGCAGCATCTGTGCGCCCATATTTTCGAACTTGTCTTTCAGTTCGATTTCCTTGGCCACCGAAACACCATCCTTGGTGATACGCGGTGCGCCGAAGCTCTTGTCGATTACGACATTGCGACCTTTGGGGCCGAGCGTTACTTTTACTGCATTGGCGAGCGTGTCCACGCCCTTGAGGATGCGTTCACGTGCATCACGCGAAAATTTCACGTCCTTGGCTGCCATTGTGGTTTCTCCTGAAAACTGGAATAGAAAAAAGGATCAGACGGGGTGGCTGATCAGGCGATCACGCCCATGATGTCGCTTTCCTTCATGATCAGCAGGTCTTCACCGTCGACAACAACTTCGGTGCCGGACCATTTGCCGAACAGGACGCGATCGCCTGATTTGACATCAAGCGGAGTAATTTTGCCATCTTCCGAACGGGCACCGGAACCGACGGCGATGATTTCACCTTCGCTCGGTTTTTCCTTGGCGCTATCAGGAATGATAATGCCGCCAGCCGTTTTTTCTTCGGCTTCAATGCGACGGACCAGAACACGGTCGTGCAGCGGACGAAATGCCATTGTAAGACCTCTCTCAACTAGAGTGGATAAACACTCTGGCACTCCCACCATGAGAGTGCCAGCGCCGCGCATATGTGTATGCCCTGATGAAGAGTCAACCATTGCAGGCGATTTTTTTCATCTGCCATTCATGTCAGTGACGCACCAGGCCGATCCGCTCTCTGGCAAACCAGCGCCACAACAGGAAGATCGCGGCACACAGCAGGCCAGCGGCCAGTCCGATCCAGATTCCGACACCGGATAGCGGCGTATAGAAACCAAGCCATACCGATATTCCCATTCCCGGTATCCAGTAGCTGAATATGGCTATCATCATCGGGATACGCGTATCCTGCAATCCGCGCAGCGCCCCGGCGGCGACAGCCTGCAATCCGTCAACCAGCTGGAACGCAGCCGCCACTTGCAGGTAAGCCAAAGCAAAGCCGACCATGGCGGCATTGGCGGCAAGACCCGGATCGATATAAATACGCAGCAAGGTATAGGGCATGAAGATAAACGCCGCCGCACTGACGAACTGGAATATGCCGGCAATGGTCAGGGCTGCTGCTCCGGCCCGGTGAACTCCTGCCGCATCGCGCGCACCGTAATGATAGCCCACCCGGATCGTTGCGGCCTGCCCTATCCCATAGGGGATCTGGAACGCCAGGGCCGCCAGATTAAGCGCAATAGTATGCCCGGCCAATTGGGATGGCCCGATACGGCCCATGAGAAAAGCCGCGCCGCTGAACAGGCCGGCTTCAGCAAGGATGGTGAGGGCAATGGGCGTGCCCAGACGCACCATCTCGACAAAACGCTGCCATTCTGGCCGCCAGAGATTGCCGAATATCATATAACGGCGCAATTTGCGGTCGCGCTGGATGGCAATGATATAAGCCACAAAAATATACAGCGATGTCACCACACTTGCGACTGCGGACCCGCGCAAACCCAGTTCAGGCGCACCCCAATGGCCAAAGACAAAGGCATAATTGCCCATTGCGCTGACCAGCACGGCCGATGCCGTAATCAGGGTTGCAAAGATCGGGCGCCCCAGAGCAGACACAAAGTTCCGCAGGACATTGGCCAGCAACATCGGCACCATGGCCCACATGATAATGCGCAGGAACTCACCGGACATATCCGCGATATGTTCATCCTGTCCGGTCCAGCGCATGAGCTGTTCACCCAGCAGGCATAGCCCCATGCCCAGAATCCCCGCAAGAACCGCCAGCCACAATCCCATACGGGCAGAGCGACGAACCTCGCGCACGGCATGGCGTTTGCGGCCAAGCTCCTCGGCAATCAGGGCAGCGACGATCCCGGTCATGCCCGACAGGCTCCACATCGCCAGCCCGAACAGGGCAATCGAGAGAGACGCAGCCGCCAGGGCGGCTTCACCCAGTCGCGCCACAAACACAACATCAATGGCATGAACCAGAGTCTGCAGCAGATTTGCCGCAGCCAGAGGCCAGGACAGCGCAAGACTTGCCCGAAACTCCTGCAGCCAGTCAGCCCGATTTCTGGTGATGCCCCGGTTTCTGGTGATGCGATGCGCCATGATTACTGCAGCCGATACGCACTTGCTTTCCCTTTGGCAAAGATTTGATCACGTTCTGATCACAGGGGCTTGACGCGCGCGCCCTGTCCCAGCATCAGACGGGTGGAGGGAGTTTTCTCAAGGAGCGAAATCATGCGTGTTATGACAGCTATTGCGGCATCGGCCGTGCTGGCAGGGACCATGCTGGCCGGATGCAGCCAGTCCGGAGATGAGACAGATACCTCCGAACCGTCAACCGAGGCAGTGCCCGACAGCACCGCAGAGACTGCGCCAGACGCGACCGGAGACACGGCTGCCACCACAGCTGCCGCCGGTCAGGCACCGCCTGCCTTTGCGCAATGCGCTGTGTGTCACAGCACCAAAGAAGGTGAAAATGGCATCGGCCCCAGCCTTGCCGGGGTTTATGGTGCCAAGGCCGCTGAAATTCCGGGTTTCCAGTTTAGCAGCGCCATGCAAAACTCTGGCCTGACTTTCGATGATGCAACGCTGGATGCCTATCTGAAAAACCCTATGACAGAGGTTCCGGGCACGAAAATGGCCTATGCCGGCCTGAAGAATGACGAGCAACGCAAAGCGGTAATCGAATATCTCAAAACACTATAGCATTGCGAGAAAAGGTTGAATCACCGCGATGCTATAATTTGTTGTTTTCGCTTTTCTTTTGCGAAAAGCTTTATAACACCAAACTGCAATGATGCTGACACATCAGCAGTTTGAAACGCTCATACGCCCTGATGCAATAGCTGCTTTCTGCCTTGTCGCGGTGACATGCCAAAAGCCTGTTTGTGCCAGCGCGAAAAGGCTCCGATCGAACTATATCCGAGAATATCGGATATATCCGTGACGCGCATACGCGGATTGGCAAGATATTGCGTTGCGAGCTGCATCCGCGCCCGGTTGAGCAATTCTGTAAATACAGTGCCTTCAGTATCCAGCATTCGCTGCAATGTGCGCACGGTCAGCCCCATGGATGTGGCGCAGGTCTGGATACTGGCCTTGCCCGATGGAAGCAGCAGCTTGATCAACTGGTCAACATCCTGCGTTACTGTCCGGGTTGCCGGTGTCATGGCAGTTTCCAGCAATCGCCGTGCATGAAGGGCCAGCTGGTCATCCGCCTTCGGATTGGGGCGATCCAGATCGGCAGACCTGATCACGATCCCGTTAAATTCGCTGTTGAACTCCGGCTTACAGCGGAACAGGCGCGTAAATATCTGCATGTCCGCCGAAGGCGGTGCCTCATGGGTAATACAGACGGAAAGCGGGGACCAGCAATCGCCCAGCACCGAGTTGCAAATCTGGGCGAGAACACCCAGCGCAAGATTGGATGACTGTCGGACAGCAATCGGTCTTTTGAGTGAAAAATCTTCCCGCAGGATCGTTTCATCGCCAAATTGTTCAAAATTGAGCACGAGAGTCGAGTTGATCCGGCTCCGGTATTCCGTCAGGGCGCACAAGGCCTTGCGCAATGTGGGCTGGTGCGCGATCAGCAGGCTGGTTGCGCCAAGGCTCGCCAGAGTCCGCACCTCTGCCATGCGCAGGCCCAGTGTCAGGCATCCGGTAACTTCCGCGCTGCGCTCCAGCAGGTTCATCGCCGCAAATGCCGGAATGAACTGGCCCGGTTCGCTGATCACATCTGCGCGTATCCCCTGCTCCTTCAGCAGCGGGCGCGGGTCTACACCAAGGCCCGCCATGGTTTCAAAATAGCCGGTTATCGTCGCTGCCCTGATCAGATCAGCCATAGCCCTGCTCTCCCGCATAATCGCCTTTGTGGCATTAAATGACAAGATAATGGCATCGACTGCGAACAATCAAGTCTATTTCTCATCAATGGTGCCCCTTTAGCGACGGGAGAGAAATGATGGCGATCAATACGCCTGTTATCGATGAGATGAAGCAGGGTGGCAGCTGGAATCATGACTGGGATGATGCCACCAGACTCGATGCCGGATGGATGGAAGATTACCTGAAGGCGGGTGCCGCCGCATGGCGAAGCGGTATTATTGATCCAAAAACGCTTGAGTTCATTGCCATAGCGGTCAATGCGTCCTGCACGCATATGTATGCCCCCGGCGTTCGTCGCCACATCAGGGCTGCGCTCAGACTGGGGGCGACAGAGCAGGAAATTCTCACCGTTCTGCAAGCCGTCACTGCAGTCAGTATGCATTCTCTCGCTCTGGGCGTGCCCATTCTGGTCGAAGAGGTGGAGGCTCAGGCTCAGGCTCAAACCCAGACACCTAATGAATAATATTTGTCATCAAATGGCAAATTATGCCTCCCGGCATCCTTTAATGAACAGAACGAGACAGAATGGAGAGGTATTTTAATGGCAAAAACAGTCCGCTTTTACGAGGCTGGAGGACCGGACGTTCTGAAGCTGGAAGATGTCCCGGTTGGTGACCCCGGCCCCGGAGAAGTGCGCATCAGGCATAGCGCCGTGGGATGCAATTTTGCCGATACCTATTTTCGTTCCGGTTATTACCCTGCCCCTCTGCCCAGCGGCATTGGCGTGGAAGGCGCAGGCACAATCGAGGCCGTCGGCGATGGCGTAACCGGTTATGCCGTTGGCGACCGCGTATCCTATAATGGCAGCCCGCTTGGCGCCTATAGCAGTGAAAGAGTGATGCCTGCGACGTCCCTGTTCAAACTGCCGGATAGCGTTTCTCTGGAAGATGCTGCGGCTTCCACCATGCGGGGCCTTTCGGCAACCTACTGGCTGGCCAGAACCAATCCTTCGCTCAGGGCAGGCGATACGATCCTGCTCCATGCCGCCGCTGGCGGTGTTGGTCTGCTGGCTGTCCAGCTCGCCAGATTGATGGGGCTTCGTGTAATCGGAACCGTCTCGACCGAAGCCAAGGCGGAAAAAGCCCGTGCCATGGGGTGTGACGAGATTATCCTTTACCGGCAGGAAGATGTGGTCGGGCGGGTAAAAGATCTGACCGATGGTAAAGGTGTCAGCACTGTTTTCGACAGTGTCGGCAAGGACACTTATGAAGCATCGCTAAAGTCTCTTGCCCGGCGCGGTGTGCTGGTGGCGTGCGGCACGGCCTCCGGTCCGTTTCCGCCAGTCGATCTGTTCCAGACCATGCTGCAAGGCTCGGTCTATGTCACGCGCCCGGCCTTTGCCGATTACTATGCCGATCCGGCGGAACGTGCAGAATTGTCAGAACTGTGGTTTGGCCATCTCGCATCAGGCCGGATCAAGGTGGAAATTGGCCAGCGATATGACCTTGCCGATTGTGTCGAGGCGCATCGCGCCATGGAATCGGGCACCACTATCGGCTCATCCATTTTCGTGATCTGAAGGGAGAGCGGGTATCATGCAGGTTGAAAAACTCACCACGCATATCGGGGCAGAGGTCAAAGGTGTAAACCTGGCCGAAGCGGCGCGTAATGATGACCTGTTCGGCGCCATTCGCGAAGCCCTGCTGGAGCACAAGGTGCTGTTTCTGCGCGATCAGGATATCGAGCGATCCGATCATGTTGCCTTTGCCGAGCGTTTCGGTTCGCTGGAAGATCACCCTGTCGCCGGAAGCGATCCGGAAAATCCCGGCCTTGTGCGTATCTACAAGGACAAGGATTCGCCGCCCGACTATCAGGAAAACGCCTGGCACTGCGATGCCACCTGGCGCGATGCCCCCCCCATGGGCTGTGTGCTGCGCTGTATCGAATGTCCGCCTGTAGGTGGCGACACGATGTGGGCCAATATGGCCAGAGCCTATGAGGATCTGCCCGATCATATCAAGGACACTATCGCTCCCCTGAAAGCGCGCCATTCCATTGAGGCCAGCTTTGGTGCCCGCATGTCCGAAGAAAAGCGCCATGCCCTGAAAGCCCAATATCCTGATGCCGAGCATCCAGTGGTGCGCACTCACCCCGAAACAGGTGAAAAAGTGCTGTTCGTGAACGGGTTTACCACCCATTTCACCAATTTCCATACAGCCGAAAATGTTCGCTACGGACAGGACTATGCGCCCGGCGGAGCCCATCTGCTGCACTATCTGATCGGCCGCGCCGCTATCCCTGAATATCAGGTGCGCTGGCGCTGGCAGCCCAATTCTGTCGCCATGTGGGATAACCGCTCGACCCAGCATTATGCCGTGATGGATTACGCCCCCACTATCCGCCGGATGGAGCGGGCCGGCATCATTGGCGACCGCCCATACTGAGCAAATTTTACTGATTGCCCTGAAGAGATTTGAGAGGAGACCCCAGATGCAATTTCTTGACGATTCCCTGCTTCCGCAAAATCAGGACAAGCTGGTTATCACCGTGGCGCCCTATGGCCCGGAATGGATGCCCTCCGATTTCCCGGAAGATATCCCTGTCACTATGGAAGAGCAGGTCCAGAAAGCAGTTGATTGCTATAATGCCGGTGCCACCGTGCTGCATCTGCATTGCCGTGAACTGGATGGTCATGGCTCAAAACGCCTGTCGATGTTCAATGAAATGATCGACCGCATCCGCACTGTCTGCCCCGAAATGGTGATACAGGTCGGCGGATCGATTTCTTTTGCCCCTGAAAGTGACGAGGAAGGCTCGGAAGCCAAATGGCTGACTGACGAGGTCCGCCACATGCTCGCTGAACTGACCCCTGCCCCCGAACAGGTGACAGTCGCGATCAACTCGGCCCAGATGAACATTATGGATCTGATGACCGAGGCTGAATACAGCAAGACCTCGCTTGCCAATCCGGCAACCTATCATGCCTATCGTGAAATGGTTGTGCCCGCCGGCCCGCAATGGGTGGAAGAGCATCTGCGCCGCCTGACAGGGGCCGGTATCCAGCCACATTTCCAGCTCAAATGTATGCCTGATATGGAAAGTGTCGAACGCCTGATCCGGCGTGGCTTTTACAAAGGCCCGCTCAACCTGACATGGGTAGGCATCGGTGGTGGCTTTGATGGCCCCAACCCGGCCAATTTCATGGAGTTTATCCGCCGTGCACCTGATGGTTCTACCGTCACGCTGGAAACGCTGATGGGATATTGCCTGCCAGTCAACACGATTGCCATCGCACTGGGTATGCACGCACGCTGCGGGATCGAGGACAATATCTACGATCTCAATGGCGACAAGATGGGCTCGGTCGCACAGATCGAACAGCTTGTGCGCATTTCGCGCGAACTTGGCCGCGAAGTGGCCAATGGCGATGAAGCGCGTGAAATCTACAAGATCGGCACGCAATATAATTCGACCGAGGAGACTTTGGCCAATCTGGGCATGGCGCCCAATCGCCAGCGCGGGCAGCTTGCCGTTCCCATTCGGGAAGTTGCATGAGCTATACCGTCCTCTTTGTTCCGGGTCTGCGCGATCATGTCGAGGACCACTGGCAGACTCACGCCGCAAAGGCGCTGCCCGGTTCCCGCACGGTCGCGCCGCTGGAAGTGGACAGGCTCAGCCGCAAAGCACGGGTCGAGGCGCTGGACAATGCGATCCACGCGATTGATGGCGAAGTGGTGCTTGCTGCTCATAGCGCCGGGTGCCTGATGGTCGCCCATTGGGTAGAAAATCCGTTGCGGGCAGACACAACAGGCAAGGTGCGAGGCGCATTGCTTGCCACTCCTGCCGATGTTGAAAACCCTTTGCCCGAAGGTTACCCCACTCTGGATAGCCTTCGGGAAAACGGGTGGCTTCCCATAGCCCGCTCGCCCTTCCCCTTTCCGACTCTGGTGGTGGCCAGCCGCAATGATCCGTTGGCAGGATATACCAAAGTGGAAGAACTGGCCCGATGCTGGGAAGCCGAGCTGCTTGACGCCGGTGAGGTGGGGCATCTGAATCCCCCTTCCGGCTATGGCCCATGGCCCGAAGCACTTGCCCTGAGAGGTCAAATGGCAGGAAAAACGGACTGATACACACGACGGCCCGCAGGAATGGCCGCGTATAGGGAGAATGGCAATGGCGGTGCATGTCTCGAATGAAGGCAGCCTATCAGGCGGCCCGTCACGCGCCACACTCTATAGCTGGATCGTGTTCGCGCTCAGCTTCGGCCTGCTGATCTCCGATTACATGGCCCGACAGGTGCTGAATGCCGTATTCCCGCTGCTCAAGGCAGAATGGGATCTCAGCGATGCACAGCTTGGCTTGCTGACAGGCATTGTCGCGATCATGGTCGGTTTGCTGACCTTTCCACTATCTCTTGCTGCAGACAAATGGGGCCGTGTGCGCAGCCTCGCCCTGATGGCTATATTGTGGAGCCTTGCGACCCTGTTATGTGCAGTGGCCCGCAGTTTTGAAGAAATGTTGCTGGGCCGCGCACTGGTGGGTGTGGGCGAGGCAGCCTATGGCAGCGTGGGCATTGCCGTTGTCATCAGCGTATTCCCCCAACGGTTGCGGGCAACGCTGGCCGCAGCCTTTATGGCGGGCGGGCTGTTTGGTCAGGTTCTGGGGGTTGCGGCAGGCGCCGAAATTGCAGCGGATTATGGCTGGCGCGTAGCCTTTATGGTCATAGGGGTTTTCGGGCTGGCACTCGGAGTGCTTTATCCGATCATTGTGCGCGAAAAACGTATTGCCGCGCTGGCAACCGAAACTCCGCAGCAGCCTGCAGACACACCCGATACACCCGATCAAAAAACCGGTTCGCCTTCCCTGCGCAGCCTGTTTTCCTCCCGCTCGGTGCGGCTTGCCTATATGGGCAGCGGGCTGGAACTGTTTGCCACCGCATCACTGGCGGCATGGTTGCCGAGCTATCTCAATCGCTATTACGACCTGCCGGTAGACAGCGCCGGACGGGTCGCCGCCGTGCTTTTGCTTGTCTGCGGAACGGGCATGATAATGTGCGGCACGCTGAGCGACAGACTTGCGCGCAACCGGCCGGAAAACAAGATCGCGCTGGCCATGACCTATTGCCTCACTGCTGCTGTGTGCCTCACCGTAGCCATGCAATTGCCCTTTGGAACCGGTCAGTTGGTCATACTGGGAGCGGCCCTGTTCTTTGTCGGTGGCACTAATGGACCTTCCGGTGCGATGGTCGCAAACCTTACTCCGCTGGCCTTGCATGGCTCTGCCTTTGCCACTCTGACTCTGGCGAATAATCTGTTTGGTCTTGCGCCTGGCCCGATCATCACCGGACGCATTGCCGACAGTATCGGTCTGCACGGCGCCTTCATGCTCCTGCCTGTCACATGTGTTGCTGCAGCATTATGCTTTGGTGCCATGCGTCGCAGCTATCTGGCCGATCTTGGGCCTGATGCGCATTTGCTGTCCTCCAGGAAAAGCTGACAATGTCGAACATGATTGATCCCTTCAAGACGATAGCACCGGGTCTGGGTGTTGCGCTTGTTCTGGCGGCTGCGGCGATGTTCCTGTCCGAGCATTACACCGCCCCCACCATGCTTTATGCCCTGTTGCTGGGTATGGCTTTCAACTTCCTGATGGAAACCGACCGGACACGGGCCGGTATAGACTTCGCTTCAAAAACCCTGCTCAGAATCGGGGTTGCCCTGCTGGGAATGAGAATTGGCTGGGGCCAGATTACCGCTCTGGGCTGGGAGCCTGTAGCCATGGTGGTCGGGCTGGTGATTATCACGATTGGCGTCTCGGTTATTCTGGCGCGCCTGATGGGATTCAGCCCTCTGTTCGGATTTCTGTCCGGCGGGGCGACCGCCATATGCGGAGCATCTGCAGCACTTGCCCTGTCTGCTGCGCTGCCCGCCCATGAGAAGAAAGAACAGGCAACCCTGTTCACAGTCATTGGCGTGTCGGTTTTCTCAACCGTCGCGATGGTGATCTATCCGGTTATCGCACTTGCTGCAGGACTTACGGATCATGAATCCGGCATTTTCATAGGCGCCACCATTCATGATGTCGCGCAGGTTGTGGGTGCAGGATATGCGATTTCGCAAGATGCAGGAGACACCGCCACGATTGTCAAACTGCTGCGCGTTGCCATGCTGCTGCCGGTTATTCTGGTGGCAGGGCAGATCACGCGCCGGGCAGGTGTTGCAGAAGGCGGCGCACGTCCTCCGCTTTTGCCATGGTTCATCGTGGTTTTTATCGCTCTGGTGGTGATCAACAGCCTGATAGCCTTGCCCGCCCCCATAACCGATCTCGGCAATGAGATATCCCGCTGGTGCCTCGTGGCCTCCATTGCCGCCATAGGTGTGAAAACGCGGCTGGGTGAAATTGTGAAGGTAGGAATCCGGCCTGTCATCCTGATGTTTGTAGAGACAGCCCTGCTTGCAGCCATGGCCCTGGGACTAATCCTTACAGGCCTGGTGTGACATCAAATACAAACTATTCGGCATGAAATGTGAAATTTTGGCGTGCATCCAGGAATACAAGGCACGCATCAATATAACTTACCTAGGGAGAGGTTTGATATGCGTTCCAATTCACTAATCCTGTGCTCAAGTGTAATAGCACTGTCCGCAATGGTTTGTGCTGCAGCTCCGGCCGTGGCTCAGGAAGCGATCGACAATAACGAGCCCGCTGCGGAAGACGATGCCGGCCTGGATAGCGGCGAAATCATCGTGACAGTGCAGAAGCGATCGGAAAGCGTGCAGTCTGTGCCTATTTCCATCGCTGCATTCAATAATGCCTCGCTGGAAAAAGCCAATGTTGTGACCGTGCTGGACCTTGGCCGAGTCGCCACCAATTTCCAGACTGTACGCTCCTCCAACACGGGTTCCACCCGTATCGGTATTCGCGGTGTCGGATCGCTGGCCAATACGCTGATTGAACCCAGCGTCGCCGTATTTGTTGATGGTGTCTATGTGCCACGTTCCGGCTCGGTTCTGGGCGCATTTCTTGACATAGAAGGAGTAGAAGTGCTGCGCGGACCGCAAGGCACGCTGTTCGGCCGTAATGCCAGTGTCGGCGCGCTCTCCTTGCGCAGCGCCCTGCCCGATGATGAATTTTCCGGCGAAGTCACCGGAGAAATAGGCTCGTTTGATCGTTACAAACTGTCGGGGCATGTCAATGTTCCGGTGGGTGACAATGTTGCCGTGCGTCTGGCCGGCATGGGCCAGTGGTATGACGGGCCATGGGAAAACAGGCTTGATGGCGAAACCTATGGCGGGTCGGATGATATGTCGTTCCGGGGAACAGTTCGTGCCGAACTGGGCGACCTCGAATGGATTGTGCGCGGTGACTATACCAAGCTGAAAGGAGACGGTGTCTCAAATTTTGATTTTGACCCTGCTTCGGTCAGCCCTGCCCGTCTGGCTTTTATCCAGGCAGTATTCAACGGTGGTCCAGATACCAATCTGACCGACCGCAAAATGAACCAGTTTATGCAAACCGGGCTGGTCGACGAGAACTGGGGTGTTTCCAGCACAGCCTCTCTGGATATTGGTGGTTCAACCCTTAAGCTTATCAATAGCTACCGTGTGTGGAAGAATGATCAGCTTGATGGCGATACGGTCTTTTTCCCCGTTTCCCTGCTTGGACGGCACAGCCTGTTTGATTCGAAGAGCCAGAATCATGAGTTGCAATTCATCTCGCCGGAACGCGAATGGATGGATGGCAAATTCGATATGGTTGCCGGTCTCTACTATTTTGAGGAAAAATTCCGGCTGGGTGAAATCTTCGACATGGGTTCGGATTTCTGCAACCTTCTGGTTCCTGCTGGCGCAGTGCGCACGGCCTGTACCAATTACTACACATCTACCGGCGGCCTTACAGGCACGGATCAGGAAGTTTATCAGAACGCCCGCAGTTTTGCCGCCTATGTGCAGGGCAACATCCATCTGTCAGACGCTTTCACACTGACACTGGGTGGCCGCTGGACCAAGGACCGCAAGCGCGGCACCTATGATCAGGTTTCCGTGCCTTTCATGCAAGCCATACGTGCGCCTGAATCGCTGACCTATCCGGGCATTGACGAAGGGCGGTTCACCTATCGTATCAGCCTGAACTACAAGCCGAATGATAATCTCATGCTGTTTGCCAATCATTCTACCGGCTACAAATCGGCAGGATATAATTCCGGTGGCGGCTCGCCAGCGCTTTCAACATTCGATACTTTCGGCAATCTGGTTTCAACCCGGCGCCTGTTCGACAAGGAAACGGTGAAAAATTACGAGTTGGGGCTCAAATCCACCTGGCTGGACCGTGCGCTCAAGGCCAATCTGACCCTGTTCCGCATGGATATTGGCGGATTTCAGGATCGTGCCTTTGACGGTGTCAGTTTTATCGTGCGTAATGCCGGTAGCCTGCGTCAGCAGGGTGCGGAATTTGACATGGTGATTTCACCCGCCCGCAACTTCTCTGTCACCGGCTCTCTGGCCTATCTCGATTCAGAGTTCACTTCCTATCTGAATGGACCCAATCTTCCCGGCATTGGCGGGACACAGGATCTGACCGGAGTGCGTAACAGCTTCTCGCCGGAATGGTCGGGTAATTTTGCTGTCGACTGGTCAGGCGATATCGGGAATAGCGGCCTTGGCTGGGCGCTGAACGGCAATGTCACTTTCATGTCGGATCAGTTTGCCGGTTCCGTGATTGATGACAATCCGCAATCTATCTCGGATGGCTATGCCCTGCTGGGTGCCCGCTTCACCATTCATGGCGCGGATGATCGCTGGTCCATCTCGGCCTTTGGCCGGAACCTTACCAACGCACATTATCAGCCCCTTCGGGTCTATCAGCCTCTTGCTGGTCCGTTCGGCCTGAACAATGGAGTATTCCCCGGTAGCACTGCAAACCGTCTGCAGGCGGGCGAACCACGGACGTGGGGTGTTGCCGGGACAGTCCGCTTCTGATCCTGCAGCACGGATTGAAATCCTCACCACCCGGCTGACCTTGCCGGGTGGTGCCCCCGATCAGGAGATCCCCAATGCACGGATTAATGCAGGACTGGCCTCTGACGGTGGACCGGTTCATCACCCATGCCGCTGCCATTCACGGCCAGCGCAAAATCATCTCCCGTCATACTGATGGCAGCATTTCGCGCACGACCTATCAGCAGATGCAATCCCGCGCCATGAAGTTTTCTGCGGCATTGCAATCACTTGGCATAAAATCCGGTGACCGTGTGGCAACTCTGGCATGGAACAGTGCCCGCCATATGGAGTGCTGGTATGGCACGATGGGGATTGGCGCAGTCCTTCATACGCTCAACCCGCGACTGCACCCCGATCAGCTTGTCTGGATCGCAAAAGATGCGGGCAGCCGGATACTGATCCTCGATACCAGCTTCATAGCCCTCATCGAGCCGATCCGGCATCTGCTTCCTTTCGAGCACTACCTCATCCTTGCCAGGCAGGATGAGATGCCTGCAAATACGCTGGATGCGCTTTCTTATGAGCACCTGATCAATGAAGCAGGTGACACACCGCAATGGGGCGGCTTTGATGAGCATGGTGCCTGCGGCCTGTGCTACACTTCCGGCACCACCGGCAATCCCAAGGGCGTGCTGTATTCGCATCGCTCCAACACACTCCATGCGATGACGGTCGCAAACAATGCCGCACTGGGCATAGGCCCGGATGATATTGTCATGCCCGTTGTGCCCATGTTTCACGCCAACGCCTGGGGGCTGGTCTTTGCCTGCCCGATGGTGGGAGCGGGAATGGTCATGCCAGGCGGACAACTTGACGGCGCATCAGTCTATGAACTGCTGGACAGCGAGCGTGTGACATTTTCTGCTGCCGTGCCAACAGTCTGGCTTGGCCTGCTGGACTATCTGCGGGCCAATAATCTGAAGCTTCCCTGGCTGAAACGGGTTGTCATTGGTGGTGCAGCCTTGCCAGAAGCAATCCTGCGCGCCTTTGAAGACGAGTTTGGCGTTGAAGTTCGACCTGGCTGGGGAATGACGGAAACCTCTCCTATCGGCGCTATGGGCGGTATCCCCGCCTTGCTGGACGAAGCAGACTCTGGCCGCATCACAGCTTACAAGCTGAAGCAGGGCCGCCCTCCCTTTGGGGTAGAGTTCACCCTGGTGGACGAAAACGACAGTGACCTGCCCTGGGATGGCGCAACATCAGGCCGGCTGAAAGTGCGCGGATTTGCTGTAACCAATGGCTATTTCAACGGAGCTGGCGGACACATTCTGGATAAGAACGGGTTTTTCGATACCGGAGATGTCGCGACGATTGACACCCATGGCACCATGCAGATCACTGATCGTGCCAAGGATGTTATCAAATCAGGTGGCGAGTGGATCAGCTCTATCGAGATAGAGAATATCGCCCTTTCTCATCCTGCAGTAGCCAATGCCGCTGCTATTGGCGTGCCCCACCCCAAATGGGATGAACGGCCCGTTCTGATTGTGGAGCCACGTACAGGCGCGCAGGTTTGCGCCGATGATCTGCGGGAATTTCTCAACGGAAAAATCGCAAAATGGTGGATGCCCGACGAGTTTGTTTTTATGGATACAATCCCCCTGGGTGCCACTGGCAAGGTCAACAAGCTGGCACTGCGCGAAATGATGGCCGCACGCTGATGTAAGGCAGCCGGTTTTTCAATTCTTGTCCGTCAATGGAAACACAGCCTATGAATCATCCGCTCCTTGTTCGTCCTGGTCTGGACTTTCTGCTGTATGACTGGCTGAAACTGGATGATCTGCTTATGCAGCAGGGGCACCATAGTCGCGAAACGATAGACGCGATTATGGACATTGCTGAAAAACTGGCGGTCGAGGCTTTTCTGCCACATTTCAAAGAGGCAGACCAGAACGAACCAACTCTTGCCCCCGATGGTGTGCATATTCTGCCTGCGATTGGCGATGCCTTGCGGCAATATGCCGAACTGGGCTTTTTTGCTGCAGGCTTTCCCGAAGATCTGGGCGGGCTTGCCTTGCCCTTTACCGTCAGCGCAAGCTGTTATGCCTGGTTTGCCGCTGCCAATGCCTCTACTGCCGCCTACCCCATGCTGACTGCCGCCAATGCACGGCTTATCGCCGCATTCGGATCTCCAGCACAAATTGAAACCTTTGCCTTGCCCCAGATTGAAGGCCGCTGGTTTGGCACGATGTGCCTTTCCGAGCCACAGGCCGGGTCTGATCTTGCCGCCGTGCGCACACGCGCTGTTGCCGATGGCGAGGATGATCTGGGCCAACGCTACCGCATTACCGGCAACAAGATGTGGATTTCCGGCGGTGACCAGGATGTGTCAGAAAATATCGTCCATCTGGTTCTGGCGAAAATCCCCGATGCCGATGGCAGCCTGCCTTCGGGGACAAAGGGCCTGTCTCTTTTTATTGTGCCCCGCGATCTCTCCGATGGCAAAAGCAATGATGTGAGCGTTGCGGGTCTCAATCACAAGATGGGCTATCGCGGGACAGCAAACTGCCTGCTCAACTTTGGCGAAAATGACGGCGCATCCGGATGGCTGGTCGGGCAGGCCGGTGATGGTTTGCGCCAGATGTTCATGATGATGAACGAGGCCCGGATCAGTGTGGGCATTGGCGCGGCAGCCATGGGCTATCGCGGATATCGTCACTCACTGGCCTATGCCCGGGAGCGTATTCAGGGCAGGAGCCGGACAAGCGGAGACAGCATACCTATCATCGAACATGCTGATGTCCGGCGCATGTTGCTGGCCCAGAAAGCCTATGGCGAAGGCGCTCTGGCCCTGTGCCTGTATTGTGCGCATCTGGTGGATCAGGAACAGGCAGGAGATGAAGATGCCGCCGCATTGCTTGCGCTGCTGACACCTGTTGCAAAAACCTTTCCGTCCGAATTTGGCCTGACCGCCAATGACCTCGCCATTCAGGTGCATGGCGGATATGGCTACACGCGTGATTTCGATGTCGAACAACTCTATCGTGACAATCGCCTCAACCCGATTCATGAAGGAACAACCGGTGTTCAGGGTCAGGACTTGCTTGGTCGCAAGATCCTTTATGATGGCAAGGGGTATACGCTACTGCAGGGGCGCATACTGGCTACACAGCAGCGGGCCGCGGGTTTAGCTGAACTCGCCTCTTTTGGAACCGGGCTGCAATCTGTCTGGTATGAACTGGATGAGGCCATTGCCAATATCCGCACCCGGCCCTCTGATAGTCAGCTCGACAACGCAACCCTGTTTCTTCGTGCCTTCGGCCACGGGGTAACAGCCTGGTTGTGGCTGGATCTGGCTACGACTGAACTGGAACAGAAACAGGCCGGCAAAGCGGTAGCCCATGATGGCTTCGCAGACTCCCTTGCAGCCTGCCGGTATTTCTTCGACTACGAAGTGCCGCTTGTCTCTGCCTGGCTGAAAACTGTTAACTCTGCTTAGAGCGGGATGACATATGACAGAATCACATCCCGCTCTTTATGCTTTTGTTGTCGTGTGATTTTTTGACAGAAACCGGTGCCCACTTTTTGTCATCACACTCTAAGGTCAGAGAATATCGTTAATCCGCTCAGGCGGACGACACAGGCGCACACCTTTTTCTGTCTGGACAAGGGGGCGTTCAATCAATTTCGGATCGGCTGCCATGGCATCAAGAACAACATCATCGGCGGCTTGATCCAGCCCTCGTTCTTTCGCGTCAGTCCCTTGCAGGCGCAAGCCTTCGCGCGGAGTCATGCCGGCAGTGAGATAAAGACGTTCCAGCGTCTCGCGCGATGGCGGGTCTTGCAGATATTTGATCACTGTCAGATCAATATTATCCTGATTTTGCAGGGTTTCCAGCGCAGCGCGGGATTTGCTGCAATTCGGATTATGCCAGATTGTTGCTTCCATTTATTCCTCCGGTGATGATGGCTGTTCCATAGCCGGGGCCATTGCCGGAACAGCTCTTGCCGCATCTTCGGTGCTGATTCCGGGCGGCGGGGCAGCGTCTATCCGCTCTTCACGGCGCATGACCCGACCTGCCCGCTGGATAGCGCGCACCAGACGGGGATAGACACCGCAGCGGCACAAATTGGGGATGGCATTGCGAATTTCCGCTTCGTCCGGATCTGAATTGCGTGCCAGCAAGGCAGCACCGGCCATAACAATTCCCGGCGTGCAGAAACCGCACTGGATGGCCTGCTCGGCAACCATGGCCTGTTGCAGCGGGTGCGAGCGGTCACGGCTCAACCCCTCTATCGTGGTGACGAACCGGCCTTCTGCTTCAGCAAGGGTGATAAGGCACGAACGCAGGGCCTCACCGTCAACCATAACCATGCACGCGCCGCAATCCCCGTTGCCACAGCCATATTTTGTCCCGGTAAGATTGGCTGCATCGCGCAACGCCCAGAGAAGGGGCGTTTGCGGGTCCAGCGCAAATTCAAGCGGTCGGCCATTGACAGTTAATCCGGGCATTGCAAAAAAATAAGCCGTGCTAAGAAGTGGATGTTTGTGACGGGTCCATGCCGGTCAGGCGGTATTGAGCGACGGGTTTGCCTCCAACCAGATGGCTCTGGATAATCTGTTCCAGCACATTTTCAGTGCAGGAATGATACCAGACACCGTCCGGCCACACCACAGCGATAGGGCCATTTGCACAGATTTGCAGGCAATCCGCCTTTGTGCGCTGCACGCCCTGCGCAGGAAGGCCCATTTCCCTGAACCGCCGCTTGAGATAATTCCAGGCCCGTTCCACCTCTTCAAAGGAACAACATTTCTGTTTTTCTGACATGGCGCAAAGAAATATCTGCCGTTCCAGACCCGGACCGCCAATGCTGTCAAACGCCCGGCGGGCGCGCACCAGCTCCTGATCTGCTGATTTCTGCTCCGGGCCTGTCTCCATTATTATTGCCCATCGCCCATGCCCAGCCAGCGATGGAGCCAGGCAAAAACCGTATCGTGCCACTGAAGCGAGTTTTTGGGCTGCACGACCCAGTGATTTTCATCAGGGAAAACCAGAAGCTCGGATGGAATATTCTTCATCTGCAGAGCGGTAAAGGCAGCAAGTCCCTGCGTATAGGGAATCCGGAAATCCTTTTCTCCCGTGATAACCAGCATCGGTGTCTGCCACTTGTCAACATGATTGACCGGATTCCAGCGTTCATATTCTTGCGGGGCTTCATGATAGAGTTTGCCGCCATGCTCCCAGCGATCAAACCATATTTCTTCGGTTTCATAAGCCATGGCGCGCGCATCAAACACGCCGTCATGCTGCACGAGGCAACGGAAGCGGTCCGGCCATTGTCCGGCAATCCAGTTCATCATATAGCCGCCATAGGAAGCCCCCATGGCGCAGGCATTGCTTCCGTCAATCTGCGGATCAAGCTGCAGCGCAGCCTCCAGCCCCTTTTGCAGATCTTCCAGTGGCTTGCCGCCCCAGTCCCGGTTGATGCTGTCGGTAAAGGCCTGCCCATATCCCGTGCTGCCGTGAAAATCGACAGAAATGACTGCAAAGCCCTGACTGGCGACAACGCGCGGAGTCCACCGGCTTGACCAGCCATCATTGAAACTGCCTTGTGGTCCGCCATGCACATAGAGAATGGCAGGCATTTTCGTGCTTGCCTCATCCAGCTTGGTAATTTGCCCCCAGACAATATCCCCATTGGCACCGGCAAAGCTGAAACGCCGGGTTACGATCGGGGCACGCTGGCCAAGAATGTCCGAATCGACATTGCTGACAGGACGGGCCATCGCCCAATTGGCAGACAGGAACAATTCTGATGGAGCGCCAATAGAATCGCGCGTGAACAGCAGGCGATTGCCAGGCAGGGGCGAAACATTGGCAATATGGGCTTCATTACCGGCCATCAGATCCAGCCGGTCCGCCTTGCCATTATGAGGGTTGATCCGAAAGGCGGGCGTATCCAGAACATCATCGGCCGTGGCGATCAGCCAGTGCGAATCCGGCGTCCATGCAAGGGAGCCAAAACTGCGATCAAAATCCTGGGTAAGAGCGCGGATCGAACCAGTGGCCAGATTGCGCAGATGAATAACCATCCGGTCAGATTCATAGCCCGGTCGCTCCATCGCGACCCAGGCCAGCCATTTTCCATCCGGCGACGGGGCAGGAAGATTATCCGTTGCCTGGTTCGCCACAGTCAGGTTAGCAGGAGCATTGCCGGACAAATCATTCCACCAGATATCAACATTGGTTGATACGGGCTCCTGTGCATCCGCCTGCCGTGCCGAGAAATAGACTCCGGAACTGTCCGGCGCCCAGACGATTTCCTCATTGCCGCCAAATGGCTGGGTAGGCGTATCTCCGACCAGCACCGCACCATTGGCCGGACCATCCAGCGCGATAGCCTGACCGCCGATTTTCCCTCCGGCCAGATTATAGACAAAACCGCGATTGTATACGCCGGGGGTTTCCCAACTATCCCAGTGACGAACAAAACCGACATCACTTTGATACAATCTGCCTGTGCCGGGACCGGGCAATTCGCTAGAACTGTCCGGACAGGCAAAACTGGCGCATGTGCGTGCGGTTGGCCCGTAAATGACAATACGCGAAGCATCCGGAGACAGAACAAATCCTGCAATACTGCCCGGCAAGGCGCTGACCTGTTCGACCCTGGTTACCTTGCCCGCCTTGTCCATGGCCGCTCGCCAGATTTGCTTGCTGGCTTCAGGCTTGTCTTCTGCCCCGGAGCCGGATGAGGTGCCAGCTTGTCCGGCCTTTCTGTCAGACAGAAAATAGAGCCAGCCATCGCCGCCCATGCTTGCACTGCTTGCTTCCCCTTTCAGGTCAAGTGCCGCGGCTGCATGGTCGAGGTCCGACAGATCACGCCAGAAATGTGTGGTTGTGCGTTTATAACTTTGCGGGTCAGT
>JBKEEC010000217.1:0-4345 GCA_047975785.1 Sphingomonadaceae bacterium | reverse complement strand
GCGTAGTCACAAGACTGACCTGCAGGAGTTTTATGCAACTCAGGATATCAATGATCCTGAGCTGGAGCGTCGCCTGGATGAATGGCAGATGTTCTATAACTGGCATCGCCCCCATTCATCCCTGGGTGGCAAAACACCTTCTGAAAAATGTCATGAACTGAGCGAGAGGACACCATTTCGCGATGAAATAGAAGCGCTCTATGACCCCGAAAAAGAAACCATTCGCGAACAGCATTACCTGACCGATCTGACGATTAGAAAATTGAAATGATCTCTGTTAACCCCACAGCGCAAGCATCCGCTTGCCCGGAGTTCTTTCCTGGAATCGGACAAACCGGTCAGTCGAACGAGTCCGGCCAAGAATCACGCACCTTGCCTCTCCCTTACAATTGGCAGGAAATCCGCAACCGCCATCAGCCATGCCTGCTGCGTGAGGCGATAGGTATTGTGCAGGCTGCGCGGGATGACCAGTTGCAGGGATTTGGCCTGCATTTCATCAGTCTGGTTCTCGGATATGCCCGGCTCCAGCGTCAGCAGGTGTTTGTTCTCGATCCGGGCCGCCTCTGACAGAACCTGCCGCCAGCGATCCTTAAGCGTGGATTTCGCACCCAGCATGGTGAGACGTGCCGCTGGGAAAGCCGGATTGTGATACTCGTGCTTGCCGGGGAACAGAAAATCAGGCTTGTTGTTATTTTCTGTCCGCGCACCACGGGCGAAGCGGATACCCTGTGCCTCGAACATCGCCTCCATGTGGTTTTCCAGTGCCTGCCCGGCCCGTGATTTGCGGCGGTTCTGGACACTGAGCGAGAAGGACAGAAAACCATCGACATCAGCGCTATCGGCAGAGCGAAAGCCGCCGCTGATCCTCTCCTCGACAATGCGCCGTTCAAGCCTGCGGAACAGTTGCTCTTCCCGGTCCATCCAGGCAACCAGCGCCGCATCGGGATCGTCCAGCGCTGACACCTCAGGCAGTGACCCGCGCGCCAGTTCGGAAAACACGCGGGTTGTCGGGAAAGACAGGCCGAAGGGCGCGATCAGGTCATCCAGCAAACCGGCTTCCGGTTCGCCCGGCTCAATCCCCAGTTCATCAAGGATGTAGCGCGCGGCAAAGTCCAGTTCCGTCGATCCGGTCTTGTCCACACCGTGGAATGCAAAGTTCAGTTCCGGCTGATCCTCCAGCCCGAACAGCCAGAGCAACTGGTTCTGGATCGTGCTGCCCGAAGGCACGATGATGACCATGGCGCTGCCATCGCGGCACAGGGCGAGGAAGAACACATCTCCTTCGCGCATCAGCGCGGTAACCTCGTTATCCGGGTAATAGAGCCGGTATTCGGTTCGTGTGGGATGATTGCGGCGGGCATCATACCAGCTCACCTCGTCATCCACCGTGATCGCTTCCTGTTCCTGCCCCAGCCAGATGAAGCGTGAGGGGATATTCCGGCGATCATCATCACCCAGCAACTGGCGCAGCGGCGTCGAACCATTGAACTCATGTTGGTTCGATTTGGCAGGCGTCGTTTCCACCGCGCTCAGCAGCTTGACGACAACGCCCTCGAAATGGTCAGAAAGCTGGCCGCGCTTCATTCGCTATATCCCCTGATTTCCAGTTCCACAGTATCTGATCGCAGCCACCGGGCGCAATTGTCTAGGACATCCTCCAAGGGGCGCCGTGTTCGTCCTTTCAACGCGCATTCCCAGACCGTGGCCCTGCGCCATCCGGCATCAGCCAGAGCCTTGCTGGTGCGTGCGTCCACTTCGCGGTTGCGGGTGATCTTGGCCTGCCAGAACGCCGTCCGGGTTGATGGCATTTTGAACAGGTGGCAATCATGCCCGTGCCAAAAACAGCCATGCGCGAAAATCACCGCGCGATATTTCGGCAGAACAATGTCGGGTTTTCCCGGCAGATCGGCAACGTGAATGCGGAAACGGAAACCGGCAGTGTGCAGCCCCTTGCGCAGGATCAGTTCTGGCCTTGTGTTCTTGCCCCGAATACCCGCCATCATCCGGCTGCGCACGTCAGCCGATACGATATCAGCCATGCGCGGCAACTGGCTCTCGGTCGGGGCGAGTGACGGTAACAGGCCTTGCGGGCACCTTGCGGTCATCCCTGCCCAGCGTGGCCTCCAGATGCGGTTTCATCGCATCGGCCAGAAATTCAACCACCGGCACCACCACCGCATTGCCAAACTGGCGATAGGCCTGCGTATCCGACACCGGAATCTTCCAGCGCCGCTCGCCCCGGTCAAAGCCCATCAGACGGGCGCATTCCAGCGGGGTGAGCCGCCGGGGGCGCTTGCCAGGCTGCGCGATCAACACTTCGGAGCCATCCTTGTAATAGCGGGCCGAAAGTGTGCGCGAGACATCATCCGGCCCGAACAGACTGTAACCAAAGCCATTGCCCTTTGCTGCGTGCTTCGCCTTGTATCCCTGCAGATAGTCCCACAGCCGTTCTGTCAGCGTATATTTGGGATCAACATCGTCGTGGTGTTCCAGAATGCTGCCCAGCTTCGGCCCGCCTTCGGGCAGTTCCAGCGCAGCCAGATCAAAATCTGTCCGTTCGCGGAAACCGACGATGAAAATCCGCTCCCGCTTTTGTGGCACCCAATGTTCCGAACTGATCACCCGCGTCTGGACGTGATAGCCCAGTTCTTTCCGCAACACATGCATGATGGTGGCGAAAGTCCGCCCCTTGTCATGCCGCTCCAGATTCTTGACGTTTTCCAGCACGAAAGCCGCCGGGCGGTGATGCGCGATAATCTGGGCCGTATCGAAGAACAGTGTGCCCTGTGTGTCGCACAGGAAGCCGTGCGGGCGGCCCAGCGCATTCTTCTTGGACACTCCGGCGATGGAAAAAGGCTGGCACGGGAAGCCTGCCAGCAACACGTCATGTTCCGGGATCATATCCGGGTTTTCGGCGTATTCGCGAATATCGCCTGCAAGCGGGTGATTGTCCCGAAAGTTCAGCGCATAGGTTTTCTGCGAATGAGCATCCCACTCGGACGTAAAGACGCAGTGCCCGCCGATACCCTGAAAGCCGATGCGCAGGCCACCGATTCCGGCAAACAGATCAATAAAGCGGAACGAAACTGGCCGGGGAGCCTGCCCGCCCTTGCGCGCAGCTTCCTTCAGAACCTTCATACGCAGGGCATCGGGCTTGCCCGTGCCGCTGACATAGCGGGCAATCGTCCTGTCAGACACCTCCAGCAGCGAAGCGGCCTCGGCGTGGGTCAGCCCAGCCCTTTCGCAAAGGTGGCTGAACTCGCTCTGTCTGGTTGCTGATTTGCGCATGAACCACCTTCACTGTGTCAATTTCAGTCACACTGGCGGATGGTGACACGGAAGGCAAGTATTTGTTCTTTTAATGTTCCCGCACTGCAGGACTTGTCAACAGCAGTCACATATACCGGCGCGAAGGGCGGTAAAAGCGCTCCCCGGCACCATAGGTTGGCTGCAAGCTATCCAGATCAAGGAAGGCGAAGCGTCCTGTGCTTCGGCCTCCGCCGGTGTCAATGTAATGGACATTGCCCAGCACAGTGACATCGGGAACCGTATTGTGTCCATGCACCACGGCCCGGATATTCGCTATCGGCTTGCCATAAGCATAGGCATAGCGGTCGCGCGACCAAAGGCTGATTTTCAGCAGGTCATCCAGTTCGTGAAGTGCATCCCAATCTGTCTGGCGTACTTGCTCCCAATCATCGAACGGACAATCCGCGTGGATCAGGCCAACTGGTCCCGCCGCTGTCTCGATTTCCATCACATACGGCAGCGCCCGCAACCTCTCTCCAATGCGGCGTTGCTCACCCACGGGCAAATCCTGCAACCATTCGCCCCCGTAATCCTCAGGTTTCATGCGCGACAGCCGCTCACCAAGCACGGCGCGCCAGGTCAGCAGTTCGTGATTGCCCATGATCGCGTGGAACCAGGGCTTGTCCAGCCATTCTAGAACCTGTGCCGATTCTGGCCCGCGATCAACCAGGTCGCCAATCGAAAACAGCCTGTCAACGGTAGGATCAAAACCAATCTGTTCTAGCCCGTCTTGCAGAACGGAGAATGAGCCGTGGATGTCTCCCACGGCGATGTCACGGCCCATTTTGTTGACTTCGAACAGCTTTCTCCTTGGCTTCAATTCATGAACTTTCGCATTTGCATACTGATGACAAAATGGAGCTTGCGATCAGGTCCCAGTTCCCAGCGGCCAATAGTTCGCCACAAGAGGGAGCAGCTAAAAGCCATTATCGCAATGCAGATCAGACTTGGGACCCATGAAAGGGAAGGTGTTATTGAAAGGTCTTGATGAAACAGCAGTAAGGCGGATAATGCACAATAGACAAGGTAAAGGGCT
>JBKEEC010000216.1:0-5516 GCA_047975785.1 Sphingomonadaceae bacterium | reverse complement strand
GGCTGCACACGTTTAAGTGCAGAAAGAAAATCCTCCCGACTGACATGCAGATCTTCCAGCACTTCAGGCGGGATAGTCCGCTCATCCAGATCAAGGCGCGGCATGATCCGGCGCACGGCATCAATCGCCGCCTCGCGTGCCAGAGCTGCAATATCGGCGCCGACAAAGCCATGCGTTGTGCGCGCCAGCTCATCAAGATCAACCTTGTCGCCCAGCGGCATACCCCGCGTGTGGATGGCAAGGATTTCCCGCCGGCCTTTTTCGTCCGGCACGCCAATCACGATTTCGCGGTCAAACCGGCCTGGACGGCGCAAGGCTTCGTCAATTGCATCGGGCCGGTTGGTCGCGGCAATCACCACCAGATTGCTACGCGATTCGAGTCCGTCCATCAGAGTAAGCAATTGCGCAACAAGGCGCTTTTCTGTTTCGCCGGTAACCTGCGCGCGTTTTGGCGCGATGGAATCAATCTCATCGATAAAGATAATCGCCGGTGCGGCCT
The DNA here is from genome assembly GCA_047975785.1 of Sphingomonadaceae bacterium. Lineage (GTDB taxonomy): Bacteria > Pseudomonadota > Alphaproteobacteria > Sphingomonadales > Sphingomonadaceae > JACXVD01. The sequence goes on along the minus strand of JBKEEC010000216.1, from coordinate 5,017 downwards.
TGCTCGCCGCCTCGAACACTTCGCGCAGGCGCTTTTCGCTTTCTCCATAGCCTGATCCGACAATTTCAGGGCCGTTAATGGTGAAAAACTCGGCATCACTTTCATTGGCGACGGCTTGCGCCAGACGGGTTTTACCCGTGCCCGGCGGCCCGTGCAGAAGAACCCCCTTGGGCGGATCAACCCCAAGGCGGGTAAACAGTTCCGGATAGCGCAGCGGAAGCTCGACCATTTCGCGCAGGGCCTGAATCGTATCCGGCATACCGCCGACATCATCATAATTGACTGTGCCGCGTCCATCGCGCGGTTCTTCAAATTCCGCCCGCATCTCGACTTCAGTGTTCTCGTCGATATGAACGATCCCTTTGGGCGTGGTGGACACTACATTCAGACGAATCTGGGTCAGGGCATAGGCAGGCGCATTGAACATGCGCCGCACTTCGGGCGGCATATTCTGCACCGGCTGCTGACCGGCAGTGGCCACCAGATCTCCCGCAACCAGAGGCTTGCCAAAGAAATTGCGTTTAAGCGCCTGGCTTGGCCCCTGAATCCTCATTTCGCGCTGGGCCGGAGCAAATACTACCCTTGTTGCCGGACGGGATACTGCCCGTTTGATCGTGACATGCTCACCCGATGCGGTTTCCGCATTGCCGCGCTGCAAACCGTCCAGTCGCACAACCGACAGAGCCTGATCCTCATCATAAGATGGCATGGCGATAGCTGCTGTCATCCGCTTGCCGGTTATCTCGACAATGTCACCTTCCGTAACGCCCAGTGCCTGAAATGCAGAACGCGGCATACGCGCAATGCCCTGGCCGCTTTCTTCCTGCCGTGCGGCAGCAACCTGCAAACGGGTCGATTGTTGTTCAGTGACGGTTTCAGTGTCGGCCATGACAGATGCCTTCCTGCGGTTTCAAAATATCAGTCTGCCCCAGGGTCAGGACCCTGAGCTCCTGACCCTAGCTAGGGATGAAGACGCAATGATTCAAACCATGGGCGAACATAGGCCGGACAATGACCGGAAAATAGAGCATTTTTCTTTCACGGAACGACCGCAATAGCATTGGGCGGTAGAAAAACTGACTGTCAGGACACAACGGAACAGCAGACAAAATAGAGAGATACGATCAGTCTATTGATCGAATGCTGCAAGGATCGGGCACGGCCCACCCCCTCCTTTGGCGCAGTCGTTGGCCAGCCTGGCAAGAGAACGTCGTGCATCCTGAAGCGAGGCAATCTTTTCGTCAATCGCGGCAAGGCGCTCTCGTGCCATGTCGCGCGCCCGCAACCTGTCGTCGCGTCGATCAAGATCAATCAATTCGGCAATGTCAGCCAGACTGAAACCTGCAGACTGGGCCCGACGAATGAAGCGCAGCCTGCTTACGTCATCGGAACCGTAATGGCGGCCGCCGGGAGCCGTTCCTTGAGGAGCAGGGAGTAGACCTTTACGCTGATAGAAGCGGATCGTTTCCACGCCGACCTCTCCAGTTGCGGCAAGCTCGGAAATACGTAGCATTATTCATTTGACTCCGTACCATGGTACGTAAGTTATATAGTTTTTGTCCGTAGCGAATCAACGCCATCCGGATGAAAAGGAGAATGACCATGGCAAACCAGGAAGGAAAGGATTGCCAGTGCAATCCCTGCACCTGCAACCCCTGCAAGTGCAATTCATGCAACTGCAAGTGCGATCCGTGCACCTGCAATCCCTGCAAGTGTTAAAGCATTGCGCGAAAAAGTGGATACCGGTTTTTCGCAAAAAGCAATGCGACAACAAATAGATATAGAGGTGTGCGTGATTCAGCAAGTACCCACACCGCTATAAGTTGAACTACATCGCCGCCTCGGACATACGGGGCGGCGAACCTTCGGTTCCGCTTCCTCACCCTCGCGCAAGTCATTCCAGCATATCGCTGAGTCTCTTTTAACCGAGCGGAGTCAATCTGGCTGGAATCTGCATAATACCCGGAAACAAAAAAACGTATGGCCCGCCCCGTTTGCAAGGGGGATATTGAAGTGCTCTGAACAGTCTGCGTCAACGTATACGGTCTCGTGAACATTGCTCACGGCCAAGATGGACATCCGCACGTCTGGAGCCACAATAAAGACGTCGGCAACGAGTGCCATTTTTTTGTCCGGGCTTTCCAGACGCCGTGTGACTGTCAGGCCATCTTTACGATCCTTCCTGCAAACATTCGTTGGCCTCTCGCATTTGGGAGCGTGAGGCTGATCCGGTTATACCGCGACCGGGTGGCCGCGTTCAAAAGTTGCGCCCTTGCGCAGCGCTACCCATGCGATCCGCGCGAGCTTGTTGGCCAGCGCCACGACTACGGCGTTGCGATGCACTCCGCGTTCGATCATTGCTTTGAGCCACCGCCCGAGCGGCGTGTCGCTCTGCGACAGGGAAGGCAGTGCTGCTCGCGCGCCGTGGATCAGTAGTGTCCGCAAATAGGTATTGCCGCGCTTGGTAATGCCAAACATCCGTGGTTTTCCACCCGTGCTATGTTGCCGTGGCACCAGGCCAAGCCAGGCACCAAGGTCTCTGGCCCTGGTAAAGCTGCTTGCATCGCCCACTGCCGCAAGCAGCGCGGTTGCACTCAAAACCCCAATACCGGGAATGGATGTCAGCCGCCGTGCGGCCGGTTCATTGCGCGCAAGTTCGCTGAACTCGTCGTTCAGCGCTTCGATCCGCGTATCGAGACCCAGCCATTCGCTGCGCAGTTCACTGACCAACTGACGGATGCGCGATGACAAGGTGCTGTCTTCTTCGGCAAGCAGGGCATTGATCCCCAGTTCCAGCTTGCGCCGCCCGACCGGGAAGGTGGTCCCCCGCTCCAGCAGGATCGCTCGCAATTGATTGATCAGGTTCCTGCGTTCTGCCACCAGGCGCGAACGGACCCGGTGGAGTGTCTGGATATCGAGCTGCGCCTGGCTCTTGAGTGCGACAAAGCGCATCGTCGGACGCGAAGCCGCTTCGGCAATCCCCTCGGCATCGCGATCATCGTTTTTCTGCGCTTTCACATAGGGTCGCACATATTCCGGCGACATGAGACGGATCTCGTGGCCCTGCACAGCAAACAACCGACCAAGATGATGGGCACCGCAGCATGCTTCCATCGCGACCACACAGGGCGGCAGCTTGGCGACATAATCGATCAGTGTCTGGCGGCGCATCGAACGACGCACAACCACCGCACCACCTTCGTCAACGCCGACCACGCTGCAAACGGTCTTGCCAAGATCAACTCCAAGAATAACAATAGACATCGGTCCGTTCCTTTCCCTTTTCGAACACCAGCATCATATCCGATGCCGGGGAAAAGGGCGGGCCATTCCATAAAGACCCGGTTGTTGCCAACCGGGCCGTGGAAGTTTTGGGAGAGGATGCCTAAAAGGCATCTTGTTTATGGGGATGACCCGGTCTTTGTGCAAGTGCGAAAGGATCACCTGTTGTTGAGTTTTTTGCAACTTAGGATGGAACCGGCTCTTTTGCGATAAATTCCGGGAAGAAAGTCGGCGCACTATCGGACCACCCGGGAGCTGTAGCAGCCGCCTCACTCAGGGATTGAAGCAGGGCCTTACGCCGGCTCGGACGGATATGGGGCAAGGCAGAGGCCGCGCAAAAGGCGCTGGGCAACCACGGGCGCACATCGGCACCAATCAGCCGTTCATACAAGAAGCGAAAAGCGGGAAAACCGCCCAGCCGCTCCTGTGCCAGATCAAACACTGCAATGCGCGTCAATTTGCCAATAAATGTCTCAATCTGGTCAAAGCTGCTATCCGACGGGATACTGGTGCGCAGGAGTTTCAGATCCTGATAGGTGACATACTGGCTGCGGATAGCTGCATTTTCCTCCGCATCACGCGCCCATAATTTGAACGCATCCTGACGGCCAAGGCCAATATCAAGACTGCGGCGGATATACCGCTGCTCGGCCGCTGAAAAACTTGCAAATTCACGCATTTCGGCGATTGTCATCGATGCCGTGCCTGTAGACTGCATAACGCGACTCCTTGTTACAGGAGCATAATGCAACAGTTTGGTTAACGGGTAGTAACCATAGACAGGGTTTCTTGCCGGATGATCAGATCAGACCGGCAAGCGGGCTGGATGGGTCCGCATAGCGCCGTGTTGCCATACGGCCCGCACGATAGGCCGAGCGGCCCGCTTCCACCGCCTGTTTCATGGCCTGCGCCATCAGGATCGGGTCTTTCGCCTCGGCAATTGCCGTGTTCATCAACACGCCATCACAGCCCAGCTCCATAGCCACGCTCGCATCTGACGCTGTCCCTACTCCGGCATCCACCAGCACCGGAACATTGGCCCCTTCCACAATCAGGCGAATCGTAACCCTGTTCTGAATCCCAAGGCCAGAGCCGATAGGCGCGCCCAGAGGCATGACCGCCACTGCGCCGGCCTCCTCCAGTTGCCTGGCCGCGATGGGATCATCCACGCAATAAACCATGGGCAAAAAGCCTTCTTTTGCCAACACTTCGGTGGCGCGCAAGGTTTCGCGCATATCGGGGTAAAGCGTGCGCGCTTCTCCCAGAACTTCCAGTTTGACCAGATCCCAGCCGCCTGCCTCACGCGCCAGTCGCAAGGTGCGGATCGCTTCATCCGCAGTAAAACAGCCGGCAGTATTGGGCAGATAGGTGATTTTTTTCGGATCAATATAGTCGGTCAGCATCGGCGCCTTGGGGTCAGAAATATTGACCCGCCTTACAGCGACCGTCACGATCTCGGCTCCCGAAGCCTTAACCGCTGCCGCATTCTGGGCGAAATCGGTGTATTTCCCGGTGCCGACAATCAGGCGGGAACGGAAATGGCGCCCGGCCACGCTCCAGCTATCATCTGCGTCATTGTCGCCTCCGCCAACAAAATGCACAATTTCCAGCACATCGCCATCAACCAGCAGGGCAGAGGCCAGAGTTGAGCGAGGCACGATTGTCCCGTTCTGCTCTACCGCAATACGGGCAGGGTCAAGCTCAAGCTCGGTTGCCAGAGCGGCAATATCAGGGG
>JBKEEC010000215.1:0-3170 GCA_047975785.1 Sphingomonadaceae bacterium | reverse complement strand
CTCGACATCCGCGTCCTGCATGGCGCGGCCACCGAAATCGCTGGCGTGCGCATCATCGGCGCGCCGCTCTGGACGGACTTGAAGCTCTTCCCCGAACTGGAAGGCCTCGCATGGGGCATGGTCGGGGATTGCCTGATGGATTATCAACGGATCGGCGTCACGCCGAGGCGCATGTTCTGCGTGCGCACGATGCTCGACCATCACGCGATTGACAAAGCGGCAATTTGGGACGCGCTATGCCAACCCCATGACGGGCCAACCATCGTCATGACCCACCACATTCCGGTGCGTCAACTGGTCCACCCCGCCCGCGAAGTCGGCAATGACAGCAAACGCGCCCTCTGTGCCGGATTCGCCAGCGACCTATGGGTCGAGATCAAGGGCTTCGACATCCACACCTGGATCTACGGCCACAGCCACGACAACGAGGCATGGACCGGCAAAGGCAAGCACAGCCTCATCCGCTTCGTCATGAACGGGCGCGGATATCCGGGTGAAGAGGTCGAGTTCGATCCGAACTTCGTGCTGGAAGTCTGAGCGTGGCAGCATAAACGGGCGCTACTCGCCGGTAGAGCTCCCGAGCGCCCGCAGGATCGCATCCCGGTAGACGTTCTCAACAGGCAGCGTCACATTGTTAAAGGCTTCCTGTACCTTGTAGACCGTCGTCGAATGATTGAGCGTGTTTTTCAACGGAATCAAACTTTCGGGGGCAGGCTTGTCCGGCATGTCATAGTCGTACACGGCGAACGTAATCGACGCCGGCTGAAGCGCATATCGGATCAGGCCTTCCTGGCCACCCAACCGCTCCATGATCCGCTCGAAGACCGGCGCAGGACACACAAAGAACAGGCCACTGCGGCACAGCTCCTCACGTTGCAGAATCTGCCCTTTATAAATCAACTGCGGCAGGATGCGTTTGGCGACATTCTCCCAATTCAGCCCGGCCGTTGTTTTCTCAATCGAGCGATCTGCCTTGAGAGCATCATAGCCTGGACGATACGTGCCGGTCGTATCAATCGTCTGTACCTCAACCGCCACAAACTCGATCAATTCGCCCTGGTTGCTGAGTTTTGCCAGCACCCAATCGACAAAGTAACCGCCCTTTTTCGACTTTTGCGGCAGGCGGAGTTCACCGCCCCAGCCCTTGCCGAAAACGGCGACACATTCTTCCTGATGATCAATTGAGTGCTTTACGGCATCGCGCCCCGCAACCAATTTCAGGTTGGGGCCAAATACGCGGTCGGCAATATCGGACAAAATACGGTAGTCGTCGGCATATAGGCGGATCGGACAGCAGATCACCGGCTCGCTCGTGATGGGTTTGATCGCGCAAACGCCCGACACCACCCCATCGTTAAAGCTTTTCTGACAAGTATCCCCGCTGATTGGGCAGGTTTCCGTATCCGCAGCACGCTTCGCAACGTCGGACGCATCATCGGCACGATACCCAAAGAACTCGAAAATTGTTGCGGCCATTTGTTACGAAACCTTCCGCGCGCGTCCACGCAATTCCTCAAGGACACCACGGATCGACCGCCCAATCGCAGCGGCCAGTAGCGACGGAACAGCATTTCCAACCTGCTCGTACTGTTCGACGCGCGAACCAACGAAGCGGTAGGTATCTGGGAAAGTCTGAATCCGCGCCGCCTCTCTGACAGTGAAGCAACGATCTTGCTCATAGTGGAAATAGGCGCCCCAATGAGGATCACATTTCGTCAGAATGGTCGATGCAAGGCCATCTGGCGCAACCCGACCGTATCGCTTGGTATGATCGGAACGCCGCGCCCGTTTCATACCTTTCGGCAGGAGATCCTCGGGGATGTCTGTCCAGTTTCCCCCAGGCGGGATGAACGACATGCGCTTGATGTTGATTTCCCCAAGGCGCGGGGCCGCGTGGTTCAGGACACCTTTACTCCCGTTTCTCATGGCAGCCTGAAAATCATTCTGCGGCTTGGTCTTGTAGTCTTTGCGTTTCGCCCCGGTTTCCCCGTTCAAGAGAACGGGAAGATCATCAATCGCATCACGAACACTCACGAAAGAGGGCAGTTCCAGGTTGGTTGGAAGAGCCACGATGTTCTTTCCCTCGAAGTTCGAGGTGAAATTCACCCGGAGAGGCGCATTGCGAACGGGTTCGGGGAAGGCGCTAAGAGGATCTGCCTCATCCCCACGGATGCCGATGATCACAGTCCGCCACCGGGTTTGGGGCACGCCGAAATGCGGCGCGTAGAGGATTTTCACATCCGCTCTGTATCCGTGTTGACGCAACGCCTGCACGATTGCCTGCAAGGTGCCACCACCTTCGAACGAGACAAGACCAGGGACATTTTCGATCAGGACCGCCTTTGGCTCGAACTCATCGACAAAGCGCAAGAATTCAAGAAAGAGGCTGTTCCGTTCATCGTCCGACGACCGTTTGGGCGCATTGATCGAGAAGCCCTGACAGGGCGGGCCACCGGCCACAAGATCTAGCTCCCCCTTTTGCAGTCCCAACCGACGACGTACATCACCAGCATCAACCAAGCGAATATCTCTCGACTCAACGATGGTCTCAGGGTGGTTCAGAGCATAAGTCTCAGCGTGACGTGCTACGATTTCGTTTGCATACAAAGACTTGAAGCCCGAAACGCGCAGCCCTTCAGAAAGCCCACCGGCACCTGAAAACAAGTCGATAGATGTAAATTGGGCTGCCAAGACGCCTCTCCTCTTTTTGCGAAGGCTCTATCATGCTTACCGATAGCATGAAAGAATCAGCAATGTCTTCCCTGTTTGTTCTCCTGCCTCACGGCTTGCCAACCGGTCTGCGAGGGCTTGAAGCTGCTGCGCCTCGGCAACCTCTGGGCGTTCTCGGAGAATCTCCAGATTTTGCATGTGCAGCGAATGACCGCATAGCGGGTTCCAGCGCCGGCATCCGAAAGCAATGGTAAACGGCTGCTTTGGGCCGGAATCTGGTGCGCCGCGAAGGCCATGAATCTTTTCGAAGCGGTCGGCAAGCGGATGGCTATTAGGCGGGGAGAGCCTCCATCAGCCGCCGGATACCGATCAGCGCGATGGCTCGCTTGATGTTGTAGGCTAGCACGTTCAGCGCCATTTCGGTTCTGACGTTCCTCAGCCGTCGCGTCAGGAAATGGGTCGCGCCCATCCAGGCCTTGATGGTGCCGAAGGGGTGCTCG
>JBKEEC010000214.1:0-2091 GCA_047975785.1 Sphingomonadaceae bacterium | reverse complement strand
CGCCTTGCTGGTATTCGAGCTGACTGGTGATGGCCGCGACCTGTCCCGGATCGACGAAGCGAAACTCGCTTTTTGACTTGATCCGCTTGATCATGGCGGCTGCCATGACTCCGGTATCGAGAGGCTCTCCCGTCCCGTTCTGGGGAGGGGTGAGCAGCAGCACGGGGTGGCCTGTGGCCGCCAGCGCCCGGACTTCCGGTGCCTGGACGAAGGCATCGGCTACGGCTACCGCCAGCGCAGTGGGCGCCACCGGTTTTTGTACCGGCGGTGTCACCTCGGGTTGAGTCACGGGAGGCGGCGTAACGGGCTTGCTCGTTGTCGGGGCGTCGGGTTCGCTACCTGGCCAGCGATAGGGATTGACGCTACACCCGCCCAGCAGCAGGGCACTCAGCAACAACAGGAAACGTATGTTCATCTTGTGGATTCTCTCGACGGTAAGCTAACGGCGGAGCCCTTACCCCACCATGACCCTCCATGCTAGATAAATTCCTGCCGAAGATCGATGCAGGAAAAGATGTCGGGCGACAGGGACTGCCCCAGCAAACAGCCCCTCTCATTGGCCATGGCAACTGGCAAACAGCGAGGCAAGTACGACTCAGCCATGCGAGAGCCCGTGCCGAAGGCGCTCACATCTCGAATACGACCCTGTTCTTGCCGCTGCTTTTAGCCTGATACAGGGCCAGATCCGCTCTTCGCAGGAGATGGCTGATATCGATATCCGTCGACGTCGACAAAGTGGCACCAATACTGGCGGTCACATTGATGACGTACTGGTCATATTTAATTTCCAACGATTCGATCAGCATCCTGATCCTTTCAAAAATACAATCGTCGTCCTCCTGACTGCAGTTGGAAATAATCAATGCAAACTCTTCCCCGCCAATACGGGCAAAAACATCATGTTCCCTGATGATCGTGCAGATGACGGCTGCCAGTTTTTTTAACACGAGATCACCCGCATCATGGCCATAGCGGTCATTCAATGCCTTGAAGTTGTCGACATCCAGAATGGCCACGGTACATGGAATACCCGTCAGCAATGCATTGGCCACCCGGCTCTGCCCTTCAGCCATGAAGGCCCTGCGATTGAGTATGCCGGTAAGATAATCGGTTGAAGCCAGCACTTTCATTTCATCGACCTGCAGATACAGCTGAATGTTGAGAGCCAGCCAATGTGCGAGGCACTGCAAAATGATCGCATCTTCCTTTTCATAAAAGTACTTATTCTGATGTGCCACATTCAAAGTACCAATGCAGTTGTCTCCTTGCAGCATGGGCGCATCCATACAGCATCCCATGCCATTTTGATACAGCATTTGGCAATCCAGCTTGTCTGACAAACTTAAATCATCACAAATGGCAAGTTGTCCGGATGAAAATACACCGCCGACGAAAGTATCTTCAATCGGCAAGAGGAAATCCAATGGAATTGCCTGACTACCAGAAATAGAATATAGTTTTAAGAAACTCTCATTTTGTTTAATGGTAATGCTGGCACGTTCGGCATCAAATAACCGATGAATCCAGCTTGCAACGACATTTAATACATCCTGAAGAGAAGTGGAACGGGCAAGATCGTGAATAAACAGCACGGGGATTGTTATATCGCCACCGGAATCAAAGTTATTCAGCTCAATAGAGTCTAGATAACGTTCATTATGCATAATATACCCCTACTCGCTTCATTAAATAGCCAGTGTTTAATTTTTTCTATCAGCTACCAAATGAAATTTAACTGCATAACAAAACAACTATTCGAATCAATATAGAACAGATAAGGCACATTGTAAATGTAGATTATAAAGTATTTTGGTTTGTTATTTATCCTGTTCAAAATAATTCACTCATACGAATAAATAACTGATCCTAATAGTGCTACACCTTCGCTGTTCCATAGCCATTCCCTGGGAAAGGAGACACGGTATCCATGAAGTGTTTCACTCGAGCCAGCAGGTTGGCCATTCCTCTGCCTTGGTGATTGCGCGTGATGGTTTCATGTAACTTGTGCCACAGCCGTTCTATGTGATTAACCCAAGGGCTGTAGACTGGCTGGAATACCAGGCAGAACTTGGGATTCTTCTTCAACCATCG
>JBKEEC010000213.1:0-1873 GCA_047975785.1 Sphingomonadaceae bacterium | reverse complement strand
TGAGACACGACATCTATATCGGAGAGCGTGGCTGGATGGACATTGCCCGCGCTGATGGGCGGGAAATCGATCAATTCGACAATGATGACGCCATCTATCTCCTTGGCCTCACATCTGCCGGGGAGGTCGTCGGGGGCTCGCGTCTGGTTCCAAGTCTGAAGCCACATCTGATGAGCGAGGTTTTCCCAAACCTTGCGCCGGATGGCGTGCCGCGAGGCAAGGAAATCTATGAATGGACGCGCATTTTCATCGCACCTGCACTGCGAACGCCGTCCAGACCGGCATTGGCAGCCGGCCTCGCGGGAATGATAGCCGTGGCAGAGGCCGAGGGCATGGATTCCGCTGCGAAGCGAACTCGGCTCGAAGATCTTTTTGCCATGCAGGCATTGGAGCGCCTTCAGAATATTCTAGGAGAAGAATTCGGAATGGCGCGGACAGAGTACGGGAAGTTCCTCGAAAGGCTTGACGATAAGGCTTTCAGAGATGCACTCGACGTTAAAGGGGCTGATGGACTAAAATCCAATGAGTACGCTGAGATTACGGCTGTCGCGCGCCAATTCAAGGAGGCTTTGATTTCGATTCTCGTCGAGAAATATGGAGTGAATAGCCTATTGGTGAGAGCTCTGCTCCTCTAGATGAAAGCGGGGCTTCCTTCATTCATTTTTATTCGTCATGCCGAGACCGAATGGAACGCTTTGGGCCTAACCATGGGGCAGCGGGACATCCCTGCCACAGATGCTGGGATAAGCATCGCTCGGGAAAACGTCGTTGGTCTCTCCTATCAGGTGCCGTGGATTGTAAGTAGTAGTCTTGTGCGCGCACTAAAAACAGCTGCTGTTTTTTCCCAAGGATCAGTTTCTATTAAAGTTTCCGATTTATGGATGGAGCGTGATTGGGGGCCATTTGAGGGGCAGCCTAAGGCTTGCAGGCCAAATGAGCCCAATCCGCCCGAGGTTGAGCCTTGGTCTACTTTCGTTGCTCGCGTTCAACTTGGGATCAAGTCGCTTCCAAACTCTGACTTAGGAATGGTCGTGTCGCATTCGGGTGTTTTTAAGGCGCTAATGTATATTGGCTATCGTCCAGAATCCAGCTTGGCGAAAGTGCCGCATGCGACACCAATTATTCTCAAGGATGGTCGTATTGATGTGTGAAGTGAGAGTAAAAATAATGCTAGATTTGATTGGCGCGCCTAGCTGAGAATGCCATTAGAAGTTTTAGTTTAGTGTTTCTTTTTCGAGAAGTAACTGCATCTGATCGGAACGAGCTTTGCCAAATGTTCCATCATACGTGCCTCATTTTGAGTACGCTATTAGTAGTCACCCACAAGTTTTCCGCATTTCACGATGCGCAGGCCCGCCCCCCGACACCACCTAAACGCAGCCACTCAAGGCCTGCAATGGATGCTTTGCCGCGCAGCAGTCAGAATCTTTCGCATAGCTGCCGTTCATCCGTAAGCGTTTCCAAGGCACCACTCGCCGTATCAGCTTGACGGCCTGAAGTTCCACGGCAGGAGATCGTCGATGTTGCTTTGCGGATGGCCGTTGGCGATGGCGGTCAGGGTGGCCTTGAGATAGGCGGTAAGCGCGACGCGGTTCCCCTATGCGGCGATGCTTGACGCCTGATTGAAACGCCACGGCATGAGGTCTTCGATGCGGGCTTTGGGGTTGCCGTTGAGGATGGCACGCAGGGTTTCGGCGATGTAGTCGACGGGGTTGACGCCCGAGAGTTTGCAGGTGGCGACGAGCGAGGCGAGCATGGCCCAGTGTTCGGCGCCGGTTTCGTTGCCGGCGAAGAGGGCATTCTTTCTTGTCAGGGCGATGGGGCGGATCTGGTTCTCGACCGGGTTGGTATCCAGTTCGAGCGTGCCGTCGTC
>JBKEEC010000212.1:0-24861 GCA_047975785.1 Sphingomonadaceae bacterium | reverse complement strand
GAGCACGGGGAAGGCCGGGCAATGGATGCCTATTTGCGGATTCTGGGATGGACTCTGGACCAGACAGAATCGATCCGCCTGCGTAGCCTGCTGCATCCGGTTGCAGGCAGGTGGTGGTATTACATCATTTTCATGCTTGTGATTGTGCTGGTGGGTGTGGTGGCAGTTATTACGGGTCAGGCCGTTGTTGGACTGGCCAATAACATCGGGCTTCCCACGATACTGACCTATCTGATTGCTCCTCTGGTGGCCGTTCTGGCCGGCTATGTCGTGGCCCGCATCCTGTGGGCCTTGTTCGGGGCTTTCGGTCATCTGGGTGAGTGGTATCGATACATGGCCGGACGGGTGTCTGCCCGGATACGCGACCACCGTTTCTATGCCTTCTGCATCGGCCTGTATGCCCTGGTGCTTACGGCAGGCCTGCTGGCCAGTATGCCCCAGCAATTTGATCCGGAATCGAATGAAGACACCAGCCGGGTCAATGTCGAGATGGTGCCGGGCACCACGCTGGAACAAACGGCTGAAGTGACTCATCAGATTTCGCAGATTTTGCTGGCCGAGCCAGATGTTATCCGGACTCTGGAAAGTGTGCGTGAAGGCAATGCGGCTATCTATACCGGCCTGACTCCGGCAGATGATCGCAAGGAAACCAGCAGGGAATTTGAACGTCGTCTCGCCCCGCAATTTCTGAAAATTGCTGATGCACGTGTGACTTTTGCCTCGCAATCCGGCGGGTTTGGCAGTGGCCGGGATATTACCGTGATGCTGTCCAGTTCCGATCCGGAACTGCTGGACAATTCTGCACGCGAACTTGTCAAGCAGATGGAGGGCGTCAAAGGTGTGGTGGCGCCGCGCATTGCCGCAGATTTGCAACGCCCTGAGTTGCATATTGAACCGCGTCTGGATCTGGCATCGGATCTGGGTGTCAGCACGGCCTCACTCAGTCAGGCCATTCGTATTGCCACTATGGGCGAGATAGACCAGAATGCGGCCAAATATTCCCTGACAGACCGGCAGATTCCCATTCGCGTCATGCTGGACAAGGCATCGCGGCGCGATATTTCCGTAATCGAGAATCTTCCGGTGCCAACTGCTTCGGGTGGCTCGGTCCCGCTCAAGCGGGTTGCCAATATCACCTTCGGGGCTGGCCCGACCCAGATCCAGCGATACAATTTGTCACGTCGGGTTCTGATTGGCGCCGATCTGGCAGAAGGGGAAGTAAAAGGCCCCGTCGTGACACGGATCAACGAATTGCCGATCATGATGAATCTGCCTCAGGGTGTAACTACCGAGCCTGTTGGCGAGGACCAGTGGCAGGCTGAAATGATTGAGACTTTCGGGATTGCGGTGATCACCGGAATATTCCTGGTCTTTGCCGTGCTGGTGCTGCTCTATCGCCGGTTTGTTTCGCCTCTGGTTAATATGACATCGCTTTTGCTGGCCCCGCTTGGCGGATTGCTGGCACTTGTCCTGATCGGGGAGCCTATCTCGATGCCGGTCTATATCGGCATGTTGATGCTGCTGGGGATCGTGGCGAAAAACTCGATTCTGCTGATCGACTTCGCGCTTGAGGAAATGGACCACGGCGTTGCCAAGCTGGCTGCGATTATGGATGCGGGTCACAAGCGCGCCCAGCCCATTGTCATGACCACAGTGGCGATGACAGCAGGCATGGTTCCAACAGCCCTGTCACTGTCTGGCGATGGTGCATGGCGCGCACCAATGGGCATAACCGTGATTGGCGGCCTGTTGCTCTCCACGCTGCTTACGCTGCTGATCGTGCCGGCAGGCTTCAGTCTGGCCGATGGTTTTGAAAAACGTATCGGACCGTGGCTGCGCAAGACATTCCTGACCTATGACCCGCAACAAGAATCTTCGGGCAGACCGGAAACCTTGCCGGATACTCCCGGAGCGGCCGCACCGGCGGAGTGAAACCCGCTAAAGCGCCTCGCATCCGTATCCGTCCCGGCTGGGCTGTTCCCATGCCTCCCGATCGTGGAAGGCGGATGCGGGTGGTGGCGACAGGCCTGTTGCTGGCTATGGCCGGACTGTTTTTTCTGGCGCGGCATTTTGCGGGCGCGCATCCGGCCTGGGGTTATTTGCTTGCTTTTTCTGAAGCGGCCATGGTTGGCGGGCTGGCAGACTGGTTTGCTGTCACCGCGCTGTTTCGCCATCCGCTTGGTTTGCCGATCCCGCACACCGCGATCATCCCTGAAAACAAGGACCGGATCGCGGATTCCATGGCAGAGTTTCTGCGAGCCAACTTCCTGACATCTGCGGTTATTGCCCGGCGGATGGGAGATATGAATCTTGCGCAGGCTATCGGAAAATTTCTGTCTGATCCGGGTGATGGCACACGATCACGCATTGGCGCGGGCGCAGCGACATTGCTGGCAGATATGCTGCAATCTCTTGATCAGGACCGGCTGGGAAAACAGGTTCAGGCCGGGCTGGTGCGCCAGCTTGACCGGCTGGAAATATCGCCTTTGCTGGGGCAGATGCTTGGCGCCGCCATAGCAGACCGTCGACACATGCCCCTGATTGACAGTTTTATCCGCTGGGCTGCACTGGTGCTGGAAGATAATGAGGAACTGGTGCGCAGCATGATCCATGAGCGGGCCAATGCCCTGCTGCGCTGGACCGGGCTGGATGAGCGTCTGGCCAATTCGGTTCTGGACGGGCTTTATCGTCTGCTGGCCGAAGTGCTGGTCGATCCGCACCATCCCTTGCGTAACAAGCTTGAAGACGGGCTGGATCAATTGGCAGGCAAACTTGTCAATGACCCGGAAACTCAAGCCAGGGTTGAGGCACTCAAGCGGGAAATGCTCGCGAATCCGGCTGTCAGTGCGTGGTGGACCAGCACGTGGGAGCGTTTGCGTCTCCAGTTGATTGGCCATCTGCGCAACCCTGATACCGATCTGGCCGGGCAGCTTGGCGGGGCGCTGACAGAACTGGGGGACCAGTTGCGGGGCGATCCGCAATTGCAGGCACAGATTAACCGGTTCGCACGGCGGACTGCGGTGGGCCTTGCCTCCCGCTATGGCGGGCAGATTGTCCAGCTTGTTTCGGAAACCGTAAAACGCTGGGATGCGGCTACCGTTACCTCGCGTATAGAAGGCTCGGTCGGTCGGGATTTACAATTTATCCGCATCAATGGCACGCTGGTTGGCGGTCTGGTAGGTGTGACCATTCATGTGATAGACGGGCTGCTATGAACTCCAAACCCCTGATCGTGACCGAACGGCTGGAGCTGTGGCTACCTGTATCCGGCGATATCCCGAAGATTTTAGCCATTGTCACCCAGCCGGAAACGTCCCGCCATCTTGGCCCGCCATCTACAGAGGCCGATAATTTCACCCGTTTTCAGCGTAATGCGGGAAGCTGGTTTCTCTTTGGCTATGGGCTGTTCATGATACGGGAGCGGGGCCAGCCAGAAGTAATTGGAAATTGTGGTATTTTTCATAGTTTCCGCGGGCTGGGCGATGATTTTGACAATCAGCCCGAAGCAGGATGGATTCTGGGTGCCGATCATGTAGGCAAAGGCTATGCCAGCGAAATCATGGGCGCGGTGTTTTCCTGGTTTGACGAAAAATTCGGACCACAACGTGTGGTTTGCATGATCAATCCTGAAAATACTCCATCGCTCAATCTTGCGCAGAAAATGAGGTTTTCGAAAATGAGAGAGGCCATAATGGTGGACGCGCCGGTTGTTCTGCTGGAACGGTCCGCATAAAACCGGACCGCTGATGCCTGGGCATCATATGTCAGCATCGATACAGGTCGGCAAAAACAGGTGGCGGGCGATCAATACTCTTCCGGTTCTTCCGGCGTCTGCGCCTGATAATCCTTGCCGGCTGTTTTGTCTCCTCTGGCGAGTTTGAATACTACGCCCGAAAGCAGAGCCAGCGCCAGCAGATTGGGCAGGGCCATGGATGCGTTGGAGATATCTCCCAGTCGCCAAACCAGTGTGAGATCCTGAAAACTGCCGACACATATGGCGCCGCACCAGATTATGCGCCAGATCATATGGAGCACTTTCTCTCCGCTCCGGCTTGAACCGGGGATGCGATCATAGAGGAAGGTAATCGCTCTCTCGCCATAATAGGACCATGTCAGCAAGGTGGTGAACACAAACAGGATCAATGCCACGCTGGCGACAAGTGTGCCGACAGGAATATTGGCGATAGTGTAGGGAAAAGCTGCGGCGAAAGCACCTGATGTCATGGAAAAGCCAGTGAGATCCGACTGCCAGGCATGTTTTACAGCCTGCCCGCCTGCGGTAAAATTGCCTTCAACCGTCAATATGACCAGTGCGGTCATGGTGCAGATCACGATAGTATCAATGAATGTGCCCATCATGGCCATGCGCCCTTGAGCGGCAGGATCACTGGTCTGGGCGACAGCATGGGCGATGGGAGTGGAGCCTTGCCCGGCTTCGTTTGAAAACAGGCCGCGCGCTACACTTGCGCGAATGGCGATGATGATAGCGGCACCAACAAATCCGCCACTGGCCGCCTGCGGATTGAAGGCGCCATGGAAAATCCGGCCAAATGTTTCGGGAATATCCTGAATATCCAGTGCAATCGCAATGATGGCCATGATGATATAGGCCCCGGCCATGAACGGGATCACCTTGTCTGCCACGGCGCCGATAGATTTTATTCCGCCAATAATGACAATGAAAACCGCGATGGCAACAATAAGTCCGCCAACCCATTCCTCGATACGGAATAATTCGTGCAGGCCATCGGCCACTGCATTGGCCTGAATGGTATTGCCGGTAACCAGTGCGGAAAACAAAGTGCCGATGCAGAACAGAACGGCCAGCCATGTCCATCGGGGGCCAAGGCCCAGCATGATATAGCTCATCGGTCCGCCGCGATAGATGCCGTCACTGGTATGTTCGCGGTAACGAATGGCAAGCGCCCCTTCCGCAAATGCAAGTGCCATACCGATCAGTGCGGTAATCCACATCCAGAAAATCGCACCCGGACCGCCCAGTGCAAGAGCGGTTGCTACACCTGCCAGATTTCCGGTTCCAACCTGGCCGGATAATGCGGTGGATAGCGCCGCAAAGGGCGAGATCTCACCCGACCCGCTTCCTTTACGGCCTTTGAACAGGCCGGAAAAGGCGCTGCCAAGCTGGAGAATGGGCAAAAAGCGAAGGCCAATCATGATATATAGGCCCACACCAAACAGGATGATTACCATGGGCGGGAAGGGCAGAACGACCTCGCCATTCCACGATCCGCCCCAGATAAAATCCGAAACATTGGTAACGTGATCTATAAGCCCGGTATTTTGCTGCTCTGGCGTCGCCAATGTCTGTTCCTTGTTCCCTGATCGGGGCAGGCTATCGGCTCAGGCGGTCAAGCGCCACTATTAATTTCATTTTATACCAGATCAGTGGCGGTGGTTTCCCGCCAGGGAATCAGCCCGGCTCCTGCTGCAACAGGGCTGCCGCCTTGACAGCGACAGGTGACAGCATGGACAGATCGCTACCCAGCAAAGCCGCCTTCATGCGTGGGTCCCAGAAACGGCGGATATGCGCTGCTGTCATTTCTGCGGCTTGCTCATCGCCATGTATGCTGAGGTTTCGGGCAATCTGGTCGATCATGCGCTGTGCGCTGGCCAAAGTATCATTCACTCGGCTGGCTCCATCCGGTTTGCATCAATCCGCCGGCTGCGTTTTGCCATGGCGTCATAATCGCGCTGCCATTCCGCCGGGCCGTTGGAGGGGGCGACCTGAACGGCTGTCACCTTGTATTCGGGGCAATTGGTTGCCCAGTCTGAAAATTCGGTCGTGACCACATTAGCCTGCGTCGCGGGGTGGTGGAATGTGGTATAGACAACGCCCGGTGCAACGCGGTCTGTCACCAGAACCCGCAGGGTCGTTTCGCCTGTCCGGCTGGCGAGGCGTGCGAGGTCGCCAGTGGCAAGTCCACGATTTTCTGCATCAACGGGGTGCATTTCAAGCACGTCTTCTTCATGCCATTGCACATTGTCGGTTCGCCGGGTCTGTGCGCCAACATTATATTGGCTGAGTATGCGCCCGGTGGTCAGCAGCAGCGGGAAACGCGGGCCGGTTTTTTCATCGGTCGGGACATAATCTGTAATGATGAACTGCCCCTTGCCCCGCACAAAGCCATCCACATGCATGATGGGCGCACCATCGGGAAAGGCGTCATTCACCGGCCATTGCAGCGAACCTTCGCGGCACAGCCGGTCCCAGTTTACACCGGCAAAGCTGGGTGTCAGGCGGGAAATTTCTGCCAGAATTTCTGACGGATGGCTGTAATCCCAGCCAAGCCCCAGCGCATTGGCCAGCAATTGGGTCACTTCCCAGTCGCCATATCCATTGGCTGGCTCCATCACCTTGCGCACAGGCTGGATGCGCCGTTCGGCATTGGTGAAAGTTCCATCCTTTTCCAGAAAGGTGGAGCCGGGGAGAAAGACATGGGCATAATTGGCAGTTTCATTAAGAAACAGATCCTGCACGATCAGGCAATCCAGTGCCTTGAGGCCGGCGGACACATGGTGCGTGTTCGGATCGGACTGGAGCACGTCCTCACCCTGAACATAAAGTGCGCGGAATGTGCCATCTGTTGCGGCATCAAACATATTGTTGATCCGCAGACCCGGTTCCGGGTCAAGCGCAACGCCCCAGTCCTTTTCAAACAGGGTGCGGGTCGCCTTGTCGGAGATATGGCGATAGCCTGACAGTTCATGCGGGAAACTGCCCATATCGCACGAGCCTTGCACATTGTTCTGCCCTCGCAGGGGATTTACCCCCACGCCGGGGCGGCCGATATTGCCGGTCACCATCGCCAGATTGGCAATCGCAATCACCGCACTGGAGCCTTGCGAATGTTCGGTTACGCCAAGGCCATAATAAATGGCCCCATTGTCGCCGGCCGCATACAGGCGGGCTGCTGCGCGCAAGTCTGCCGCAGGCACGCGCGTTACCGGTTCCAGCGTTTCAGGGCTGTGCCGTTTGTCCGATACAAAGGCCGCCCAGTCCTGATATTCATCCTGGTTGCAGCGCGCCTTGATAAACTCCTCATCCGCCAGCCCTTCGGTGACGATGACATGCGCAAGGGCACTTAACACGGCAACATTGGTGCCTGGCTGCAGGGCCAGATGATGCGCAGCCTGGATATGGGGCGATTTGACCAGATCAATCCGCCGCGGATCAATCACGATCAGTTTTGCGCCCTGACGCAGACGTTGCTTCATCTTGCTGCCGAAAACAGGGTGCGCATCGGTCGGATTGGCGCCGATGACAAGGATGACATCGCTGTGCTCTACCGAGTCAAAATTCTGTGTGCCCGCACTGGTGCCAAAGGTTGCATTCAGCCCATAGCCTGTCGGCGAGTGGCAGACACGCGCGCAGGTATCAACATTGTTTGAGCCAAAACCGGCCCGCACCAGTTTTTGCACCAGAAAAGTCTCTTCATTGGTGCAGCGGCTGGATGTGATTCCTCCCAGTGCCCCGGCACCGGATTCTGCCTTGATCGCCTGCAACCGTGCTGCAGCAAAGGCAATGGCTTCTTCCCAGCTTGCCTCGCGCCATGGCTCGTCAATATTCTCTCGGATCAGTGGTGTGGTGATGCGATCCTTGTGATTGGCATAGCCCCAGGCAAAGCGCCCCTTGACGCAGCTATGGCCATGATTGGCCTTGCCATCTTTCCACGGCACCATGCGCACGAGTTGCTCCCCGCGCATTTCCGCCCTGAAGGTGCAGCCCACACCGCAATAGGCGCAGGTGGTCACTTCAACCCGCTCAGGCTTGCCGATTTCCTCGACGCTTTTTTCCATCAATGCGCTGGTCGGGCAGGCCTGCACACAGGCGCCGCAAGATACGCATTCGCTTGAGAGGAAATCGTCTCCGTCCTGTCCTGCGCTGATAGTGCTGGCAAAACCGCGATCATCCACCGTCAGGGCAAAAGTGCCCTGCACTTCATCGCAGGCCCGCACGCAGCGCGAACAGACAATACATTTATCGGGCGAGAATTTGAAATAGGGATTGGAAACGTCCGGCTCGCTGCCAAGATGGTTCGCCCCTTCATAGCCATAGCGCACATCGCGCAGGCCAACGGCGGCAGCCTCATCCTGCAATTCGCAGTCATTATTGGCGCTGCATGTCAGGCAATCCAGCGGGTGATCGGATATATACAACTCCATCACGCCGCGGCGCAATTTTGCCAGCCGGTCGGTTTGGGTGTGCACCACCATGCCCTGTTCTGCAGGAGTGGTGCAACTGGCAGGTGTGCCGCGCCGTCCTTCAATCTCGACCAGACAAAGCCGGCATGAGCCAAAACTTTCCAGCGAATCCGTAGCGCAGAGTTTGGGGATCTTTCCGCCGCTTTGGCTGGCAGCACGCATAACGCTGGTTCCGGCAGGAACCGTCACCTCGCGTCCGTCAATGCGCAGCGTAACTGTATCTGTAGCATTGCTGGCAGGCGTGCCGAAATCGGCCTGGCGTTCATATCCCATGGTGTTTCTCCGCTGCGAGCAGGTCCGCAGGCGTGTTGATATTAGCAGGTTTTGCGGCAAGTTTCACGCCGCGCGCGCCGATAGCTTCGGCAAAGGCGATCATGGAATGGCGACCTTTGCCTTCCAGTATCGCTTCAAGAGAGGCAATGGTGCTGTCTGTGGCGGGCCAATGTCCGATAATGGGCTGGCTTTCCACATAGCATGGCGGGGATGATAGCAGCTCCGGCAGGTTATCCGGCAGGGCAAAAGTATCAACACCCATGCTCAGAACCGAGGCATAGCTTTCATCACGTGCATAATGCAGGGCTGATGCAATCCCGCCCAGTGGCCCCATATCAGCATGGGGCCAGTCAGGCATTGTGGGGGCAGGCGCTGTTTCACGGCCTGCTACCACAACATAATCTGCCCAGCCTGATATCGTATCTACTGCCTGGGAGAGCAGGGTGTGGCCGTCCAGTCTGGCCAGCGCCTTGTCACTGCCAAAACGGGTGGACTTGCCCCCGGCAAGGACAAGGCCCAGAATCACGTCTCTGTTTTCCCGTCTGGAGCAGGGTTTGCATATGGGCCAAAATCAGCAGGCCAGTATTTGAGTGCGCTCATGACCGGATAGGGTGTGAACCCGCCCAATGCGCAGAGCGAACCATCTTTCATCGTTTCGCACAAATCGGTCAGCAGGGTGATTTCATCTTCGCGGGAGCGGTCATGCCGGGGCATGTTGTGCATTTGCACAGCCTGTTCGATTACTTCCCGTGCGCGCCCGCCACTGCGGATACGGTCGATCACTTCGGTTCCGCGCACCGATCCGATCCGGCACGGGGTGCATTTGCCGCAACTTTCTGCCGCGCAGAACTCCATTGCGAAACGGGCCATGGCGCCCATATCGGCGGTATCATCAAACACGGTAATGCCCGCATGACCAATCAGCGCGTCAATTCCGGCATAGGCTTCATAGTCGAAGGGAACATCAAACTGGTCCGGATGGATATAGGCACCGAGAGGGCCGCCCACCTGCACGGCCTTGACCGGACGGCCATTGTCTGTGCCGCCACCAATATCATAAACCAGTTCGCGCAAGGTAATGCCAAAAGCGGTTTCATACAGGCCGCCATGTTTGACATTTCCGGCGATCTGGATCGGCATAGTGCCCTTGGAACGATCAACCCCAAGGCTGGCATAAAGCGCCGCTCCGCCCTCTGACAGGATATGCGGCACTGCAGCAAGGGTGAGCACATTATTCACTACGGTCGGGCAGCCAAACAGGCCTTCGAGTGCTGGCAGGGGTGGCTTGGCCCGCACTTCGCCACGTTTGCCTTCGAGGCTGTTGAGCAGGCTGGTTTCCTCGCCACAGACATAGGCACCGGCACCCATACGCACTTCTACCTCAAACGGTGCGATGAGGGGGCTGGCAAGCCGTGCGGCCTCTTTCATCTTGCGGATTGCGTCGGGATATTCGCTGCGGATATAGACATAACCGCGCTGTGCGCCCACGGCTTCAGCAGCAATTGCCATGCCTTCGATCAGCTGGAAAGGGTCGCCCTCCATCAGCATACGATCGGCGAAGGTGCCGCTATCACCTTCATCAGCGTTGCAGACGATATATTTCCGCCCTGCCTGTGCTCCGGCGACGGTTTTCCACTTGATCCCTGCCGGAAAACCGGCCCCTCCCCGTCCGCGAAGGCCCGATTCAGTCAATTCGGCGATTATCGCGTCGGAACCAATCTGGCGGGCGCGTTTCAGCCCTGCCCAGCCGCCGGTCCGTTCGTAATCCTCCAGGCTGAGTGGCCTTGTCTTGCCAGCGCGGGCAAAGGTCAGGCGTTGCTGGTTTTTCAGAAACGGGTGATTGTCTATCCGGCCAATATGTTTTTTACTGCTGCCATCCAGCACGGAAGGCACATCGGCAAGGCTGACAAAACTGTATCCCTCGCCATCAATATCGACGAGCGGCTCCATCCATAGCAGGCCCCGGCTTGAGACGCGTTCCACCGTGGCACCGGCTGCGGCAAAGGCATCGGCGAGCCTGTCTGCTCCCATAGCGCGGGCCAGAGCATCATCAGAGATACGAACCGGGTTCATGCCTCTTCAATCACTTTTGCAAGGGATTTTTCATCCAGCCAGGCATAGAGTGTATCGCCCACACGTGCCGCCGGGCCAGCACAGCACAGGCCAAGGCAATATATGGTGGCGAGGCGCACCCTGTCACCGGCTGCATCTGTTGCGCCGTTGATCAGCTTTTCCACTCCGCGGGCCTTGCAGGCTTCTGCACGGCAGATTTGCACCACCGGGCGCGGGTCCGCTTCGGGCAAAAAATCATGATAGAAGCTCACAACCCCGTGCACATCTGCCCGGCTGAGGTTGAGGGCCTGCGCAATCGCGATTTCGCTTTGCCTGTCCACGCAGCCAAATTCGGCTTGCACATCATGCAGGATGGGCAAAAGAGGCCCTTCGCGCTCCGAATGTTCGGCACAAATTCCCGCGATGCGCTCTGCCTTGTTCATCCGGCCAGCCTTTCCCCGTGCCACGCGATATGGTCCGCCATAAAGGTGGAGATGAAATAATAGGAATGGTCATAGCCTTCCTGCATCCGCACCGTGGCTTTCTGTCCCGCCTTGTCACATGCTTCGAGCAGCAGAGAGGTTTTGAGCTGCCCTTCCAGAAAGTCATCCGCCAGCCCCTGATCGACCAGCAGATCGGGCAGGCGAGCGCCATCCTCGATCAGGGCGCAGGAATCATAGTCCCGCCATTTTGACTTGTCCGGCCCGATATAGCCGGTCAACGCCTTTTCTCCCCAGGGGCAATGAATCGGGCTGACAATCGGAGAAAACGCACTGGTAGAACGGAACCGCCCCGGATTACGCAGGGAAATAGTGAGCGCGCCGTGCCCGCCCATGGAATGTCCGGTAATCCCCTGGCGATCCATATCGACCGGGAAGTTATTTGCCACCAGAGCGGGCAGTTCTTCCTCGATATAGTTGCGCATCTGGAAGTTCGTTTTCCACGGGGCCTCGGTTGCGTTGACATAAAAGCCCGCACCCTTGCCAAAATCATAGGCTTCATCGTCGGGCACATCATCTCCGCGCGGGCTGGTGTCCGGCGCGATAAAGATAATTCCGTGTTTGGCACAGGCGGCGCGATATTCGCCTTTTTCTGTCACATTGGCATGGGTGCAGGTGAGGCCGGAAAGATACCACAAAACCGGCAGTTCTGTTCCCGGCGCATGGTCTGGCACAAAGACAGAAAAAGTCATTTCCGTTCCGGTGGATGCGCTCTGGTGTTTGTAAACACCCTGTATGCCGCCGTGGGAACGATTCTGGCTGACAGTTTCCATAGGGATCATCCTGCCCGGTGGAGCGCGCAGATCTTGTTGCCATCCGGATCGCGCAGATAGGCCAGATAGAGCCTGCCAAAATCGTTTTCCCGCCAGCCCGGAGGATCTTCAATAGCCGTTCCGCCCGCTGCAACACCGGCCGAATGCCAGCTATCAGCCTGTTCCGGGCTTTCCATCACAAAGCCAATGGTGCTGCCATTGCCAGCCGTGGCGCCTTTTCCGTCAATCGGTTTGCTGACCATGAAGATACCGCGATTATGTATATAAATCAGACGGCCCTTGCTATCGATGACCCCTTCCTTGCCGCCAAGTGCGGCAAACAGGGCGTCATAGAAGGATTTTGACCGGGCGATATCATTGCTGCCCACCATATTATGACTATACATCTGGATGCTCCTCAGGCGTTTTCGGCATTGGGCGCGTAGGCGCAGATCTTGTTGCCATCCGGGTCGCGCAAATAGGCACCATATTGCTGGCCCGGTGAATTTTCGCGAATGCCCGGCTCTCCTTCGGAGGTTCCGCCATTGGCAATGCCATTGGCGTGAAACGCATCAACTGCGGCATAGTCTTTTGCCACAAAACCCATCGTGTGCCCGTTAGAGACAGTATGGGCCTCACCGTTGGAAGGCGGGGCGATAATCAGTGCGCCATTTCCGGACGGGTAGATTATCCCGGTTGGGTAAGGGGCAGACTGATAGCCCAGCGCACCCATGACCGGATCATAAAATTTGCGGGCGCGTTCTACATCATTGGTGCCGAAATAGGCATGGGTAAACATAATGGCTTCCTCTTGTTTCAATATACGACGACGCTGCGAATGCTCTCGCCCTTGTGCATCAGGTCAAAACCCTTGTTGATTTCTTCCAGTGACAGGATGTGCGTGATCATCGGGTCAATCTGGATCTTGCCATCCATATACCAGTCAACAATTTTGGGCACATCGGTCCGGCCCTTGGCTCCGCCAAAAGCGGTGCCGCGCCAGTTGCGGCCTGTCACAAGCTGGAACGGTCTTGTGCTGATTTCCTTGCCGGCCTCGGCCACGCCGATAATGATGCTGGTGCCCCAGCCGCGGTGGCAGGCTTCCAGCGCGGTGCGCATCACTTCGGTATTGCCGGTTGCGTCAAAGGTAAAATCGGCCCCGCCATCGGTGAGTTCAAGAATTTTGGCGATGGTTTCATCGCGGCTCAGGCCCTTGCTGTTCAGAAAGTGGGTCATGCCGAATTTGCGGCCCCATTCTTCCCGGTCAGGGTTGAGATCGACGCCAATGATCTTGTCTGCACCGGCCAGTTTCGCGCCCTGCAGCACATTGAGGCCAATTCCGCCGAGGCCAAACACCACAACATTGTCGCCCACCTGCACCTTGGCGGTGTTAGTGACAGCGCCCACGCCTGTGGTCACGCCGCAACCGATATAGCAGCTTGTCTGGAACGGGGCATCTTCGCGGATTTTTGCCACGGCAATTTCCGGCAGAACGGTGAAGTTGGAAAAGGTCGAACAGCCCATATAGTGATAGAGCGTCTCGCCCTTGTAGGAAAAGCGGCTGGTCCCGTCAGGCATCAGGCCCTGCCCCTGCGTGGCGCGAATGGCCGTGCACAGATTGGTTTTGCCTGACAGGCAGGATTTGCACTGGCGGCATTCGGGTGTGTAAAGCGGAATGACGTGATCATCTGGCTTGACGGAGGTTACACCAGGGCCAATTTCGCGAATGACGCCAGCCCCTTCATGGCCGAGGATGGAAGGGAAAATACCCTCACTGTCAAAACCGTCCATCGTATAGGCGTCGGTATGGCAAAGACCGGTAGCCATAATTTCCACCAGAACCTCGCCTTCTTTGGGGCCTTCGAGTTCCACCTCGACAATTTCCAGTGGTTTCTTGGCTTCAAATGCAACGGCTGCACGGGTTTTCATGCTTGATACCTCTCCAGATCACAGATAACTAATAGTAAGTATTACATACAAATATGGCGGGTGCCGGTCAATCAATAGGTTCTCCCGCAGGCAGATCCCCCAGATCCGCATCGGCATCTCGCAGCGGCAACAGCATGATCATAATGGCTGCTGCCACGGAGCCCATCGCCATAATAGTGGACACGGTGAATAATTGATCATTGCCCAGTGCATCAAACAGATAGCCCGCAATAATCGGTGAACTGGCCGCACCCAGACGGCCAATGCTCAGGACAAAGCCGGTGCCTGTCGCACGGGCATAGGCCGGAAAGCCAAGCGCGAATGCCGCGTAAAAGCCGACAATGGCAGCATTGGTAAAGAACATTGCGGCACATGCGGCAGAGCGCCAGCCCCATAGCGTATCCTGACCAAGCCCAAAGGCGGAAACAGATGCCGCCCCGATCAGCAGGATGATGACTGTCGGCCCCTTGATTGACCATCGCTTCATGAGAAAGCCGAACAAAAAGCCACCAATGGCGCCGCCGATATTGGCGTAGGTCAACACGCTGGCAGCTTCGGGCTGGCTGAAACCGGAATCGGCCACAATCTTCACCGCCCATTTCAGAATGTAATAGAAAGTGATGGTGTGGAACATGTAGCCAAGGGCAAGCAGCAGGGAGACAGGGCGCAATTTCGGATTGGTCAGAATATCGGATACTCTGGCGCTTGCCGCCGCCGGAGATTGCGGCAACAATTCGGCAATTTCCGGCTTGGAAAATGCGCGCATGGCCCGGTTGATCCCGTCCAGCGAGACGGATGTGCGCCGCGCTTCATAATAGGCAGGTGTTTCAGGCACAAGGAGCAGAACCAGCGGCACCATGATTGCGGTAACGATTGCGCCAAACAGGAATACGGCGCGCCAGTCATAGTCCACCAGCAGCCAGCCTTGCGCCAGAAACCCGCCAATGACTCCGCCCAGCGGATAGCCAATCACATAGAGCGCCATGGCAATGCTGCGGCTTTTCTTGCTGGTGGTTTCGGCAACAACGGCATTGGTAGCCGCCAGCATCCCGCCAATGCCAATGCCCGTGATAAAGCGCCAGACTGTCAGCGGTGTGACATCACCTGCGGCACTGGCCAGATACATGCCAATAGCCATTACCACCAGACAGGCCAGCATTGTCGGCTTGCGGCCAAAGCGGTCTGCCATGCCGCCCAGCAGCAGGGAGCCTACACCCATGCCCACCAGCTCGGCAGACAGGACTATGCCCAGCGCAGAGCGCGGCACACCCCATTCCTGTGAAATCCCCGGAGCGGCAAATGCACTGGACAGCACATCGAAACCATCCAGCGCATTGAGGGCTATCATCAGGATTACGACAATCCACTGCCGCACATTCATCGGGTTATCATCAATGATGGTGCGGGGATCGCGTGATGCTGCTTGCGCCATAGTGAAATCTCTTCCCATTCTGCCCGCATTTTTGTGAAATGTAGCGGGTCTACACCGATTTAATCATGAAGCCGGTCAAGCAATTCCAGTAATACTTTTAATTCCTTGTCTGTATAGCGGGATTTGAGCCATGTCTCATGTTCCTGAATACAGATTTTTGCCCTGGACAGTGCCACCTCGCCTTCCGGTGTCAGATGAAGGGCGTGTTTTCTGCCGTCACTTCTGGATTTTTTCCTGCGCAGAAAGCCACGAGATTGCAATCTGTTGATCAAGGTCATGGTTGTGGCGCGATCCATCTGTAACCTTGACCCGATATCTGTTTGGGAAAGACCGGGATGGTCATCGACCAGCCACAACACCGAAACCTGTTTTTGCGTCAGTTCCAGATCACTGAAGGTTTCCGTAAAATGACGGTAAACCGCCCCATGGGCGAGTCGGATATGGAAACCGACAATATCATTCAATTCGCCAACATCCGCTTCTTCCTCCAGATTATTCTCCATTTGCGCTTTCACGCCTCACCCCTTCAACACACTTGCAAATTTGTTTGTATGACTTACAATCATCCACTGAAAAAGAGAGGATTGCAATGGCTCATTTCCCCGATACACCGAGTTTCACCGGATTCAATACGCCAAGCAGGATTGAGGGCGATATTGCCGACCTTCAGTATACCGGAAAAATCCCTCCTGAACTGAACGGCGCATTTTATCGGGTTCAGCCTGATCCGCAATTTCCGCCGCGTTTGGGCGATGATATCGCGTTTAACGGCGATGGCATGATTACCCGCTTTCATTTTCATGACGGTCAATGCGATTTTCGCCAGCGATGGGCAAAGACTGACAAATGGAAACTGGAAAATGCCGCGGGCAAAGGGTTGTTCGGAGCGTATCGCAATCCGTTGACTGATGACCCTTCGGTCAAGGGACGGATTCGTTCCACCGCCAATACCAATGCGTGGATTTTTGCGGGCAAGTTGTGGGCGATGAAAGAGGATTCCCCCAGCCTGATCATGGACCCGGTGACCATGGAGAGCGAAGAGTTTGAAACATGGGACGGGGCGATGAAAAGCCAGACATTCACCTCTCATCCCAAGATTGATCCCAAAACCGGCAATATGGTCGCCATCGGTTATGCCGCCAGCGGGCTGTGCACGGATGATGTATCCTATATGGAAATCGGGCCGGACGGCAAACTGCTGCGCGAAGTCTGGTTCAAGGTGCCCTATTACTGCATGATGCATGATTTCGGCATTACCGAAGATTACCTCGTGGTGCATATTGTGCCTTCCATCGGTAGCTGGGACCGTCTGGAAAAGGGCCTGCCGCATTTCGGCTTTGATACTACCATGCCGGTTTATCTCGGCATTGTTCCCCGCCGTGATGACGTGACTGACAAGGATATTCGCTGGTTCAAACGCGATAATTGCTTCGCCAGCCATGTGCTCAATGCCTGGCAGGAAGGTACGAAAGTGCATTTCATCGTGCCGGAGGCGAAGAATAACATGTTCCCCTTCTTCCCCGATGTGCATGGGGAGCCATTTAACGGCATGGAAGCGATGAGCCACCTTACCCGCTGGACAGTGGATCTTGCCAGCAATGGTGACGAGTTTGAAGAAATCGTCCCGTTGACAGAAACCGCATCCGAGTTTCCACGCATTGATGACCGTTTTACCGGGATTCCCAGCCGTTATGGCTGGGGGCTGGAAATGGATATGACAAGGCCCGTGGAACTGAAAGGCGGCAGTGCAGGCGGATTGCTGATGAACTGCCTGTTCCTGAAAGATCTGGAAACCGGCAGGGAACAACATTGGTGGTGTGGTCCGACATCCAGCCTGCAGGAACCTTGTTTTATCCCGCGTTCTGCCGATGCTCCTGAAGGTGATGGCTGGATTGTCCAGGTCTGCAACCGGCTGGAGGATCACCGCTCTGACCTGCTGGTATTTGATGCGCTGGAGATTGAAAAAGGCCCTCTTGCAACGGTTCAGGTGCCTGTTCGGCTGCGATTTGGCCTGCATGGGAATTTTGCTTCTGCCGAAGCGATCGGCCTTGCAGCATGATCCACCCCATGATCGAACCTGGCCTTGAATTTGTTTACGAGGCCGGAGGCGATCTGGAGCCGCCGCGCGAAATAGGCATGACGCCCGATGGTGCGCGGCGGATTATTCCCATCCTTTCGGGCGGCTATGTCAAGGGACCGAAAATAAGCGGGAAGCTGATGGGCAATTCTGCCGACTGGCAGCTTACCCGGCATGACGGAGTGACTGTGGCGGATGCGATCTACGCCATCGAAACGGATGACGGCGCCCTGATCCAGATTCGGAACAAGGGCCTGCGTCATGGCCCGCCTGAGGTAATGGATCGTCTGCGCCGCGGGGAAGAGGTTGATCCGTCGGAATATTATTTTCGCACCGTGCCGGAATTTATCGCGCCGGATGGTCCTTATAGCTGGATGAACCAGTCTATTTTTGTCTGTTCCGGTGCGCGCTTTGCCAGCAGCATCAAACTCTGGGTGTGGCGCGTTACATAGAGCATTTCCAGAAAAAGTTGATCGACTTTTTCGGTTCGAAAATACGAAAAACAAAGGAATATAGCATTGCAAATGATTCAACATTTAACCGCAATGCTGTAGTGTCAGGAAGATATCTTCCAAGCCGGTTCAGAGTGTGCGACAGAACCTCGATGTTTCGTAAACAGTAACGGAGCGCGAACATGTATACCACTGATCGCATGACCCGGCGCGACTTCGCCTGCGTTGCGGGGGCCAGTTTGTTGCTTTCTTCCTGCAGCACAATAGTGACACCGCCAATCGATCCGACCGTGCGGTTAGGGGCAATCGAACAGGCTGCCGGAGGCAGGCTAGGCGCCTTCATATTTGATACCAGCAACGGTAGAAGCCTTGGATGGCGAGCGGATGAGCGATTTTGCCATTGCTCTACTTTCAAATTATCATTGGCCGCGATGGCCCTTCGGCAAAGCGATGCGGGACTGCTGGATCTGACAGAACATCTGGCGTTCAGCCGGAAGGATATTGTCGCCTATTCGCCGGTGGTGGAGGATAACCTCGGCGCGGGGAGCTTGCCAATCATCACGCTGGCAGAGGCAGTTCAGGTTACCAGTGACAATGCCGCTGCTAATGTGCTCATGCGTCGTCTCGGAGGCCCTGAGGCAGTGACGCGGTTCTGGCGCGAGATAGGCGACAACGTAAGCAGGCTCGATGGTTACGAGCCCGACATCAATATCATCCCGCCCGGCACGCAAGAGAATAGCACCACCCCCAGAGCCATGGCCGAGACAGTGAGACGGATTGTGCTGGGCGATGTTCTCAAGGAGGACAGTCGTGAACAGTTGCAAAAATGGATGGAAGCAACCCGCAGCGGGATGAACCGCATTCGCGCCGGAGTTCCACAAGACTGGCGCAGCCTCGACAAGACGGGAACGGGTATGCGCCCTGTCATTGGCAACAAGACCAACGATCTGGCCGTTCTTTTCCCACCGGGGAGGCGGGCGCCGCTGATCGTGGCCGGCTATTTTGAGCACCCCGTATTCAGTGAAGATGTCCGTGAGCAGGATGAAGCGGCCCTGAGGGCAGTGGGCGAGGTAGCGGTTTCATGGACAGGCTGACCATCGCAGAGCCAGCAGGATCATAGTTCTTTCAGATAGCAATTATTAATAGAATCCGATGACTTGCATCCGACATGGGCCATCGCCAGTTCCAATTCGGCGCGTATGATATGCAGCATGTGCGCCACGCCTTTTGCTCCGGCAACGGCAAGTGCATGAATTTGCGGCCGGCCAATGAGGATTGCCTTCGCACCAAGAGCCAGGGCTTTGAGCACGTCAGTCCCGTGACGAACGCCGCTGTCCAGCAAAACAGGTATTGCATCGTCAATTGCCTCGACCATTGATGGCAACTGGTCAATTGGCGATGCAAGTCCATCGAGAACGCGCCCGCCATGATTGGAAACGATAATCCCGTCAGCTCCGTGATCCCGCGCCAGCCGTGCATCTTCTGCTGACAACAGACCTTTCACCACAATGGGCAGCCGGGTTTGAGAGCGCAGCCAGTCCAGACTTTCCCATGTCAGGGCAGAGTCCATCAGGGAAGTGCCAAACAAAATCGGCCCTCCTGCGGGATGCGCGGTCTGCGTCAGGGTTGGCATACCTGCAAGATTTGCTGCCTCTACACCCGGTGGCAGTGTGAAATCAGCGCGCTTGATTGCTGAATCCACTGTAAAGACTATAACCTGATAACCGGCAGATTCAGCTCGACGGACCAGTTCGGCGGTATGTTCTCTCTCCGCCTGGAAATAGAGCTGGAACCAGAGCGGAGGAGGCATCGGTCTGCCCAGTTCAGCAGTTGTTGCATAAACAGCTTTTGCTACATCTTCCAATGGCACGCTGGACAGCGTGCTTACCACCATCGTCGTATCAAGTGCAGTCGCGGCGCTTGCCGTCGCCAACTCGCCCTGAGGGCAGGCCAGGCGATGATAGGCAACCGGTGCCAGCAATATTGGTGAGGCATGGCGTAGCCCGAAAAGGCTCGTTTCCGTGGTTGCACCCTGCATGTCGGACAGCATCCGCGGAACGAGCCGGTAACGGTCAAATTGCTTTCTGTTCGCGGCAAGGGATGTTTCCGGCCCGGCACCGGATTGAATATGATGCCATATCTCCGCTCGAAGATGGGCCCTGGCCCGGTGCTCATAATCGGCAAGAGAACGGACATCTTCAGGAATAAGGTCCAGAGGCGGCAGCGGATCTGGCGAATGGCCATGTGTATCATTCATGTGACTGACCACTGACGCAGCAGATTGTGGTAGATGCCGGTCAACGCTTCGATCGAGGCATGACCGGGGTGGTCGGCAGTCAGTTGCTGTATCGATCCATCCAGTTCAAACAGAGTTCTGCGCTGAACATCTGACGGCACCAGACTTTGCACCCAGAAAAAAGCTGCAAAGCGCACACCCTTGGTAACAGCGGTTACGCGATGATGGCTTGTGCCCGGATAAATGACCATATCACCGGCAGGTAGCCTGACGCGGTGATCGCCATAGCTGTCTTCGATTACAAGTTCGCCGCCTTCATACTCCTTTGGATCGCTGAAGAACAATGTGCATGAAATATCCGTGCGGACATATGTTTCACTTCCAGGGACACGAAAGAGAGCATTGTCGATATGGTTGCCATAGGCACCCCCGCCTTCGTAGCGGTTAAACCGTGGTGGAAGCACGCGCAGCGGCAGTGCGGCGGCAATAAACAGCGGGCATTGCCCAAGCCGTTCCAGAACAAGTTGTCCAAGCTGGCTGGCGACCGGGCTGTCAACCGGGAGCTGAAGGTTGTTTTTGACGTTGACTGCGCGATGACCAGCCGTTGCCCGGCCATCTTCCCAGTCAGCCTGATCCAGCGCCTCGCGACACTGGCGGAGATCTGCGTCCGAAAGCAGGTCAGGAATTGTCAGCATCATAATAGCTAGGATCAGGCCCCATTAACCGCATGAGCCTTGATGGCGCGTTTGCGGGGTGAAATGCAAGAGGGTGGCGAGCACGTCATGGCAAAAACATTGGGACGCTGCTGGACACCGTATTGCGAGCGCTCTTGCCCTTCAGGAACGGGATCAATTCCGCACCTGCGGCTGATAGTGGCATAACTCGTCAACTCACTCACCCCCCTCGATAAGTCCCGCCAGTATGGCTAATGCAAGTAATTCGCATATATAAATTACGCCGCGTCGTCGAGATGAATCTTGCCAAATCATAATTAGTGTCAGGATCCATTGATTGCATGACCAACCTGCAGAGACGCCAGAAAGTCGTCCCAGATATCCAGAGAATGCGTCTGCATTGCCGCAAAAAGCACGACACTACATGCAGAGTCACATCCAGACTTGCTTTTAATAATCATTATTAATATACGCCTCGGCGTTCATCAACTCAGCAATAGGGGTTTCCATACTGTGTCCAGAGACAAATCACGTTCCGCTGCCAATCAGACATTTCTGGCATTGTCCTGCATTGGTGTTGTCGGGAGCACTACGCCCGCCTTCGCGCAGGAAGAGCCGCAGCGGCTTGGTGGGGTTACCGTAACGGACACTGCTATTGACGAGAGCTACGATCGCAAGGAGTCTTCCTCAGTCAAATTCACGCAGCCTCTGCTTGATACGCCAAAGAGTGACACGGTTATCCCGAGTGAAGTAATCGAGGATCGCGGTTTCACGTCGTTAACGGATATCCTGCGCACCACGCCGGGTATCACTATGGGTTCCGGCGAGGGGGGCACGCCCATGGGGGATCGCCCGCTTGTGCGTGGTTACGAGTCGGCCACGGATATGCAGATCGATGGCCTGCGCAGCGTGGGCCGTTTCAACCACGAGGTGTACAATCTTGAGTCCGTTGAGGTGGTCAAGGGGCCGGGCGGCGCTCTGAATGGCCGCGGATCGACTGGCGGTGCGATCAACCTCGTCACCAAAAAGCCGCTTGAAGGTGACTTTATCACCATTCGCGGCACGGTCGGAACGGATGAAACCAAACGGGTTACGGCAGACATCAACCATCAGCTTGCCGATGGCATTGCCGTCCGCCTCAATATAATGGGCCATGATGCTGATGTTGCAGGGCGCGATGCGGTAAAAGTAAGCCGCTGGGGGTTTTCTCCCTCGATAGCTTTCGGGCTGGGTGGCCCACTGCGTGCAACGCTGAGCTATTCCTACCTCAAGACCGACGACATCCCGGATTTCGGCCACCCCTTCCGGGATTCCGGCACGGTTAGCCCGCTGAAACTTGATCGTGACAACTTCTACGGCTTCGCCAATCGGGATTTTCGCGAGACAGAAGGGCATTTCGGCTCAGCCATTCTTGAATATGATGTGGCCGCCGGTGTGACGCTGCGCAATTCAACACGTCTTGCCCGCATGACCAACGAATATATCGTCAGCCGCCCATCCTTCAACACAACAACGGCAACACCGGCGACTGGCCTTGTGGTGGCAGGCTATCGTTCGGCTAATATCCTGACCGAAGGTTTCCTCAATCAGACCGACCTGCGCGGTGAGTTCGACACTGGCGGAATAACGCATAACTTCATTGCCGGTGTTGAATACAGCAAGGAAAAGCAAAAAAGGCTCGCAGCCTGGACGCAGGCGCCGGGTGCCGCGATTTTGTACCAGTCGCTCAACAATCCTGATCCCTATGCCGCGTTCAATCCGATCGAGAAAATTCCGCTGACCTCGCCGGCTGTGCCAATCCAGCATGAAACAAAGGCGGCTTTCCTGTTTGACACGCTGGAATTGTCCGATCAGTTACAGATAAATCTCGGCATCCGTTATGACGATTATAAGGTGTGGGACGGGACGCGGACCGCAAAGAACGATTTCTGGAATTATCAGGCGGGCATCGTCTACAAGCCAGTGCCCTTTGGCAGCATTTACCTGTCTTACGGCACATCATCCAATCCATCGGGTGAATGTGCTGGTATGGCTGGCGGTTCAGAAGGCGCAAGTGCCTGCACACTTACCAACAACAACGTCAACCTGAAACCGGAACGCGCCAGGAGCTGGGAACTGGGCACCAAGTGGGATCTGTTCGACGAACAGCTTTCGTTGACCGCAGCAGCATTCCAGACGAAAAAGACCAATGCCCGCGCAACTGACCCCATCACCGGCACCGTCCAGTTGATAGGCGATAACCGCGTCCGTGGATTCGAGTTCGGCGTGTCCGGTAACATTACACCGGAATGGAATGTCTTTGGCGGCTACACCTATCTCGACGCGAAACTCATTGATGACGGCGCCGGAGGCAATGACGGCAACCGGATCAAATTTATTGCTCCACACAGCTTCAGTATCTGGACAACCTACAACATTACGCCTGAATTCGATATGGGCGGCGGTGTCAACTATACCGGAACGCGCTACGTAAACGACGCCAACACACAAAAGTTCAAGCCTTATGCTCGCGTGGACCTGACAGTTGGTTACAAGGCAAGTGACGCTCTGGCATTTCGCATCAATGTCCAGAACCTGACAAACAAGCTGTATTACGATGCCTCTCACGTCGGACTGTTTGCCAACGTAGCCCCCGGACGTTCCGCACTGCTCACGGCGAGTCTGAATTACTAGTAGAGTGTGATGACAAAAAACGGGCGCCGGTTTTTGTCAAAAAATCACACGACAATAAAAGTATAAAGAGCGGGATGTGATTCTGTTATATGTCATCCCGTTCTAGGGGTTCGACCGAGATGAAAGAGTCCGGCGCAAGCCGGGTCTTTTGTCGAGAAAAGTCAAACAATCACATATAATTATCTGGTGGATTGGGTCGATATTTCCGGGAACGGAATGTCGGTGTCAATCCACCGGTTGTTTAGGCTCAGGGCGTATTAAAGCTTTTCGCGAAAAAGTGGGAACCGGTTTTTTGCAAAAGAAAAGCGAAAACAAGAAATTATAGCATCGCACATGTTTCAACCTTTTCTCGCGATGCTATAATCGCATCGGGCCACCCGAAGGGCCTGGCCAGAAAGCACCAGACGGCAACATTCGATTGATTGAAGCATCCTTGACCTATAAGTAATGATATATCATAATGCCGTGACGGTACAAATTTGTATGCCCAGCGACAAAAAGGTGAGGCGGTGCATTGCAAAAGCAGCAATTTCTTGACGGGTTTCCGGCTGGCGTTTCGGTGCTGTGCGGGGTGCTTCACGCGCTCGATGTGTCGATTGTAGCCGGAAGTTAATGAGCCCGTTTGTGCCCCGAAGCTATGAGAAACGGAATCACAGCATTGCTGTGCTGTGCAAGATTCCGCTCACCCGGTCCTTTGTCAAAAACCGCATTGCGGCGATTGCAGACCTATCCGGCTATGGCACCCAACAACGCTTTGTGCAGACATGGGGTGACTCGTCTCCGGTCGTGGTCAGAGGATGGTCGGGCAAGGAGCAGCGCACCCACATTATATCCATTGTCCGGGATATGGATGATGTCAGCAATTACAACGCTCATGGCCAGGCTGAACTGTTGTTCACAGGTGGCCAAAGTTTCGCGGGAAATCTTTTATGACCATTACCCATTCGCTTTTTGCCGCGCGTCAATCGATCGAACAGGTGGAACTGGGGGACGAACTTGCCCCCTGCTTTGATGCGGCGGGCCTTCTCCCCGCTGTGGTGGTTGACGCCGCAACCGGCCAGACGCTGATGCTTGGCCAGATGAATGCCGAGGCTCTGGAGCGGACCATCACCACGAGGCAAGCGCATTTCTGGTCCCGCAGCCGCAAGGCGTTATGGCGCAAGGGCGAACATAGCGGCTTTACCCAGACGGTTGAACGTCTGTTGATCGACGATGATCAGGACGCCGTAATTCTCTTCGTGCGGGTTGAGGGGCTAGGCAGTTGCCATGTGGGCTTCAAGACCTGCTTTTATCGCGAGGTGGAATTGCCGGCTTCCGATGTTTCCGGCCCGGCGCGCCTCATCCACACCGAGACTGAACCCGCATTCGATGCAGAGGCGGTCTATGCAGGTCTTCCCAACCCCACGAAGCTGTGATGACAAACGAGGTGGAATCCTTTCAAAAATCGCCGCCACGACGACGCACATCGGAGGAAACCGAAGCACTTGTTACACATGCGATGGATGCATCCAGTCGCCCGCTTAGTGCTTACGATATCGCGGAGATGACGTGTCAGGCCGGGTCATCGCTTAACGCCAACCAGGTCTAT
>JBKEEC010000211.1:0-2257 GCA_047975785.1 Sphingomonadaceae bacterium | reverse complement strand
TCCCCGCCAGTTGTAGCGGTTTCAACGCTTTTCACGACCCCTTTACAGCAGGAAAGCCTCAAGACACACATCTTTCCGCATTACACCATTGTTGATATTCCTCGCTGCGCTGCAGAGCAATATCCGCGTCTTGCTCTTGGTGAAAATGACGTGTCGCTGTTTGAACGGACGCTACCATGGGATCATGGCGCCGGTGTTCTGTGGCTGAATGAAGCAGGTGGAAAGGCCGCGCGCCCTGATGGCTCGCCCTACAAGGTGAGTGAAGTCAATCGCACAGGGCTGATTGGCGCATCCTCCCCGCAATTATGGGAAGATATGGTCAACCGGATAGCGAAGATGCGGTAGGGCATTTTCAAAAAGATTGATTGATTTTATTCTTCGGCGTGGAAAATGCGGCAAAACAGGAAGATTACAGATTCCAGCCAGATTGACGCCTCTGTCCGGTTAAAGGTGACTCAACGAAATGCCGGAATGACCGAAGAGGGATGGTTAGCGGTCTAGCGCGTTTTAAAACAGACAGGCTTGAAAGGAGACCAAATCACACAAAATAGTTGCGACTCTTGATTCAAATTCAGCTATTTTTTGAAAATGAGTTCCTCACGTTGCACCATACTGTTCGCCTGGACGCTCTGCATGAGCGTCGCATCCTGCGCTATGCCGAAAAGCAATGACGACCCTTCGGCAACCCCGTTGTCCGGCGCAGACCAGCCGGTTACCTCCCTGCAGGATATCAAGGGGTTCTGGCTCGTCGAGAGGTTCGGGGACTTTGAGCCATCGTGGCGGAATTTCACACCCTGGCGCAGCTCCTATGTACAGATCGGCGACGGCCACCTGACATACGCCATAGGCTGCAACCAGTCCGGCAATCCTGCTGCGCTTGGGCCAAGCGGCATCCTGCAAGATACAGGTGATGGTGGGCGTATGCAGACCCTGCAGGGATGCGGAGATGTTCGCGAGGCACGCGATGGGCGCTTTTTCGCTTTCTTCGGCAGCAATCCCGAAGTGCGGAAACTGGACGCGGATCGCATCGTGCTGAAAAGCAGCAAGCGAGAACTGGTGCTGATCCGACCGGACCGTTGGCGCCAGACAAACAAGCCTGCCTTCAAGGAAATAGAAGGGCGCTGGGTGCCACAAATGTCAACGACCTATGATGGGTGGGAATTGAGCGGCTTTGGCCTTGGTGATGATCCGGGCGTGGTAACCATTGATCGCGGACGCGTGATGTGGTCGCAATGTCCTGAACTGCCAATTTCAATCCGCTGGACCAACGACGCGCGGCTCGCATCGACAGACACCATCGATGTACGCGATTGCCGCGCCGTAGCTCATGCAACGAGCAATGGTCCGGGAACCATGATGACGATGCTGGCCGCCAGCCCGTCAGTGATCCGCATCGGGGCAGATTGGATTTCTCTGGTCGTCGGATCGGGCGAGAAGGGCCGTCGGATCGACCTTCAGGCAGAGCAAAGCGTCCTCAATCCTCCTTCGCCGCCACCGATGCCGGAGGGCCTCAAGACACCCCCGATCGCGCCGCCGCCTCCGACCAACCGTTGAACGGAATGGCAGCATACCATAGGTCACGGCTTGATCCGCGACGGTATGCACGGAAAAATCGTGCGAGAGTAAAGCTCTTCTCGAATGTTACGAATCTCCGGCGTTAGGATTTTTGCCTCCCTCATGATATGTCCGCAATGTCGTCTATCCTGACAGTCAGCTTTTCCATTGCCAAACGCGATTGCGGTCATTCCAATGGAATGGTGAAGCACTCCAGATTGGGCACATGAGTCAATTGCGCCATTCCCACTAGGAAGATATAGTTTTTCCTCTGATTCAATGTTTAAACGTAAGGCTTTAGGCCAGATGTTCCCGTCGTAATTGCTGGATCACGCCGGTGCAAATCAGGAATTGCCCCCAGTAATAGGCAGGCCAGACCAGCCAATAGGCTAGGTTTTCCCATTCCAGTGGACCAAGACCTGCAAAGATCAAAAAGTCTGACACTACAAACAGGATGGCGCCAGCGCCGACACGATAGCGTGGAAACCTGCTGAGCCAGATAATAGCCGCCATTGATCCAAGGCCCAGTCCGTACACACAGGCCAGCACGGAACTGGCGAGCCATCCGCTTATCAACGGCGTCAGGATCAGGAGCGATAATGCCAATATACGTTGGCTTCCGGTTGTTTTTGCGCGCGGAAACCTACGAAAAAAGAAAATCGCGACAATGTGGCTGGCAAAGAAAATTGCTCCACCCGCTTCG
>JBKEEC010000210.1:0-5294 GCA_047975785.1 Sphingomonadaceae bacterium | reverse complement strand
TGTCCAGGCGAGGCCTAACCAGCCGACGACAAAAAACCACATATAGGTCAGGTATGGCTGGCCATACGGCTGTAATCCGTAAGTGTAACCCATATGCAACCCTAGAGGAAGCAAAAGAATTATGCCGGTGCGGGCCAGAATATCAATTCGGTAGGCAGTTTCCATGTGCCTTCGGCGTTCTTCCAGCAACAGACTGCGATTGATTACATTATAGCTGGTCTGGAATACCCCCCATTCCCCTCCCAGCCAGTAAACCATGGCCAGGATATGAACCCAGCGCAATACCAATACTTCATCCATGACAACCCCCCGAAAACGCGAACCCGATTATTTCTGTGAAAATTTCTCAACCCATTCCGTGACGGGAGGATCAGGACTTTTCATTGCTTCCATCTGTTGCTGAAAGCCTCTCATAATCCGAGCAATATAGGCTCGCGTTTCCATGCTCCGTTCGCGGGCAACCTCCCCTTCTGGAGCAAAGGTTTCTATATCTGCGCGGCTGATCGTTCCCTTTGCTTCCAGAAGCCGTTCTACTGTGTCTTGTCTTTCACGAAGCACCGACACTTCACCTGCCAACGCCAGAGTCAGCGAATAAAGCCGGTCCAGCGCCGGATCGTCAAAATATTCGGGACTCAGGCCTTTTGCCTTTCGTCCGGACAGGGTGACCCAGTCGAATTCTTCACTCATGCTGCTACTGCCTTATTCTGTGCCGGTTTCCACGCTCCATAAGCATTCCATATTGCCGCCCGGCCATAATCTTCCTGTTCACCATCCGGAGCATCAGGGAAGATTGATGTATCAACCACAGCCCGAACTCCGGTTGAGAATTGGCAATCTTTCGGAAAACCTGCCCGTTCCATCACCTCGTAAATGTTCTGTCCGTGCATGGCTGACCAGAAAGGTTCATTATTATTGAAGGCATCCCAGTCCCGCATAAACTGCTCGAACAAGGGCATGTCAGGGCTGTATTGCGGCTGCTCGATATGAAGCAGAAGCCCTCCAGGAATGAGAACCCGATTTGCTTCTTTGAGAATCTTCGGCATGGCACGAGCGGATAGCTCGTGCAGAAACATCGTGGTCTGAACCCAATCAAAGGTGGCGTCATCCCAGCGCGAAAGATCCTCTCCGCTGGCCTGAATAAAACGGATATTTTTAACTCCGAGCGCCGCTGCACGCGCAGCGCCATAGCGCAGGGATGCAGCCGCCGTATCAATCGCGACCACTTCTGTATCAGGATAAGCTTGCGCAATAGGAACTGCATTATGGCCAATAGTGCATCCGATATCCAGAATACGCCTCGGCTGCCAATCCGGCCGCTCCATTTTCGCCCAGGCGACCACTGCCTGCCCACCACCATCATTCAGTCCGCCCAAGGCACCTCCAGTTGTAGCAAACAGTCCGACATCATAGTTGGCCCCAACAGTGACATCATTCTCCCGTTCACCTCCATGATACCCTCCGGGCTGACAGTGAATGTCAACAGCAGTCTGATATTCGGGTTGTGCAACATCACTATCCAGCTCCAGCATACCCGAATGTTCATTGAACTGTCGCGCCTGCGCATCAAGTTCATCTAGCTGACGCAAAACAATCTGGCGCCCGTTATGTTGGCGCATTTCCATAGAATTGCGTTTCAGTGAAGACCATGTACGGTGCCATGAATCGTTGTTCATCGCATCGCGGATTTCATAACGATGCTGCGGGTCGCGACCATGTTCGACACGAAATGCAGGTAGCACATGCGCTTCAAAGGCCAGCTTGTTGCCAGCCCCGATCGTGCCAGACAAATAGCGATTGAAATGGGTCAGGAAATTAAACCGCGCGGCTTCATCATGCTTCGTTTGCGGCATCATGGGATGCCTTGTCAAAGCTGTGAACGGAGGAGGCAGGTCGTCAGCCATGTGATTTCCTCTTTCAAAGTTGTCCGGACAACTTTGGCGAAGGTTAATAAATCTGTCAACGGTTTCCGTAATCGGTCGACAAAAAGCAGGGATATTATTGGCACCCTGCCCATATATTGATTTCTAACAGGAATTGATGGACTTTTCCGGCCTGCTTACTCGTTTGCCTGCTCTCCAAGATCTCTGGTTTATCCGGGAGGATGTGTGAACAAAGCGGGGGTGATTGTTTTTCCTACGACCACTGTCTGCCAAAATACCCTGTTTGCCTTCACTCCGTCATAAAACAATGTGACGCTGCGCGCCTGCACCCAGCCATTTAGTGGCAAGCGCATAAAATCATCGTAATAGCGTTCGTGGAAACCGCGGGGCGAGCGAAAGGCCATGTATCGAATAAGATGGCTTTCACGATCAAAACCGAACAGGGTCTGTTGTCCCTGCGGATCGATCACACGGATCAGATCCACCATGTGACCGTCAATATCACGGGATGGGGCCCGCTCCAGTTGAAAGCCGTCATTCAGAGCAGAACGAATAATGCCAAAACCGAAATTATTGGCCCAATAAACATCAGCCTGTTCCTGTGGCATAATGCCCTTATCCGTCCATGTCTGTTCACCGTCATAACCGACTTCGAAAATAACCCTGTCTCCTGCCTTGGCGGTAATACGAACCTTGCCTTGCGCACCATGAGCTACCCGTCGGTCATTATCCATTTGCCGCCACATGCGGTAACTATCGGCATGAGCGCTAATACTGCCTGTGGAAGGGTTGTAAAAATCAGCTTCGCCTTCCAGCATAAGAGTATCCGGATAGAGCCAGATTTTACCGCCATGTGCCGTGATCCCCGCCTCCACAATCTCTCGTGCTGTCTGTGAAGGGGTGTTCTGCGCAAACAATTGTGTGCTATAAAAAAAGGCGGTAACCGTCAGTATGAAAGTCAAGACAGGAAGCCATATCCTGCCCATAGGTCCGGTTCTCGCAAACACAGGATTTTCATACCGGAACGTTGTAAGTTCAATCATTATCCAACCTCCACCAGCTCCAACAATTCCCCTGACGGACCAAGAGTGCTCGCTGCCCTCCGTCCTTCATACATCACTCCGCCATGCACGGCTGGGGGAGCGATCCAGTCTACATCGCAATCGGACAGATTCCGAACAGCCAGTGTTACCAGGGCATTGGCAGGTGGCAACATGCCTTCAAAACGAGCACGCACGACGGCTTCATGAGGGTAATCGTCAATCTCGACGATCGGCATTCGTCCACTCTGCATCATGGTAATGGTCGAGAGATAATCCGCAGGCAGATCAAAGGCCCGATTTATCATGGAATAGGGCAGAGTATAATCACTGGCCCGATCCAGTCCTATCCGTTTGCTATACCATGCTGCGCTGGCTTCCCGATCAGCACTGGCAAGAATAACGATGAAAATACGATCCACATCTGCATTTGCACGTGGAAGGTCAGTTTCCGGAAGATCACCCAGAACCTGATTAAGATAAAGCATTTCCTGCCCCGTCCCCAAAACCTGCATGGGGATGAAGGCAGGCTTCATATTCTTCAGGTTCTTGGGAGGGCCAGCAATTGTAAAAAGGTCGGGAGGCAAGGCCTCAGCCCAGTGCCAGACATTTTTAACTACAACTTCAAACGCCGCCCAGCCATAACTACGGTTAGCATGAAAAGCCGGGTGCGCTGACTGCTCAACCAGACGGAACCAACACCCTTCTCCGCTAGTGGGACGAAGAATGGCGCAAGGAGAACCTGCATTGCCCGGGCACCCCCAGCTTGTTGCGAGGGCAACATCCACCACACCGCGCTCGATCAACTCCAGTTGGAGAACATCCCTATAGGCCACTATCGCGTTATCGAGATCGGGAACAGTGGATAGCCCCCCCAATATTGTTCCGTGAGCGATGATCACTGGCCAAAGTCCGGTTTTCGTTTTTCAACAAAGGCCGTAGTGCCTTCATGGAAATCTGGCCCGGTGAATGCGTCAGCGAAGATTTGCATGGTTTCTGCATCATCCTGCACCTGCCCATCCAGTGTACGACGGATAAATTACTATGTCTCTAGCAACGAATACGGGCTAGCAGCAATAATAGCCTCTACAACTTCGCACGGATTATCAGCCAGAATTTCCACCAACCCGATACGTAACGCTTCTTTTGCATTGATCAGGCTGCCCGTGAACAATATGCGTTTTGCCTGCCCTGGCCCAACCAGATCGCACAACAGCTTGATATCATGCAAAGGATATACCAGCCCCAACTTTGCCGGAGTAATGCCGAAACGTGCAGCCTCCGTTGTCACGCGCAGATCACAGGCCAGTGCAATACCGCAACCTCCCCCCACACAATCACCCTCGACAAATGCAAGCGTTGGCAAGTCGAGCCGGGCAAGATCACTCTGTACTTTGTTGATGGCTGCCTGATTGGCCGCTCTCCAGACAGGGTCATCCTTGTGTGTCAATAATTCGCGAATATCGGCGCCAGCACAGAACACACCTTTTTCAGCAGCGCGTATCACTAATAACCGACAGTCCGGATGATCACGGGCCTGTTCCAGAAGGTCAGGCATGGTCTGCCACATTTCCAAATTGAAGGCGTTACGTTTTTCCGCACGGTCGATCAGCAAATGGGCCGTTGGCCCATCAAATTCCAGTAGCAAGCTCATGCCTGATTAGTCTCTATAAAATGGTCGGCAATCTCCTTGCGTGTCGCGATCCACACGTCACCATGCGCCCGGACATGGCGGAAAAACTCTTCCAGTGCCCATATACGTCCCGGACGACCAATAATGCGCAAATACAAGCCCAGACTCATCATTTTTGGATTGCCCTCATTGCCTTCTCGATAAAGCTGGTCAAAATTGGCCTTTGCGTAATCGAGCCACTGATGCGGGGTCAGTGCAGGATCGGTCCACATCTTCATATCGTTGGAATCGAGCTGATATGGCACAATACACATCGGCCTGCCCGGTATTGTACTCTTATCCCAAAAAGGCACATCGCCCGAGTAATCATCCATATGATAGGTAAAGCCCTCTTCGCTCAGAAGCCGGCGCGTATTGTCTGTCAGGAGATAGCGGCTGAGCCATCCATAAGGGCGTATTCCGCAGCTGCGCTCGATACTTTCTACCGACTGCCGGATGAAGTTTCGTTCTTCGTCTTCATTCATCTTGAACTGGTGCACCCAGCGCCATCCATGGCTTACAGGCTCATGCCCCAGATCAACAATGGCCTGCGCAATCTCCGGATGATTTTCCAGGCTCATTGCCGCCACTGTCCAGCTGGCCATAATGTCATAGTCACGCAAAAGCCTGACTATTCTTGGTGCGCCGGCCTTAATTCCATAAAGGTAGTTGGATTCATTCGAATAATTCCGAATACTGGAC
>JBKEEC010000209.1:0-3522 GCA_047975785.1 Sphingomonadaceae bacterium | reverse complement strand
CTGCAGATCATGGCTGATCCTGAAGATGCTGGCGCAACTGCACAATGATATTGATCTGGCACCAAGTGAACCTTGCCCCATTCCGGTGGAGCAGTTTGAAACTGCTATATCACCGCGAGACAAGGTTGAAACATGTGCGATGCTATAATTTCTTATTTTCGCTTTTCTTTTGTAATATCGGCTCCCACTTTTTTGCGAAATGCTTTAAGGTGCCGCGCGGGCTAGGTCAAAATTCGATGAGTCAGGCTCATCGCGCTATGGTATTACCTCTGAAATGGGGTAAAATCCCGTATCTTGTGTCTGCCCCTGTAGGTTAGGGTCAGTTCCTA
Source organism: Sphingomonadaceae bacterium (assembly GCA_047975785.1). Taxonomy (GTDB): domain Bacteria; phylum Pseudomonadota; class Alphaproteobacteria; order Sphingomonadales; family Sphingomonadaceae; genus JACXVD01. Next base: position 3,193 of record JBKEEC010000209.1, on the reverse strand, counting down.
TGAATCGTATCTCTCTCTTTATTCCAGTGAGTTTGCCTCATCAGGAGGCCATCAGTCCCGCAAGCCGCCTGTGCACAATCAATCACAGATGCGTTAGCATCCCGGCTGATTGCGTATAACGTGCTTTACCTGATCCCCCCCGCGCTGCATCGGATGATGCTCCGTATGGCTTATAAAGCACGGTCCTGGTGGCGTCATGCTTTCAGAATTCCAATTGCCGGAGTCGTTGTTATCGGACTCAATGAGGAGGGAGCAATTTTGCTCGTGCGACACAGCTATGGCTCTGGTGCATGGATGCTGCCTGGTGGTGGCTGCAACTGGAAAGAGGCCCCTTCAAAAACCGCCCGGCGCGAAATGCATGAAGAGCTGGGCTGCACGCTGGATCGGTTGATCCTGACAGGCACTTCACATGACAGAATATCGGGCGCGAAACACACCGCATATATATTCTCGGCGCAGATAATCGGCCCGGTGCGGCCAGATAATCGGGAAATAGTAGCGGCACAATTCTTTCCGCCCGATCAATTGCCCAATACACTATCTCGGTTTTCCCGTGCACGCCTTAATACCTGGTCCGAAACATGCAGGAATGACGAAGATAAGAAACATCAAGACAGATAAAGCATTTTCAAAACAGTCGAACGACTGTTTTGGCCAAAAAATGTAGGAAAACAATACACTACAGCAATGTAATAGCCAATAGATATAGCGGTGTGCGTGGTTCAATTTTACTCACACCGCCTTAGATTTTCTGTGGCTATTCATTTGCCATGGCCGCGTCTCACCCAAGCTGGCTGCGGAAAAATGCTTCTGTCCGCTCATCAGCCAAACGGGCTGCTGTTTCATCCCGTCGTTTGCCTTCGCTGGATGCAAATCCGTGATCAACGCCTTCATAATCATACAGTGTCACATGCGGGTTGGGATCAAGACCAGCGTGAATCGCTGCCTGCGCCTCAGGCCCGACAAAATGATCATTCTTTGCAATATGCAGCATGAGCGGATTGGCTATTGCGTGGGATTCTTCCAGCATCTGGTCAATCATGACGCCATAATATCCGACACTGGCATCAATATCGGTGCGCGTGGCGGCAAGATACGCCATCCGCCCACCCAGACAAAAACCTGTCAGACCAACCTTGTTTACGCCTTGCGTTTCTTTGAGCCAGTGGATCAAGGCCTCAATATCCTGAACACACAGATCGGCATCAAACTTGCCCATATTGGTAAGCGCCAGCTGGAATTGTTCCTCAATATCGGGATTCAGTTCCTCCCCGGCCGCAAAACGCCAAAAAATATCAGGGGCAACTGCCAGATAGCCCAGATTCGCCCAATGATCACATTTCATCCGGATACCGGGATTCACACCGAAAATTTCGGGAACCACAATAATGGCAGCAGCAGGCGCGCCATCCGGCCTTGCAATATAGGCAGGAAACTGGCCATTGCCATCATAAGTCGGAATTTGTGCATTCTGAGACATCAGACATTATCTCCTTGAAAATGACCTGTATGCATTAAACATCTGGCATGGGCAGGTTCTATCGTGTCATACTATCCTTGGGGATGACCCTTGGGGATGGATATGACCTATTGTGTCCGACAGGTGCCACAGGGTCAAACGGAGAATAATTATATGAAGGTCAATATCGAAATTGATTGCACACCGGGCGAAGCACGCGAATTTATGGGGCTGCCTGATGTGGGGAAAGCCAATGAATTTTATGTTGATGCGGTAACCAGCGCCATGAAGAGCGTTGCCGGACCTGATCAGATGCAGGATTTTGTCAAACAGCTTGCGCCTATGGGGCAGGCCGGGCTCAAACTTTTCCAGAATTTTGTTGAAGGAAGCATTGCCGCCGGATCTGCCGCTGCAAGCGTGACCAACCCGGCCGGATCAGGAAATAAAAAGAAATAAAATAATATCTTACATGAAATTCACTATATAAGACAGCGATCATAACCCCTATCAGGATAATCAGGCTGCCACGCTGATGGATACGATTTTTGCACTTTCCAGCGGGCGGCCTCCTGCAGGGATTGGCGTCATACGGATCAGCGGCCCGCAGGCGGAAGCCGCACTCACCCACCTGACCGGGCGCAGCATTGCGCCGCGCCGGGCATATTACTCTGCCTTGTGCGATAGTGAGGGGCATATACTGGATCAGGCACTGGTTCTGTGGCTTCCCGGTCCAGCCACCGTGACGGGTGAAGACATTGCAGAGCTGCATGTGCATGGAGGTCGTGCAGTTATCGCAGCCGTTGAGGCCGAGCTTGCGAGCATTCCCGGTTTACGCGCGGCACAGGCCGGTGAATATACCCAGCGTGCCTTTGCCAACGGAAAAATTGATCTTGCACAGGCCGAAGGTCTGGCTGAGCTGCTATCTGCAGAAACAGAGCTGCAGCGCCGTCTGGCGATTGAGCAGGCGGGGGGCTGGCTTTCTCGCCAGATTGAAGGCTGGAGGCAGACTATCCTGCAGCTTGGCGCGCTGATTGAAGCGGAGCTTGATTTTTCTGATGAAGAGGATGTCCCGGATGACACTATGGCATCCTTTCATCATGCACTTGCAGAATTACGCACAGAACTTGCAGCATGGTTGTCCCGCCCACGGATGGAAAAACTGGGCGAGGGTTTTCGCGTTGTCATTGCGGGGCCGCCCAATGCAGGAAAGTCGACCCTGTTTAATGCTCTGGCAGAAAAGGAAGCGGCGATCACATCCCCTATGGCCGGGACAACACGCGATATTCTCGAACGCAATATTGCGATTGAAGGCATCCCGTTTTCTTTCGTAGACACGGCCGGTTTACGACACCAGACAGATGATTCTGTTGAGGCGATCGGTATTGCGCGAGCTGAAGCCGAACTGGCACTCGCTGACCTTGTGCTCTGGCTGGGGCCAGAGGGGGAGGGCCCCGACAATGCCTGGGAGATTGAAGCTCGTAATGATACGCCCGGCGCCCCTGATACTCATAGCAAAGTGGAACCACGCCACAGTCTATCCGCTGTGACAGGCAAAGGAATGGTGTCATTCAAGGCTGATTTACTCAGTGAGGCACGCAATCGTTTGCCTCGCCCCGGAGAGGGGGCGCTCAATGCGAGGCAAGCGGGTCTGATCCTGACCGCGAATGATGCTCTGGAGCGTATTTCGCCTGCTACAGATCTGCTCCTCATTGCCGAAAATTTGCGGCAGGCACG
>JBKEEC010000208.1:0-16887 GCA_047975785.1 Sphingomonadaceae bacterium | reverse complement strand
GGGAAAAGATCGAAGCAGCAGGCGCAACCCTGCGCTTCCTGCCGCCCTACCGCCCGGACTTCAATCCCATCGAAAAGGCCTTCTCACGCCTCAAGGCCATGCTCCGCAAGATCGGCGAGCGACCCGTCAGCGGCCTCTGGGATCTCATCGGCAGGCTCGTCGACATCTTCCAGCCCGACGAATGCGCCAACTACTTCAGCTCGTGCGGTTATGACCCGGAATGATCGAAAAACGCTCTAATCGGAAGATTTTTGCGACCAAGGATGTTACCAGCACGTGCCCCAGTCAGATACCAGTCGCACATTTCCTCTGCCGTCATGCCATGGCAGCCCTCGCAGCAGAAACCGGCAGCGACCTCACCCAGCCCGAAAAGCTCATCGCGACCATGATCCAGAGGTTCATGGCAACCGACAGGGCTTTTGCGAAGATAAAAAGGCAGGGAAAGGTATCCGAACCTGGCCGTATGTACTGGCTGAAGAGGCATCCGCTTTCTGCTCTCATCACACAAACAATAGAATCACTACTGGCCAGGCGCATGCGGACCCCAACCAAACGGACACGAAAAATCTTCGCCAGCAAACGCCATACGTCTCCAGATATGCCCAATTTGGTGAACGACGGGTGGACGATGATCACCAAATTGCATCAATTGGCGGAGGTGCAAAAACGGCAAATATCTGATTTATAATGAAAAACTGGAGCGGGCGAAGAGATTCGAACTCTCGACCCCAACCTTGGCAAGGTTGTGCTCTACCCCTGAGCTACGCCCGCTCACTGGCGTTTTCCGGGATGTAATATCCCGGTGGAGAGGCGCGCGGTTAGCATCGGGTATTGCCAACCGCAAGCGAAAATTGCCATCCGCGCAAATTCTTGCTGCTCCTCTTCAAAAATGCCTCTGAAACCCCACATTGGCTCGAAGCACTCTGGCGCGTAGAATGCGCTACGCAGGGCAGAAAACATATCTGGTGAACCAATAAGGGGAAGAAACTTGGCCAGCATGGGTCTGAATTTGGATGAGCAAAAGGCAGTTGACCGGTTTCGGACAGATGTTGTCGAACCATCCATGCACAACCTTGTCATACTTGATTTCTGGGCCGAATGGTGCGGCCCGTGCAAGGCACTGACACCGGTTCTGGAGAAGGTTGCTGCCGAATATGCGGATAAGGGTGTCACCCTCGCCAAGGTCAATGTGGATGAAGAGCAGTTTATCGCAGCGCAGTTTCAGGTCCGCTCCATCCCCACTGTCTATGCCATGTTTCAGGGCCAGCCGGTTGCTGATCTGACCAATGCACGCAGCGAATCCCAGTTAAAGCAATTGCTCGACCAATTACTGGAAAAGCTTCCTGTGCAGGCAGGGCAGGGCGGAGAGCAGCAGGATATTGAGCAGTTCATTGCGCTGGGCGATCAGGTGCTGGCAGAAGGTGACGAGGAAAGGGCGCTCGGCATTTTCTCTCAGGTGATCGAGATGGCGCCTGATAACCCGCAGGCACAGGCCGGTTATCTTGGTGCGCTTCTGGCAGCAGGTCAGGTGGACGCAGCCAATGAGGCTCTGGCCGCACTGGATAAAGCTGTGTCTGATGATCCGGCCTTGCAACAGGTGAAGTCCGCACTCGCGCTGGCGGCCAACAGGGTGGATGATAGCGAACTGGCTGGCCTCAGGGCAAAAGCCGATGCAAGCCCGGAGGATATGGATGCGGGGCTGGCCTATGCCGAAGCTGCCATTGCTGCTGGCCTGCGCGATGATGCGGCTGTGAAATTGCTGGATATGATTGCGCGTGACCGGGAGTGGAACGAAGGTGCCGCCCGCACGACATTATTGAAATTGTTTGAGGCAACAGGTCTGGAAGATCCATGGGTTGTGGATCAGCGCCGCCGGTTGTCGCGAATTCTGTTTGGTTGAAATTGTGACGCAGCGACTTTCCATCTTCCCACTGTCCGGGGCGATCCTGTTTCCGGGCCTGCATCTGCCGCTCCATGTCTTTGAGCCGCGATATCGTGAACTGGTGAGCGATTCTTTGGCGGGTGACCGGCGGATTGCCATGATCCAGCCGACTAAGGCGGAAGAACACGCGCCGCTCTATTCTATCGGATGTGTAGGGCGTCTGGAAGAGATCGAGACACTGGAAGACGGCCGCTACAATATCGTGCTGGAAGGCGAAGCCCGTTTCCGGATGGTGCGGGAGATAGATGTTTCAACGCCCTTTCGCCAGATCGAGGCAGAATTGCTGGAAGATGATGAATATGCAGCCCTTGCCAGTGTGGAACGGGCAGGGCTGGAGCAGGAAGCCCGACGATTTGCCGATGCGCAAGGCTATAGTGTAGACTGGAACTCGGTCGCCCAGCTTGATGATACGGCGCTGGTGAACGGGGTTTCCCAGATTGCGCCATTCGATGCAGCTGCTAAACAGGCCTTGCTTGAGGCGGCGACGATATCAGAACGATGCGAGCTGCTGATCCAGCTCATGCAATTTTTCAGCCGGTATGACAGCAGCGAAGAGCGGGTTACGTTACAATAAAATCGAGTGCCGCATCCTTGTGCGAAAAAGCTAAAGCTTTTCGCGAAAAAGTGGATACCGGTTTTTCGCAAAAGAAAAGCGAAAACAAGCGATTATAGCATCGCGGTGATTCAACCTTTTCTCGCGATGCTATAACAGGCTTTTTGACACGGGAGATGTGGCCAAACAAGCAGCACTGACCCTATAGATTGCGCCGCACGGCTATCAGTTTTGCGGAACCGAGAACCGCCCCTTTACCCGTCCTCCGCCAGAGTTTGTCGCGGGTGATCCGGTAACTGACGATGAACCACTGGCGCTCCCGTCAATGCTGGAAACACCGCTTTTCAAATCAATCACAAGCCTGCCGCCGCTCAGGGTATCTGTCCCGCGGTTGAGCCTGACATTGCCTGACATGGTGATGATACGGCGGTTAAAATCATATACCGCAACATCGCCGCTGGCACGTTCATCTGCCCGTGATACACGCACGCCTCCCGTGGCTGTTATACGCTGGATTTTCAGCGACCCCGCATCGGTATAATTAACCAGTGTGCGGGCAGAGCGCACTGTCAGCCCTGCCTGGGAAATATCCACATTGCCCGACAGGAGGACGCGGTTCTGGCGGTCCTGCAACTCGATCCGGTCTGCAGCAAAATCAACCGGAGCATTGGAGTTGTGGCTTGCAATGGCCTGGGCCTGAAGCTGTATACCGGCCAGTGCCGCGCAGGTGAGCGCAAAACCGGCAATAGCCCAGCGGGACGCAACAGGGAGTGAGTGCTTCATCAGGGTAACCTCAATTTGCCGGGGACCATGGTCATGCGGGCATTCCCGTCCAGCGTGATAGTGCGTTCGGGGATATTGGCAAACATGCGGTCAGCACGAAAACTGCCCGCGGGAATGACCCCGTCAACTCCATCAGAGCCGGACAGGGTGCGGTTGCTCATATTAATCGAGACACCATTTGCAACCATCGAATATCCGTCTGCTGCATCTACGCGAACCGGGCCGAGAACCGAGATGATCCGCTGGTCAATATCATAGGCCGCCGCCTCGGCGGTCATGCGGGCAGGGCCATCGGGCAGCATGATACGGGCGACGAGATCAGTCATGCGGACAATGCCTTCACGGCCTGATTTTTGCACTGCCTGGCCGGCAGTGATAGAAAAGGGCTGCCCTTTTTCATCCGCCCCGCGATAGAGGGCATTATCAACCCGAAGTCGCTCATTGATGACGGCAACCTTGTTGCGATCAAGCAGAAAGCTCACCTCTCCGCGGGGGGAGAGGGGCGTGATGACCATGACAGCAACCAATGCACCGATAGACATGGGCAGGAGTTTGGACAGCAGGCTGACGACGTGATCATGCCGGCCGCCCGGCGCGGCAAAATGCCGCCGTGCATTGCGCAGTTCCTTCGCGCCTTGTGTTTCAATTCTTGCTTGGTGTGGCATGGCTGCTGTCAAAGATAATACGCATCACTGCGTATTACTATGTATTCGTGTTATTCGTGGCTGAAAATATCCTTGTCCGCCCATCCGGCGATATCCAGCCGTGCGCGAGTGGGGAGAAAGTCGAAGCAGGCTTGCGCGATTTCCCTTCTGCCTTCGCGCTCCAGCCGCGTTTCAAGAATGTCTTTCAGGCGGTGAAGATAGCGCACATCGCTGGCGGCATATTCGCGCTGGGCTTCATTAAGCTGCGGGCCACCCCAGTCGCTCGATTGCTGCTGTTTCGAGATTTCTGCTCCAAGCAGTTCGGAGACGAGGTTTTTCAAACCGTGCCGGTCGGTATAGGTGCGGGTCAGCTTGCTGGCAATTTTGGTGCAGAAAACCGGCGCAGCCATAACGCCAAGGTAATATTCTATCGCGGCGAGATCAAAGCGGGCGAAATGATAGAGCTTGATTCGGGATTGATCGGCCAAAACCGATTTGAGATTGGGCGCGTTATAGTCGCTCCCCGGAGAAAATCGGACAAGGTGTTCATCACCCTTGCCGTCACTGATTTGCACCACGCACAGGCGATCGCGCGCGGTAATCAGCCCCATTGTTTCGGTATCAACCGCCACCGGACCGGGGGCGAGCACGTCGGCAGGAAGATCTTCTTCATGAAAATAGACAGTCATGGCGCTGCATTAGAGCATTTTCAGAAAAAGTTGATAGGCTTTTTCGGCCCGGAAAATGCGCCAAAACAAATAATTACAGCATTCTATCCGATTCAACATTCAGAAACAATGTTGTAGGCGCCTTGGCGCAAGCAGGAAAGATGCCGGGGAGAAGGGACTGGAACCGGCCCATAATGCGTTTTATTCATGGAAAATGAGTGAACCGATTCCCCCAAGCTGGCAGCCCGTGCTGGAGCCTGCTCTCGCCACGCCGGAGGCGCGCCGTCTTGGCGGTTGGCTGAGGGCTGAGGAAGCGGCAGGAAAAACCGTATTCCCGCCGCGCGGTATGCGCCTGCGCGCACTGGAACTGACTCCGCTGGATGAGGTCCGGGTCGTGATTCTGGGACAAGACCCGTATCATGGGCCGGGACAGGCGCATGGATTGTGCTTTTCTGTGCCTGAGGGCGTTCGTGCTCCGCCCAGCCTTGTCAATATTTACAAGGAACTGCAATCCGATCTGGGAGTCGCAGCGCCCGGTCACGGGAATCTGGAGCATTGGGCGCGGCAGGGCGTTTTACTGCTCAACAATACGCTGACTGTAGAGGCGCACAAGGCGGGAAGCCATGCGCGCAAGGGCTGGGACGCCATAACTGATGCCTGTGTGGCTGCAGTGGCAGAACGTGAAGAACCTGCCGTTTTTATCCTGTGGGGCAGCCACGCTCAGGGCAAGGCAGGGCGCATTGCTGGCCTTGGCAAGAATACGCGGCATTGCATTATCCGCTCGGTTCACCCCAGTCCGTTATCTGCCCATCGCGGATTTTTCGGATCACGCCCCTTCAGCACGGCCAACAGGTTTCTGGAAGAACATGGACGCGGCCCTGTTCACTGGGGGTAGATCACTGGTGCGGAGCGCATGGCCTGTATTTTCGGGGTCAGACAGGGAAGCTGCCTCTTAGCCCGTCAATGATGAACTGGGTCGCCAGTGCGGCCAGTAACACACCCAGAAGACGTGTAATCACTGCCTCCACCTTCGCTCCGAGCAGGCTCATCAGGGGAGTGGCAAGGATAAGGGCAATGGCCGTGATCACCATCACCGCGGCAAGGGCAGCAAGAATAATCAGGGTCTGGTTTGTGCCTTGCGCGCGGGCCATCAACAGCATGACAGAGGCAATGGCACCCGGCCCTGCCAGCATCGGCATGGCCATGGGGAAAACCGAAACATCTTCTATTTCAGGGTTGGCGATGACTTTTTCGGCCCGCTCCTCCCGCCTTTGGGTGCGACGCTCAAACACCATATCCAGTGCGATCAGGAACAGCATGATGCCGCCGGCAATGCGGAAACTGTCCAGCTCAATATGCAGGGCCTTGAGCAGGGCTTCGCCAAAAAGGGCAAAGACCACAAGTATGACCATGGCGATCATCGCGGCGCGGATAGCCATGGACCGCTGCTGCTGCTTGCTGGCGCGGGTGACAAGACCGGCATAGATGGGGGCGCAGCCCGGCGGGTCAATCACGACAAACAGGGTAATAAAGGCTGAAATGAACAGGTCGATCACGATAAAACCCGAATTTGAAGGCTCATTGGAGACTCATTCACTCAAAGGAATGCTGATAGCCGTCCTGTATGCGGTGCCATCCCATAATTCAATTTGAATCAATGCCGCGCCTTCAGCATTGATGCCCGAAGCCCAGATAAGCGTATTATCGTCAGAGGTGCCGCTGCCCTGGGCATTCAGATCGTAGACAATCCGGGCGATGATCCCGGCCACATCTGCCCCGGCAGGTGCAGGGCTGTTATTGGCTGTGCGGGAGCAGGGAGCAATATCAGCCTGTATCATTTCCGGCTTGTCAGGCACGGTTTCCGATGGCTGGTTATGGCCTGATGGCTGGTTATGGCCTGATGGTTGGGTATGGCCTGATGGTTGGGTATGGGTCGTCAGCCAGCGATAATTGTTCTTTTTGTCCCGTTGCCAGAGAGTGAGGTAGCTTCCCTCCTCACTTTCGCCGCGGCGCCATACGCCATAGGTTGCAGCCAGAGAGCCATCACAGCTTGACCAGATCTGATGCGGCTCCCATGCCAGAGGCTGGCCGGGTGCAGGCTGCTTTTTGAGCCATGACTGCGCCTCGACACTTTCGGGCATGAACAGGCGGGCATTTTTGGCTGCCAGATCGCTCATTGCTTTCCACTGACCCTTTTCTGCGGCGCGCTGGCTGAGGGCAATATCAGCGGCAATGACTGCTCCGGGATTGGCTACCGGCCTGGCAAGTGGCCCGCGCTGGCTACGCGCCTGTGCCGGATCAGCCCCGGTGAGGATGGCCGAAAAACTGCCCGTCAGCAGGAGGGCGGCAGCCAGAGCCCGCCAGTAGCTCACAGGCTGTTTTCATCCAGAGAGAGATTTTCATTGCGCCAGGCGGCCACCAGTGCGTTGCGTAGCAGAACTGCGATAGTCATTGGCCCCACTCCGCCCGGAACCGGAGTGATTGCCCCTGCCGTTTCGCGGGCGCTGGTGAAATCCACATCGCCCACCAGCCTGCCCTTTTCGGCGCCATCTTCAGGCGGGAGACGGTTTATGCCGACATCAATCACGGTTGCGCCGGGCTTGATCCAGTCCCCCTTTATCATTTCCGGCCTTCCGACAGCAGCGACAACAATATCTGCGCGGCGCATGACTGAGGGCAAATCCTTTGTGCGGCTATGGGCGATTGTTACGGTGGCGTTTGCATCGGTCAGCAATTGCGCCATCGGCTTGCCGACAATATTGGACCGGCCGACAACCACGGCGTCTTTTCCGGAAAGATCGCCCAGCCTGTCTTTCAGCAACATCAGGCAGCCCAGCGGAGTGCAGGGAACAAAGCCTTTTTGTCCGACGGCCAGCCGTCCGGCATTGATAATATGAAATCCGTCTACATCCTTGTCAGGATTGATAGAGGAAATAACGGTTTGTTCATCCAGATGATCGGGCAGGGGAAGCTGAACCAGAATACCGTCCACTGCCCTGTCGTGGTTCAGTTGTTCCACCAGTGCCAGCAGCGCCTCTTCGCTGGTATTGGCAGGAAGGCGGTGCTCAAGGCTTTCCATTCCGGCAGCAAGGGTTGCCCGGTGTTTGGAGCGGACATAAACCTGACTGGCGGGATCTTCCCCTACCAGCACCACGGCAAGTCCGGCCTTGCGTCCGGCAAGCTGTTCAAACTGTGCGGCCACATCACCGATACGTTGACGCAGGGCTTCGGCATAGGTTTTGCCATCAATAAGCTGTGCGCTCATGCGGGTTTCCTCAGGCGAGAGAGTAAGCCAGATTGCGCAGGATAATCTGCAGCACTGTCAGCCCAATAATGAGTATGAGAGGAGAGAAATCAATCGCTCCCGTTTTGGGCATGATCCGCCGGATCGGGTCCAGCACGGGGCGGAGCAGGGCATCAATTGACCGGTAAATCTGGACAATGAAAGCATTGCTTGTGTTTACGACATTGAAGGCAAACAGCAGGCCAATCACGAACTGGACAATAATGAGCATCACCAGCACATTGATGAGCACATCAAGAATCTGGGAGAGAGTTATCAGAAACAAGCTATTGCCTTTCGTAAATACCATAAATCCACGAACCACTGTGTCGTGGCTAGATCTGGAACCGATCTAGTCCACCCGCCAGCCAGTATCAACACGCCTGCCTGGAAAATTCATCCTGCAGATGGCATTACGGGAGCTATTTTCTGGTTCCGGTTTCCATGCCAGTGGCACTGTCCGGCACGGGAATATCATCTTCTGCCAGTGTGCTGCTTTGTATCCGCCAGCGAAGTGTATCGGGCGAGGCATCGGGCGCATCGGCGGTGCGGGTCAGGGTTACCGTGCCCTGCCGGAGTGGTCGCTGAAGCTGGGTGGCGTCGCGCAAGGTCACGGTTGCCTGACAGGTCAGATCGCGAGGTGTTTTTGTATCCGCCTCGGAAGCTGTCGCATTTGCTACCGGGCCGGTTTCTGCCACCCCCGAGATTTTTGTCTCCCCGATTGTGAGGACAGGGGAGCCGTAATTTTCAAACCGCAGGGCAAGTGTATCTGATGTAACGCCTGTATCATCGGCCCAAGCCATGGCGGCTACACGAAAATCCTTGTCTTTCAGGCGGGTGGCATAAGCCGTCAGGACAACCTTGCAGTCCGAACTGAGATATTCCTGCGGCAAAGTGCTTTGGGCATTGGCCTGTTCTTCAGATTGCTCCGAAGCCCCTTCATCCGTAACCGACGGGGCAGAATCCTGCCCGCAGGATGCCAGAATCAACATGACAGGAGCCACAAACAGAGGGATGATCTTTTTCATTTTTATGCCCTGATCAAGGTGCCCGCACCGCGAGCAGTAAAGAACTCCAGCAGCATGGCATGGGGTACCCGCCCATCAAGCACCACTGCGGCTTCGCATCCTGCCTCAACTGCGTGAACACATGTTTCCAGCTTTGGTATCATGCCGCCGCTGATTGTGCCATCATCTTTCAGGCGTGCAATATCGGCAGGGGTCAGATCGGTAAGCAATTGCCCGTCCTTGTCGAGGACGCCGGATACGTCAGTCAGCAGGAACAGTCGCGCAGCACCCAGTGCAGCGGCAATGGCTCCGGCCATGGTGTCCGCATTGATATTATAGGTATGGCCATCTTTACCGGCACCTATGGGTGCTACAATCGGGATCATTCCCGCGGCGACCACCGTATCCAGCACAGTGGTATCAATATGATCCGGTTCGCCGACAAATCCGAGATCAATGGCCTGTTCTATATTGCTTTCCGGGTCTTTGGCGGTGCGTTCAACCTTGGTTGCCGTAACCAGTCCGCCATCCTTGCCGGAAATCCCGATCGCCTTGCCGCCGGCATTGGCAATCCAGCCAACAAGTTCCTTGTTGATGGCGCCGGACAATACCATTTCGGCAACTTCTGCCGTGGTCTTGTCAGTGACACGCAAGCCGTCAATAAAAGTGGATTCCACCCCCAGCCTTTTGAGCATATTGCCGATCTGCGGTCCGCCGCCATGGACAACCACAGGATTGATTCCAACCGCCTTGAGCAGGACGATATCCTCGGCAAAATCACGCGCGGCAGCCGGATCACCCATGGCATGACCACCATATTTCACCACAAAGGTCCGCCCGGCATAACGCTGGAAATAGGGCAGGGCTTCTATCAGCACTTCAGCCTTTGCCAGCATGGGTTTTGCGTGCGTGTCGTGCGTTTTTGTCATGGGTGAGTCCAGAAAAGAGGCCTGATGCGGGATGTGTGAGAGGTTGCTGAGGGGGCTATTGGGCGAAACTATACAGGTGATGCTAAACAGGGTATGACCGGAATATTCCGGGCGCATAACATGAATAACAGGTGTGAACACCTGCTATCTCCTGCAATCTTCACAAAACAGGGCTTGTCGGGAAGGCGTATAGGCAAATTGCCTTCTCCACCCGATCCGGCGATCCGGCATTGTGCCCTTCAGGTGGCTTTCAGCAGGAAAGGGCAAACGGACATCGCCCGGCACCTGCTTCCCGCAGCCATGACAGAGGCAGGGTCAATGGCGCGTTGCGGCTTCCTTTGCGGCGAGCTGGCGCTGCAGGATAGCTATGCGCTGGCGTTCCCTTGTCAGCGCGCGTTCGGGATGCTGCCTGACAATATCCAGCAGTGACCGGAGTTCTGACTGACGATCAGGTGGCATGGTTGCAAATTGTGTCTGCGAGTTCATGGTTGCGCTCCTTCGTTTCAAGGCGACTCAGACTGAAGATTATAGCATAATTCCTGTCTCCTGTCGGCAAGCTGGCAAGTCGACAGGCCGGTGTTTGGGCGAGCCAGACCAGACCGGGCCGGATAAATGCGTGGCTGTTTGGTATCAGCAACCCTGATCTGCTGTATTTTGATAGTATCCGACACTAATCGCGCTATATATTCGGCCAATTGGCAAGTGTTTGATAACAGGAAAGGGTTTTGTATGAATAGCAGGTCTTTCAAATGTTCACTGGCAGCATCGCTCATATTGGGGACGGGACTTATTTCGGGAACGGGAATATCACCCGTGTTTGCCCCCGCACTTGCCAATACGCAGGATGTTCAGGCGGCGGTGCCAACTTCTGCGGCGGTCAACCCTTCCCAGTTGAGCACTATTGCCGGAGCATTGACCTATCGTGAGCGTATGCTTCCGCCGGCAGGAGCGATCGCCACGGTTTTTCTGCAGGATATTTCCCGTGCGGATGCTCCGGCCCAGACCTTGCAAAGCGTGCGGTATGATGTGGGCGGCCATGGCGTGCCATTCGGCTATGCGATTCAGGTTCCGACCTCGCGGCTTCAGCCCAATATGCGTTATGCCGTGCGTGCGGAAATCCGTGATGCAGGTGGCTCCCTGATGTGGACGACCGATACAACCGTCCTGATTGATCCTGCAAAGGTCAATCAGATCATGCCAACCATCATGATGGTCCGTGCAGGCGCAGGCACGGCGCAGGTCACGAACCCACTGGTTGGTGATCCGTGGAGGGTGGAATATATCAATGGCGCCGGAGTGATCGACAATTCCAATACCACGTTACAGTTTGCACAAGGGGGGCGCCTGTCCGGTTCCACTGGCTGCAACAATTATACCGGCACTTACAAGGTGGATGGCAATGCGCTGGAAATCAGCCCGCTGGCCGTGACAGAACGTGCCTGTGCGCCTGCGATTGGTGATCAGCAAAACAGGTTCCTGTCTTTCATGTCCAATGTGCATAGTTACAAGGTGCATGATGACGGATCTCTGGGGCTGTTCACAAATGATGGAAGATCACTGGTCGCCACGCGCTGAGTATTGATTTCGGGCTGGCAATACCGGGCACTATAGCATCGCGAGAAAAGGTTGAAACATGTGCGATGCTGTAATTTCCTGTTTTCGCTTTTCTTTTGCAGAAGCGAAGCTGATCACAGGTCAATAACCGGGTCCCACTTTTTCGCGAAAAGCTTTAAAGCATTGCGCGAAAAAGTGGATGCCGGTTTTTCGCAAAAAGCAATGCGACAACAAATAGATATAGTGGTGTGCGTGATTCAACAATTACCCACACCGCTATAACCTTGAGCATCGTGCGCACAAGGGCCTCAACAGCCGGGCGGAGAACAGCCACCTACCCTTTCGCAAGCGAGAACGGGTGACACAGGGTGTTGAGCGTGACCCGCCGCCGCGATTTAGCCGTCATGGATCAGAACGCTGCGAAGAGCTCAAGGCCGAACTGCCGCCCGATGCTGGGAAAGCCAACCGTGGTCTGATAATTGTCATCCAGAAGGTTCTTAACGCTGGCCGTTATGCGTAGCGGCACATCACCGGGTATCTGGTAGCCAAGCGCGAAATCGATATTCACGAAATCGCCGATGGGCAGATACGGTCCCTGTATGCCGCCAAAGCAATTGCGGTTGGGGGCGGCACATGCGGTAAAGGCATTCGATTCATACTGGGCCACATATTTGGCAGCTCCCGAAAGACGCCATTGGTTATAACTCTGGTCAAAAGTAAACTCGGCCACTGTATCGGGCTGGGACCGGGCGAGCAGACCGGAAGGGTCCAGCACATCGAAGTAATGCGTGATAGAGGCGCGATAGCCGCCATCATGCGGTCCATCGCCACCCCAGCGGCCCTGCACAATTGCTTCAACCCCGGTGCGCTTGCTGTCGGTATTGCCATAGAGCCCAACCTGCTCACCACCGACAATATCATAGGCGACGGGCTGAACCTCGTTATTCGTTTTGATGTAGAAAAAATTGGCGGTCGGGCGCAACCAGTCGGTCAGTCGCCCTTCGATGCCGGCTTCGAACTTGCTGCGCTTCTCACCTTTCAGCGGCGTGGAAGGATCGGCCAGCACCACCCCGCGACGGGCACCCTGACTGGAATAGCCATAACGTCCGTTGATCATCCAGTCCCCCCCAAGGCGCAAACTCGCCCCGGCAGAGAAGAATTTGGCTGAGGGCAGATTTTCGTTCCGGATCACCCGCACATCGGGGCTGGGGCCACGCCCAGGCTGGTAGTAGTCGATCCCTTGTACGATTTTTACCTTGTCGATACGTCCGGCGACATCAATGTTCAGCTTCCCATCGAACAGTGCCTGATCGGCCTGGAGGAAATAGCCGGTGACTTTTTCTTCACGCGGGATGCCTTCGTAATAATACTGGCCTGACGGGTTCTTCCAGTGAATGTAATCCATACCTGCCTGGAATTTCGTATCGCCCAGAAACAGGTTATGGCGGGCGGCCAGATTAAAAAAACTGTTGTTATTGTCTCGTACGAGGCGGTTGGCGAGCGAGCCATCAGGCTGCTGATCCGCCGTGATGAACTTACCCTTGGAATCGGTATAGGCAGCGGTCAACAGTGTCGTATTCTGGCTGTTCCAGCGGATGGTGCCATTGGCTGTCGCCACCAGCGAGTTGATCGGATCAAGCCGCCAGTCATCATCCTGTTTCATGGGGCGCAGTTTTTCGTCAGCGTGTACAATGCCGTATCGCGACCAGCTTTTCATTACGCTGAGATCCAGCGCAACCACCCCGATATCCATACCGCCTTTCAACCCGGCGAACTGGTATCTCTTGTCCAGATTAAATCCGTCCGGCCCGTCCGTGTTGTAAGTCGCGCCCATGGCCTGAACATAGCCGTTCAACCTGTCCCCGCCAAATGTCGTTCCCACACGAGCGCTGGCGCCGATGGTGTCGAATGACCCACCCATCAGGCGCACTGTTGCCTCTGTCTTTCGAGGGCGCTTGGTGCGCACGACGATAAAGCCGTTATTGGCTGCGCCCGATGGGCTGATGATCCCGACAAGCGGGTTGACCGTCAGCGCGGTTGACGTGCGCACGATACGCACTTCCTCGATCGCATCGGCGGGTATCGTCTGCAAAATGCGTGCGGATAGCTGCCGCGGGACATAGGCTCCGTCAATGATAAAGGCAAAGTTGCCGTCGCCACGGATATTGAGGTTGGAAGGTGCCTTTGTGCCGGTGGTCGTGGTGAATATGCCGGTGCCGTAATTGAGAAGGTCGTAGACATCGCGGGCCTGACGCTTTTCGACATCCTCTTCATCCAGTGTCTGTGAACTGATGCGCGCACTTTGTGGCAGACGCACCGGATTGATGGGCGTATCGTCATCTGCCAACACGCCAGTCACGATAATTGTGCTGGAGTCATCAGCCATTTCGCTTTCAGCAAAGGCAGGCACCGACGTTGCGGCAAGAACGGCCGCAACCGCGGATTTAGAGATATTCATAATAGTTTCCCTGTTGTTTGGGTGTCAGCTCACCAGTCGCCGCAATTTGGCGAGCGAGGCGTCGATGCCTTCGTGGTGGTCGAGAATGGACTGGAGTTTGCCATCGCGGCCCATCAGGTAGACACCAGCAGTATGGTCGATGGTATAATCGCCGCCTTCGACCGGCACTTTCCGGTAATAAACATGATAGGCTTCCACGATCTGCGCGATCTGGGCATCCGTTCCCGTCAGCCCGATGATCGGCGTGCCGAACAGGTCGACATACCGGCCGATATCTTCGGGGCTGTCGTGTTCGGGATCGACAGAGACGAAGACGATTCTGAACTTGTCTCCGTCCTCGCCCATGCGCTTGCGCAACTGTGCCATACGCGCCAGCGTGGTCGGGCACACATCGGGGCATCGGGTAAAGCCAAAGAAGATGGCGTAGGGCGTGCCCTTCAGGCTCTGGTCCGTGACGACAGATCCATCGGGTGCGGTGAGTGTGAACGCCCCGCCAACAGTGCCGGCATAACCTGCCGCCTGCCCCGGACCGCCCTTGTGGCCCGGACCCAGGATTGCAAACGCTGCAATAGCTGCAGCAAGCAGAACACCGAGCCACAGGAACAGGCGCAGGGCCTTCAACCCTGCTGCCTGCTGCTCGGTCACCTCCTCCTCTTCAAGTTCAGGAAACGGATCAGTCATGGTCGTCGCCTGCCGGTTCCGCCATCTGACCTTCGGCACCAACCGGCTGCACGGACAGCGCAACCTCGACCGGCCCCGCTTTTTCGAAAGTCAGCGTGAGAGGCACGTCCTCACCCTGCTGCAGCGGCTGTTTCAGCTTCATCAGCATGATGTGATAGCTTCCGGGCTTGAGGGTGACGGTGCCACCCGCCGGGATTTCCAGCCCGTCTTCCAGCTGACGCATACGCATAACGCCATCGGTCATATCGACAGTATGGACCTGCACTTCGCCTGCCACCGGAGTGGAGCCGCCGGTCAGGCGATCTGCGGCCTTGCCGGAATTGGTGATCGTCATGAAGGCCCCGCCGGCATCCTGCCCCTCAGCGGTTTCGCGTGACCACGGAGAGGTCACGGCAATAGCGCTGGTGGCAGCTTCCGTTTCGGCAGGGGCTTCGTTTTCAGGAGCAGAATTGCAGGCGCCGAGAAAGACAGTGCCAGACAGTGCAACGGCAGTCATAATTGTGCGAATAGTCATCAGATAATCTCCAGATTACGGCTGCAGTTACAGGCCGGGTAAGGATGTGCAGCAGCCTGTTCAAACGGCGGCATTTCGGGTTGGTTTTGCTCAACGAGCGCCACGGCAAAATGGATGATCAACAGCGCGATGATCGCGCCCCATGCCATCCAGCGGACCCTGCCGAGCAAGCGGGCAAGGCGGATGTCGACAGCGGCGATGCTCATGCGTGGGCCTCCCGCAAATGGCGGGCAATCAGCGGAGCGACTTCGCGCTTTTCATTCAGGCTGAGGCAGCGGCCAATTTCTATCCTTTGCCAGTGGCTTTCAAGAAACAGCCGCAGACGTGCAGGCGCGGCATCATCCTGCACAAGCCGCGCGGCGCTGACAGGCAAATCGACAGGCTCATGGCAATCGCTGGCCCAGCGCAGCCGGTTACCCTCTATGGTCAGCCATTCGGCAGCGGGCCTTGATCGCTTGTGCCATTCTATAGCCCCCACCAGCAGCGCCATGGTGCCCAGAGCATATATCGGCACGAGCATATTGCCCTTGATTGCAGGCAGGATCGCCCCTGCCATAAACAGGGCGATGAGCACGGTGAAAGTG
This sequence comes from Sphingomonadaceae bacterium, assembly GCA_047975785.1. Taxonomy (GTDB): domain Bacteria; phylum Pseudomonadota; class Alphaproteobacteria; order Sphingomonadales; family Sphingomonadaceae; genus JACXVD01. The sequence goes on along the minus strand of JBKEEC010000208.1, from coordinate 1,287 downwards.
AGACGTGCTTCTTGCGACAGGTCAGACCTGTTTTCCTGCAAATGCAGAACAAGGCCTTGCGTATCAGCGCCAGACGCACTGGTGCTTTGGGCGGAAATATCCGCCAAGGGCCGCCCATCGGGGCAGGCGTGGATTGTATACATGGAAAATCATCTCCGACAGTCCGGCGCGCGCGATCAGGGCGCACACCGGTTGAGCTGACAAATCAGGTTGGGATTGTCAGGCTGCTGTCGGCGGTCCGCGTAGCGGTGGACGGAGATAAGCAATACGCCCGAATGGCAGGCGCTGCGCAGGCGCAAGGCCCAGTATCAGGATAAAGGCAAAAGCCAGCGCCAGCAGAACTGTATCCGCGCCGCCTGTGGCGGCATGGGTCAGGCCGGAAAAGGCGCAGTGGCCATCCTTCTTCGCGTGATCGGATGATCCATCGTCAGAGCCATCCTTCATCGGAATGGCGATATCCACGGTCTTGAGTGCCCCGATGCCGTCAGAACAAATCGTCACCGTCAGCGTCGTGCCCGAACCTGACGTCATATACCCTGCCGGAATCAGGGCCTTCATCGACAGAGCAAGCACCAGCAACGCAATGGCAAACCAGCGATGGTCCAGAATCAAGGCGCGCAAAAAGTGCATATGCCGGCGCATCTATACGAGGTGTTCAAAAATGTCACCCTTTCAGACAGGAACAGAGGAACTGGCCGCTCTGGCAGACGATGCAATGGCGAACCTTACCGAGAAGTTCGCCAAAAAAGGAAAGAAAAACTATGAAAATCAATCCTTTGATAAGGCCGGTGGTGGACAGGGCTGGATTCGAACCAGCGTACGCATTGCGCGGGCAGATTTACAGTCTGCTGCCTTTAACCACTCGGCCACCTGTCCACATGGCTTGCCGGATTGCGGGGTGCCCCGCTGCAATAATGACCTGATCGGCAGGCCATTTGTGCCGAGTGGTGCCCCTTTGGCGAAGCAAGGCTTGCCTGTCAATGGGGTGACTGGCAGGAGAGCAAACTTGTAAACGCGAATAAAGGGAATTTCATGGCCAAAACAGAGCGCAAACGGGCAATGCGTGGGCGTGCAGGACGTATGCAGGGCGGACGGGGAAGTGGCCGCGCCAGTGCAGGCCATGTCCGTCTGTGGGGACGTCACGCGGTGGAGGCAGCCCTGATGAATCCGGATCGGACACATCGCAAGCTCTGGGCGACTCGTGAAGGGGTGGCCTCGCTTTGCGGAGATCTCCCGCCTGATTTTCCTGTAGAGTATGCCGATGTGGCTGATCTGGCCCGGCTGGTT
>JBKEEC010000207.1:0-4989 GCA_047975785.1 Sphingomonadaceae bacterium | reverse complement strand
CGCTGCGCCAGCAGGTCCTGGAGGCCAGGGAGGAGATTACCCGCCTCAAGGACCGGAACCTTGACCTGCATCGTCAGCTCGGTGCCTGGGCCGCTTTCCGTGACCTAACCCGCGAAGTTCTGAAGGCCCTGCTGCCGGAGACCCTCTACGAACGGTTCCGCAATACGATGCAGGACCGTTGGTCCCGTGATCGCCGCAATCCAGACCGGATCGAAGACCCCCGGCCCTTGCCCTCCTCCCCGAGCAGAAACAGCGGACCATCCGGTCCCTGATCTTCATCGTAAAAGCCAGTGATGAAGAAACGGCAGGAAATGCGGGATGTTTACAAACCCGCAGAGTTCTCAGCATGTCGAGGGTGATGCCAGGTGCGTTGAATCCTGTCTGACAACCCACACTTCCTGCCAACGCCAAAACCATTGCGAAGGCTGCCAGACCTCTAGTGTTAGTATTGTTACCTACGGAGTAAGTTACGGACCCGAAAATCCCCCGTAACCGCATGGCTAGGCAGCAGAAAACTATCCACAGGGTTCCGAAAGGTGCGAATATTGGTTCCGAAAGGTGCGAATATTGGTTCCGAAAGGTGCGAATGACCGGAAGTTCCCGATAGTGCGAATTTCTGGTTCCTGATCGTGCGAATCTGCGCTAAGAGAGTCCCATGCCATTGCTACCGGACAGACACCCCCAAAAGGACTTCTTCATCCTCGACATCTCGGATGTTGTGGCAAAGGATGACACGGCCTCGATGGAACACCCTCTGTTCTCACTGGCAACCAAGCCGGATATGCGCCACCTGGTGTATAAAAGCGGGACCAATAAGCTTGAGATCATCCCTTCAGGTCGTGGCCTGCCCACCATCTTCGACAAGGACATCCTGATCTTCTGCATCAGCCAGTTGATGCACAGGAAAAACCGTGGCGAAAAGATCGGTAAGCGAGTCCGCTTTTCAGCCAGAGAGCTGCTGATTTCCACCAACCGACCAACGAACAACCTGGGCTACAACCGCCTGGAACACGCGTTCCAACGCCTGCGCGGCACGACATTCACGACCAACATCGCGACCGGAAACCGGATCGAAACTCGCATTTTTGGGCTGATTGACGAGGGCGGCTTCGTCCGCACGGCTGATGAACGATTTCGCCTCGATTACTGCGAAATCGTTCTGTCTGATTGGCTGATGCGGGCAATCGAAGCGAATGAGGTCGTGACGATCTCGCATGACTATTTCCGCCTGCGCCGCCCCCTGGAACGCCGCCTGTACGAGATTGCCCGCAAGCACTGCGGTAGCCAGCCGAAATGGCAGATCGGCCTCGCCAAGCTTCAGGAAAATACCGGCAGCAACGCCGCCCTCAAGAAATTCCGCCTGAACATCCGCCAGATCATCGAGGACGACCACACGCCATTCTATCACATGGAGCTGGCCGCAGATGACCTGGTGATCTTCCGCCCGCGCTCCCCTCAAAACGAGCTGCTGCCACACATCAGGATACCGGAATGGGCCGAAAGCAAGGCAAGGACGATCTCCAGAGAGAAGGGCCGGGATTACTATGCCCTCCGCGCCGACTGGCTTGCCTTCGCACAGATGGAAACCACCAGAGGTAACCCGCCGAACAATCCTGGAGCGGCTTTTGTGGCCTACTGCGGAAGGCAGGCTAGCCTGCGCTAGCAAGCTTTCCTGCGTCTAGGTCAGATTTCTTTGGCACAGTGGGACGCAACGCGCTAATCTGTTGCGCAACACACACGAAGCAACGACGCGCAACAGCATGAAATACTCTCTTTCTGAAGCTGCACATGCCACTGGAAAGAACAAGACGACAATCCAGAGGGCTATCAAAAGTGGAAAAATTTCAGCCCGTAAGGGAGACAGCGGGTCATATGAGATTGACCCATCAGAACTGCATCGCGTCTTTCCACCATCCGTTGCGCAACACACGCAAAGCAACGACGCGCAACAGCATGAAAATCCGTCTTATGACAACCACTTGAAGCGCGTTCTTGATCTAGAACGAGAGCTTGCGGTCGCGAATGAACGTATCAACGGGCTAGAGGCGCAGAAGGATCAGATGGCCGATACAATCGGCGACCTTCGGAAACGCCTGGACGGCTCCGAAGGTCGCGTCACTGCGTTGCTAACCAACGATGCCTCAAAGCGCAGCTTCTGGGATCGATTGATTGGGAAGAGATAGAGCCGGTATGCAATCCACATACCAGCCCCATCCTGTAAATTTCTATATTAGCGGTAAATAAACTCCATATCAGGCAAACGGAAACGGCAAGAGCCCTCACTCCACTACAACTCGTAATGAGTATTAAAAGTAACCCTATATCTTCCCTCTGGAGCCACATCGTTAAAATAGACTGACCTTTAATAAAACTGATCCCATGGCTGCCAAGTTATATATCTACCTTCCACGAATGGATACTGGCTAGACGTCAGATCGTGGCCAAGATATTTGTCTTGATATCTATCATTAGACTCATGGCCATACAAAGGTGTTCCCTGGTGATTTACATTCATCCACTTTCCGCCATCATTGAATGATATGTCGGAATTTCCCATTGGATAATATAGATCTCTAAACCTAACCCTTCCAGAAAATCCGCTCGGCTCCTTGATTATTAAATAGAAGCCTTCGAATGGCTCGCCAGAGTTGCCAGTAGCCGCCTCCATGTCGGTGTCCCCGGACACACTAGGATTAGCCCTCACATCAATATTAAATGGACCGCACTCAACAGATGTTACCAGCGGAACCCTCTCAGAAGCAGCTCTTTCTTTGGCTGCTTGGCTACGTGATTCTTCAGGCTTAATAATCCCTGGAAGGTCCCCTGTTACCGAGGCTGGCAAGTTACTCCAATCGTTCACATCACTTCCCTCGCAAGCAGATAAAATTAAAGCCCCGACCATAGTCAGAACAGCGGCATTCTTATGCATCATGACAGTATCTCCCAATCCTCAACCCTATGCCCCCAAACCTCATGCATATGCCGTGTGACCACCTTGGCGACAGTCAAAGCATATGATTTATCGTAGTCAGATGTATTCTGCATATTGCCAAGCATGCGAGTTACCGGACTTCCGGGAGCACTGCTTGCCATAACAACGGTATCAGCGTTTGTGCCGATATCTCCACGAGTACGGAACATGGCTCCATTTATTTGCCTACCATCATCACGGTAGACATCTGGCAACCCTAACATGTGTGCATATTCATGCACTTCCAGCATGTCGTGATACTGTGTGTGCCCTCTTTGTGCAACATCCGTGCAGGTTCTAGTATCCGCCAAATTCCAAGACCCAGAGCTATGAGGCTGGACAAAGCTTCTTCCGAGAGATGCTGTTCTATTCAGAGGATGGTCAACCTTGGATCGCGGAGGTAGCGGGACGTTTTTATCGCCATTCGCGTAGAATATGTATTTATCGCCAACGACATCATATGGAATATTATATGTATATATAGTGTAATGCGGATTGCTAGATACAATTTGCGGATTAAACAAGATACGATATATATTATCTCCACACATTCTGTCCTTAATTCGAATTCTATATGGTTTGGAATTCCACCATTTCCTTATCCCATCAGGAATTTTATTTACCCTCTTGGAAAAATCCTCTTGACTAAGAGGAGCGGCATACGGGAATCTACCTCCCGCCCCGTAACTTGAGTCTCCAGTTTTATTAACAAAATTTATCCGATGCGTTACCGTAATTTGCTTATTTGGCATATCTAGGAACACATCTGCGTTCCAAGACAACCCTCCTGTACCACGCCCCTTACTGCGGCCATTTAAATCGAGCTGGTCGATCCAATCGCATTTATCTGCTCGTGCGAACGGATTTTGCGCCTTAAAAACGCCGTTACATCCACATTTTGCAGCACTAGCACATGTTGCAGAAGTCGGCGCGTTAGCCACTGATCCTGTTTTGGTTGACGAACCAGAGCCACCACCAAGCAAGCCACCACCAGCCTCATCGGCACATTTACTCATTCAACCCCGCTCCTCTCGAAACCATCTTCACGCGCAAGCTTCAAAAGCCATACAACCAATTTTTTCTGCCGTCTCATAGGCAAGTCTCCTGCCGCATCAATCGAACGAACAAGCCAGCTGAACTGTGGGTTTCGGTCAAAATCCAAGCCCAGAATCCATGCGGTCCAGAAACAGATCCGCTCCGCGCCCTCCCCCTCAAGGCGCAGGCGCATCATAATATCTTTGGCATTTTCTACGAACAGTTGTCGCAAATCAGCATCCGGCCTTAAGCACCCTGGCGCAAGTAGCTTCGCATCCCAGTCGATATCATAGCTGCCATCCGACACCTCCATTTTGCGTAGTTCGACGCAAAGTCTGGACATAGCTGCTTGCCTGTCCTGCTTCTGGCCCCAAAGCTTTAGAACCAGAGCTTCAACAATCGGACGCGTCCGGCGCTGCCTTGCCTGCTTATCAGTATCAAGCAATATACTCGACACAGAAACGTATCGTGGATCTTCATAGAAGCGATGCCCGAATAAGGTCATCACGCTGCAAACGTAGCGCAACTCTTCTTCCGACACGAGCTCGGCACCCTGACACAAAGAGAAGGCAATCTCGACAAAGATATCTGTATCTTCCCGCGACATCAGAGAAAATCGTGATGGGATTTGCTCGTGAAGATAGCGCCCTGTTCGCGCCCTGATACGGTGAAACGCAAGGCGGGATGCCATGTGTGTATCAACAACGACCGACATCAGCCTATTTTCTCCGGTCTGTAAATAATGGTGAAGTATTCCCTGTCTTCGTCATCAGGCTGCACCACAGCAGAGCTCAGAGGGGCAAAGAAACTTTCTCCGATCAGGGCAAGCGATGAATCCGTACCAAGTGCCAGCGGCACATAGCCATGCCAAAAATTAAGGTAAGCCCACTTCCCGCTCTCATCCTGGACTCTGGTGAATTTCCTGAAGTGCTTCCACATGTCGTCCAGCGATCCGCGTGATCGGACATAGATGCCGGGTTCCT
>JBKEEC010000206.1:0-4304 GCA_047975785.1 Sphingomonadaceae bacterium | reverse complement strand
TCAAAAATGCTGGAGTCGACCTTATATCAATCTCTATTCCGCCCGGGCGCTGGGAAAAGACATCCACATATGCGCGGTTTGATGATACACGGATGCTGTCTACGACGAATTCTATAGGTGCGCCATATGCTTCGATTGCAACGGGGCGTACCGCGTCCAGAATATCTTTTCTTAGTTGCGTTCCTCTTTGCGGCTCGATGTAAGCCCCCCCAGTAGTTTCAATGAGCCTGTCCGACTCATATTGAGGCATTTGGGGGGGCGCATCTTTAGGTTTGCCCACCTGAAGAATTTCTGCGGCGGTTACGGATTGAAGCTTGGTTGACTTCAGAAACGTTTCAACCAAGACGTTGGGTGCATCATTCCCTCCGTTCGCCAAACGAACCAGGAGATCAATCGGGCCTTCAGCTGAGAGTGGCGTTGGTCCTTGAGCTGCATCTCCGATTCGGCGCATTTGTTGGATATCTGCCTGTGCTGCCGCGACATCACCTCGGCCAAGAGCTCCCAGAGCACGATAACCGAGCACGGTGATTGCATAGGCGGTGCGCGCATCATCCCGGCCGACTATGTCGTTCAGGTTCTCCCGCGTCATATTGAGCCAGCTTGTTTCCAACTCTTTTGCTTTCTCACTGGGATACTTCCCGACAAGCTCAGCAGTGATTTCGGCTCCGTTCGCTACCGCGAACAGCCCGGTTGCCTGGGTCCGGGAAAGGGCATTCGTGGCTTCATAGATCTCATAGACGTCGTTAAGCCGATCAAGGATCGGCCCGACGAGTGAAGCAGGAGTAGGGTTGGTCCCCGCAAACAGGAGGCCGACGCTTTCGACGATAGTCGCGTCAACGAAAGCCCGCAATGGTACCTGCCATGGGTCTGGAAGTTTGGAGAGAGGGCCGGATGCAAACATATAGCCTGACACGAGATCCCCACTCGCTTCGGCTAAGGCCGCTTGGCCAGCGCTTACCACAATATCAGTACCTATATTGGCCAGCATGGCTTGAGGGTTCAGGGCGAACTCTGCAGCAAAGTCTTTTGCGCCAATACCCAGTTGTGCGACACGACCGTCGGGTTCCATGCCGCTAAGGAGTGTAAGGGCAGTTTGTACAATTTCGGTCGTTGCAGCTTTGACTGCCGCATCGGCATAGTTGAGACCATCAAGCGTTTCTCGCACATCTGGAAAATTGACGAGGATCCCCAAGCTTCCGGTCTCCTGCGTGGTGACTGTGGTCGCGCCCGGTCCACCCGATGTCGACTGAGCACCGGCGATCCCGGAAAAGGCAAGAAATGAAGCGAAGAGAATGATAAGAACTCTGAAACTATCTTTGCTCATTGTCTCTTTCCAACAAGATGTTCTGCCAAATCACTGCTCGCCTATGTAGGCGTGATTCAATTCGTAACATTGACAACGTCCCAATGAAAACGAAAGGTTTCCAGACACGGTTGTTCGGAGGGGATTATTTGTCAAGTTTTCATCATTTTCTGAAGTGGTTGGTTGTCGCAGTGATTGCGGGGGCACCGTCCCTGTATATGGCTGCGGCCCACGCGCAGGGTGTGAGTGCCGAAGATCTCTTTGCCAGGGCGCGCGCCCTTGATTACGGAGCAGGAACTGATCGATCATCCATGGAGCAAATATCTGATATTTTTGAGCGGGTAATCGAAGAGCAGCCATCCTCCGACCTTGCCGTGCAAATCTTGTTGCGTGGCGTGGTGGATGGCTATGATATTGGAGACTTTTATCACCGTCTTGAAGGTGGCGAAGCCTCCACCTCCCCGCGCGGAACACTTGCTTGCTTGTCGAAATTACAGACACAGCGCTCAGGGCGGTCGCTGCGTGTGGACGTTGTGACCGATGCGGCGGGAATGATTGACGGCCTTCCCGAGCTGGTACTGCCCGAAGACCCGGATGGGAAGGACAGGCAATCTTACCTAGCACTGGTTTCCGCTCTTGATACATGCGCTCCGTTGACGGAATCGGGCACGGCGCTCAGCATCATGGTGCCCCCGGTAGGTGACCTGATGATTTCCACTACCGTGCCGACAGCGGCCCTGACGCCGACACCCCAGATGCCGATCTTGCCCCTCCCGCAAGTTGTCCACTCTTCGGCAAACGAGATGGATGAACGGGCCCTTGGGTTGAGCAAGCAGGACATTCGGGACCTGCAGGCACGGCTTCTTGTGTTGGGCCACAATCCCAATGGGATTGATGGGGCCATCGGAAAAGGTACGAGACGTGCTATTTCCGCTTGGCAGGCAGAAGGTGGAGCTTCTGCTCCAACGGGGTTTATTGGGCGTGATCAAATGGCCCGCCTGAAAGCGCAATCGGAGGCGGCACTGAAAGACTGGCTAAAGGCGCCTGATAACGCCAGGCTTTACCAACCACCACCACCTATCGCGCTGGGACCGCGCAATGTCCCTGGAAACTGGCGCTATACCAGCACCTGCGGTTCCAAAAGTAGGCTTGGGAAGAAAAAGATTACAGGAGCGTTGGTTCTGAGCCACGCGGGTGGAAACCGTTACACTGGTCGCATTTCTAATTCTCAAGGACTGCGTGGCACATTTTCCGGAACCCTGAAGGGACGACAGTTGAACGGGACGGTTAATTGGGGGGTGTTTATTGGAAAAACCACCATATCAGGACGAGTGGCCGATCAAAAGCTGACCCTATCAGGGCGTGACTCCCTTGGATGCCGCCTGTATGCTTATAAATCATAATGGTTGAAGGTGAAAAAGTGATGAGATCTTATGAAGCTGCGCGTTCCTATTTTGGTTTTCTGGGGTTTGTATCTTGGTGTGTCATTATAATAGGTGCGATTGTCGCGATTGTTTCCATGACTGCCTTCGGGCAAGTGAGTCGCGCCTACGGTGGGTCATCTATGGCTGGTCTGGCCGGAATGATTCCCGGTGTGGCCATCATGTTTTCAGGTTTCATGGGGCTGGTTATCGTACAGATTGGGCGGGCGGGCGTGGACTCCGCTGAATACACCCAGCAAATGTTACTATTGTCACGGGAGCAACTTGAGATCTCAAGGCATACTCTCAAACAAGGCCCAGATGGAGAGCAGATCTACGCTGCCGTGCAGGAAGCCTTGAAAAAATCTAACCAGTTGAGGCCCGAGGATGATTTTCCTGACGGAAGTAAGAAACTTAACTGCGAGACAGAATTTCCAAAAGAATCAAGCAGGATGCGTTATGCATTAGAGCTGGAAGGTGGAAAAATCATCGTGAATTTTTTTAATGGAGAAACTGCCGAGTATTCAGGTCTGGAAGAAGCAAAAAAGATTCTCGCATAAGAGTCTGCTTCAAAACTCCTGTTGCGAATCCATGGCCTGGTAATCCCCCCCGAAAGTAAGGGGCCGCAAAAGTAGAATTTTCTCGGCAAAATGAACGAGGAGAATTCGAATGAAGACAAGCAGATACACTGAGGCGCAAATTATCGCGATCCTGCGACAGGCTGAGAACGGCGTGCTGTTTCTGAGCTGTGCCGCGAGCATGGGATGAGCAATGCGTCGTTCTATAAATGGCGGGCCAAGTATGGCGGCATGGATGCGTCGATGGTCAGCCAGATGAAGGCGATGGAAGAAGAGAACCGTCGGCTGAAACGTATCCGTCCGGTGTCGGGGCGGTTTCAGTATCCATGCCCTGGTACGAACCCTCCGACTTCCAGTCGGATCCGCTTCAGCGCGAGAGAATCGTGTTATGGTCTTATCCTCGGGAAAATGAGCCGCAGCCGGGACGGAGGCTCATTTTCCCGAGGATAAGACCATGCAATATGATACCGGCGCTCATTGCGTTTATTACCACCGCTACCATCTCGTGTGGTCGACGAAATACCGCTACAAGGTGCTGTGCGGCCGGTTGCGCCTGCGGGTGCGCGACATCTGCCGTCAGGTGTGCCGGGAGAACGGGGTCGACATCTTGCGCGGGGTGCTCTCAAGCGACCACGTCCACATGTTCGTGTCGGTGCCGCCGAAGCTCGCGATCAGCGATCTGGTGCGCAAGATGAAGGGCCGTTCGTCCCATCGCGTGCAACGGGAGTTCCCCGAGATCCGCAGGCGCTACTGGGGCTGCCGGTTCTGGGGCCGCGGGTATTTCTCGACCACCAACGGTGCCATCACCGAAGACATCGTACTTCAGTACCTCGAACAGCACACCGCAGATCCTACCGGCGCCAGCCGGTAGTTGTTCAGTATCGGACGAGTAACGGGCGTAAAGCGCGGCGCGCGGCATGGGCGGTCTCCGTCAGGTTGGTTTGCGGTTCAAAGGGCATCCCCCGGCATCGGCGGCGTATCCGGCGCGCGATCCAGCAGGCT
>JBKEEC010000205.1:0-6072 GCA_047975785.1 Sphingomonadaceae bacterium | reverse complement strand
TACTCAATCCCGTTGATGCTGACGCATACGGGATTGGCTTCGCTCAGGCGCCGCGCGGGCTTGACCACATCCCGATGAGTCAAACTCATCAGGATCTGAAATCAGATATGTATCGCCCGCCCATAGGCTGCGAGGACGCTTTCATGCATCATCTCGCTCAGAGTCGGATGCGGGAATACAGTTTCCATCAGTTCAACCTCGGTTGTTTCAAGCGTCTTGCCAACCGTATAACCCTGAATCAGTTCAGTCACTTCTGCGCCGATCATATGCGCACCCAGTAATTCACCGGTTTTTGCATCAAAGACCGTTTTGATGAAGCCCTCCGGCTCCCCAAGGGCAATTGCCTTGCCATTGCCGATAAACGGGAAGTTGCCAACCTTCACCTCATATCCGGCCTCTTAGGCCTTTTTCTCCGACATGCCGACACTGGCAATTTGCGGATGGCAATAGGTGCAGCCCGGAATATTATTGCGATCCATGGCGTGAGGATGCGCATCCTTGTTGCCAAGAGCCTGTGCGATAGCCTCGGCTGCCGTAACGCCTTCATGGCTGGCTTTATGGGCAAGCCATGGCCCCGGTGTGCAATCGCCAATCGCCCAGATAGAAGGGACATTGGTGCGGCCCAGCGGATCAATCTGGATGATCCCGCGTTCTGCCTTGATGCCCAGCTTCTCAAGACCGATATTGTCGGTGTTGGGAACAATTCCGACCGCAGAGATAACATGGCTGAAATCATGTGTTTCAACCTTGCCGCTCTTGTCCTTGATTTTCGCTTTCACGCCCTTGGCACTAACATCAAGACCTTCAACACTGGCAGAGGTCATGATTGTCATGCCCTGTTTTTTCAGAGCCTTTTCAAGAAAGGAAGAAACGTCCTCGTCCTCAACCGGGACAATACGATCAAGCATTTCAACAACTGTTACATCCGCACCAAGATCATTATAGAAACTGGCAAATTCTATCCCGATGGCGCCTGATCCCATGACCAGAAGCTTGCCCGGCATTTCGGCAGGTGTCATCGCATGGCGATAGGTCCATATGCGTTTGCCATCTGCCTTGGCAAAGGGCAGTTCGCGCGCACGCGCGCCGGTTGCAATAATGATATGTTTGCCGGTCAGCGTTTCCTTGCCTTTCTCTCCCTTGACATCGAGAGTGGTTGGCGAGGTCAGCGTTCCCTCCCCCATATGCACGGTGATTTTGTTTTTCTTCATCAGATGCGTCACGCCCTGATTCAGCTGTTTTGAAACACCGCGGCTGCGTTTCACTATCGCTTCAAGATCTGCTTCAATCTCCTTGGCGGCCAGTCCGTAATCCTTTGCGTGCTGCATATAGTGGTAGATTTCAGCCGAACGCAGCAGGGCCTTGGTTGGAATGCAGCCCCAGTTAAGGCATATTCCGCCAAGCAATTCACGCTCCACAATTGCAGTCTTAAGGCCCAGCTGGGCACAGCGAATAGCTGCGACATAGCCGCCCGGCCCCGATCCAAGCACGATTACGTCATAGGAATTTGCCATGGTGATATCCTCTTGTTTCACGCTGATTGCACAGCCATAACCGGACGCGGCCTGCCCGCGCCGTCCAGCAGCACAAATTTGAATTGTCCAGAGGCGACTTGAACTGTCGCATCACTGTCTCTTGCACGCGCAATTGCGCGTATGTCTATTGTCAATGACGTGGTGCCCGTAGTGATAACCTCGCCATAAACAGACAGTTCATCCCCCACATTCATTTTGCCGGGAAAGGTAAAATCTCCTGCACTGACAACAACTGCCGTGCCCCCGCCGGTGCGACTGGCAAGTGACCCTGCCCCCAATGCCATCTGGCTCATGATCCAGCCACCAAACACACCGCCATACGGATTGGTGTCACCAGGCATTGCTGTCACGCGAATAAGTGGTTGGGAAGAATCTGGCCCGATCATGATCACCCGGTTACAATATGGATATAGTGTCCGGAAATCCAACCGGACGAACAAGGTCCGCTATACTGGAGCGGGGTCGGCACAGGAATACTGACCCGGCAATCTCCAAGATCCTGAAACTCTCCGGTGGCATAGACAATGCCTTGCCATTCTCCATCTGCCTCGCACAGCCAGACAAGGTCCGCCTGATGTAATATATCTGTCCGGGCTGCTTCAGCAGATGGTGCCGCCTTGACGGGCAATTCTGTCAGGCGTTCCTTTTCCAGACCTGTAATACGGCCAATTGTTCCGCAAGCGTCAAGTTCTGGTCCATCCACCCCGATCAATGGCACGCGCAGTTCTGCACCAGATGATTCTGTAGCGGGGGGAGCAGGTGCCCCGATCATTGCACCTGCCGCAACCAGAAAAATCCCCGCATGAAGCACAATTCAGGCAACCAGACCAAGCGGCGATTCGACCAGATCCTTGAATGCCTGCATCAATTGTGCGCCATCCGCACCATCAATAGCCCGGTGGTCAAAACTGCCCGTGGCGCTCATGACAGAGGCAATCTGAAGCGAATCATCAATGACATAGGGGCGTTTCTCGCCAGCACCAATCGCCATGATCATCCCCTGCGGCGGATTGATCACTGCCTCAAACTGTTTGATCCCGAACATGCCCATATTCGACAGGCTTGCTGTCCCGCCCTGATATTCATGCGGCATAAGCTTGCCGTCACGCGCGCGTCCGGCGAGGTCTTTCATTTCAGTGGAAATGGCGGATACGGCTTTTGCCCCCGCATCGGTAATAATCGGAGTGATAAGCCCTGCCGGAATGGAGACGGCAACAGAAATATCAGCACGTTCAAAGTTAAGAAGCTGATCACCTGCAAACTGGACATTGCATTTGGGAACGGCAAGCAGTGATTTTGCCAATGCCTTGATCAGCAGGTCGTTAACGGACAGCTTGATACCCTGCGGCTCCAGCGCGGCATTCAGTTTGGTGCGCAGCTTGAGTAGGGCGTCCAGTCGAATATCGACTGTCAGATAGATATGCGGAACCTGTTGTTTTGATTCGGTCAGGCGCCGCGCAATGGTCTTGCGCATACCCGACAGTTTTTCCGCCGTGTGAGGAATACCAAAATCCTGTGCCGCAACCGGAGCGGGTGCCGGCGCTGATACCGCAGCATACGACGGCGCGGCGGCGACAGGAGCAGTTGATCCTGTTCCGGCCTGTTCAATATCTGCCTTCACAATCCGCCCGTTAGGCCCTGTGCCTTTTACCACAGACAAATCAATGCCCTTTTCGGCAGCTATCCTTTTGGCCAAGGGAGATGCAATGATCCGGTCTGAAGCCGAAGTCGCCACACTTGCTGCCGCATTGGCCGGCTCAGACGAAGGTGCCGGAGTAGGAGCTTCCGGGGTTGGTGCAGGCACCGGCTCCGGTTTTGATTCTGGAGCGGATCCGCCAGAAGCAGACGCCTTTGCCTCTTCCACATCTTCGCCGTCTTCAGCCAGGATCGCAATCACCGTGCCGACTTTTACGCCCTCTGTTCCTTCGGGAACGGCAATGCCGGCAATGGTGCCTTCATCAACGGCCTCAAACTCCATAGTCGCCTTGTCGGTTTCTATTTCGGCAAGAATATCACCGGAAGACACGCTATCGCCTTCCTTGACCAGCCAACGGGCAAGTGTTCCCTCTTCCATGGTGGGAGACAAAGCGGGCATTTTAATCGCAATGGGCATGGTAATGCGTTTATCCTCTGGCTGTTCCGTAGCGTTTTGCGCCCTTTATCTGACTGATATGAAGGATGCAATCAAGCAAGATACTTGCGCCGATCAGCTTTTCATCGGATAGAGAAATAAGGGGGAGCCGGCAATGCGAATTTATCTGGTTGTGATGGATGAAACAGAAGAAGCCTTGCGTGCCCTTCGCTTTGCCTCTCACAGAGCCATAAAAACAGGCGGCGATGTTCATATTCTTGCTCTGGTGCCAAAACAGAGCTTCTCCGCTTTTGGCGGAATACAGGCGACGATCGAGCAGGAAGCACATGACAAGGCCGAAGTGCTGGCATCGTCAGCAGCAGGCAGCATTTTTGCAGAAAGCGGAAAAATGCCCTCTATTTCTGTTATTGTCGGAAATGGGGCAGAAGTGATTGGCCACTTCCTTGCCGAACACCCCGAAGTCAAGGCTCTGGTGCTTGGTGCGGGCAAGGATGGATCACCCGGCCCGCTTGTCACCCATTTTGCAGCCCATGCGGGCAGTCTGGGGTGCCCGCTCTATATTGTTCCGGGCAGTTTTTCTGATGAGGATATTGACCGCATGGCCTGACACGGGTTTCATCGGGGAGATATCATCCGTTGTGAAGCGATGAATTATCGTCTTCTTCCCTGATGCCGGATATTGGCGGGTCTGCCGCGCCTGCCCTGCTGGTGTCCCCTTTTCGGCTTATACTTCCGATTATCTGACGGGCGTGAGCCACGAGGCTCAATTGGCATTCCTTCACTGTCCACTGGCTCAAACTTCAGCGCACCTGTCAGGGCATTGGCTTCAGCAAGGCGAAGCTTCACCCTTTGTCCCAACGTATAGCTGTCTCCGCTATCGTCTCCCGACAAGGATCGTTCCTTTTCGTTATAGGTAAAATGCTCTGCACCCAGAGTAGAAACAGGGACCAGCCCGTCCCCTCCCAGCCCGATAATCGTGGCAAAGAAACCGAATGACTGAACCCCCGTAATCCGGGTTTCGAATATTTCTCCTGTCCGGTCTGAAAGATAGGCGGCAACATATCTGTCCAGCGTATCGCGCTCGGCCTCCATGGCGCGACGTTCTGCCTCGCTGAGAGCGTCGGTAATCTGGGATAATTTATCCCGGTCGCGCTCTGGCAGCCCGGTATGCACAGGCAGGGAAGCATCCTTCGGCGCGGGCTGTTCAAGATGCCAGGCATCTACCAGCGCACGATGCACCAGCAAATCTGAATAGCGCCGGATCGGGGAGGTAAAGTGGGAATAAGACCCCAGCGCCAGACCAAAATGCCCACTATTGCGCGGACTGTAATAGGCCTGGGTCTGGCTACGCAACACGGCTTCCATCAATTGCGCCTTTTCTGCTTCATCCGAAATACCGGAAAGCAGACGATTAAACACACCCGGCGTAATGACCTGACCCAGTGCAAGGTTGATATCCAGCGTTTGCAAATAATCGCGCAGAGCAATCAGTTTTTCCCGGTTGGGCGGCTCATGCACCCGATACACAACCGGCGATGCTTTTGATTCAAGCGCCTTTGCTGCTGCAACATTTGCTGTAATCATGAAGTCTTCCACAACGCGGTGAGCATCAAGCCTTTCGCGCATGGTGATGGCTGCAATTTTACCCTGATCATCAAGCCGGACCTGCCTTTCGGGCAATTCCAGCTCCAATGGGTCACGCGCCTGACGCGCTGTATTCAGGGCATTCCAGCACGCCCACAGATGCCGTAAAATGTCATCTGCTTCACCCGAATCGATTTGCCGCTGAGCTTCTTCGTAGGCAAGATTATGCGCAATACGCACAAGCGCGCGGGCAAAACGATAAGCTGTAACCTTGCCCTGACTGTTGATTTGCAGGTGGCAGACCATAGCAGCCCGGTCTTCGTCCTCTCGTAAAGAGCAGACATTTGCACTCAATATTTCCGGTAACATCGGGACAACCCGATCAGGAAAATAAACAGAGTTGCCGCGTTTTCGTGCTTCCCGATCAAGCGCGCCACCAGAACGGACATAAAAGCTGACATCCGCGATCGCGACCAGAGCGCGAAACCCTCCATCTCCATCCGGTTCAGCCCATATTGCATCATCATGATCGCGCGCATCAGCCGGGTCGATAGCGACAATCGGAATATCTCGCAGATCCTCGCGCCTGTCTCCCTCAAGCGAGATGTTCGCTGCCCGCTCTGCTTCATCCAGCACTTCCGATGAAAAGACATGCGGAATGCCGTATTTTGCTATCGCAATCAGGCTAAAGCTATTGGGAGCAAGCGGATTGCCAAGAGTTTCTACAACATTTACGCCTGATCGTGGGAACCGTCCGGCAGGTTCTGCCAGCACTAGCTGACCTTCTTCTGCGCTGCCTATGTCTGCGATACGCGATGCGCTGCGCACGCGCCTGTCAATCGGTGCCAGCCAGGCCTGACC
>JBKEEC010000204.1:0-10995 GCA_047975785.1 Sphingomonadaceae bacterium | reverse complement strand
TTTCAGCAAAGAATAGATGACCGGCATAATGCTCCGGTGCGGCCGGGACCGGGAAGGCGGGCCAAAGCCGATAGCACTGATGCGTCACCTGCACCTGCCGATACGACAGGCTCTCCCCGTCAGACAGCGGCAATGGCAGCAGCGCCTGCGACGCCTGCTCCTGTGCCGTCAGTTTCTGCACAACAGACAGCTCTGCCACAGACGCAAGCTGATGATACAACACGCCTTGCCGCGGTAAAATCGACGGAATTGCCGGCCGTAGCACCAATAACAAGGCTATCTGAGCTGGCCCCGACGGGCTCCGCGTCCACTTCATCACCTGCAACAGCGCCAACACCTGCACCAGTTTCTTCCCCTGCCGCTACAGGAGGGGCTGCCGCATCCAGTGCAGATACAAAGCCGGGCTTCAACACGACTTTGGAGGCTGGTCTCAGCTCTGCCACCCGGCCTGCTTCTCCGGCAATGGCGGAATCTTCGCCGCCAGCGCCTATTGCTGCGCAACCTGCTTCATCGCTGCCTGTTGCGGTTGCTCCGTCTTCCTCGCCTTCCGCATCTTCCCCGGTATCGACCACCGGAATATCTGCGCCAGCGCAACAGGTTACGCAGCAGGGCATGTCACAAGGGGTATCACCTGTTCCTGGCTTTGATCTGGGCAAGGTGTCTGGCAGCGCAGTTACAGAAAATATACCTGATTCTGCGGGAATGGTGCCTGCCAAGCCCATTGCGCGAGCACCTGTTTCCCCAAATGCCAGCGTGGCGGATGCTTTCGCGGATTTGGCTGTTGCTCCGGTTTCGCCTGCAAGCCGCCTCAGCGGAGCGGTGGATATTACCAGTATCAAGCCGCCGCGAGACAAGAATGAACCGGCGCCTGTTGCGAAAGAGTCGGCAAAGCCTTCCCATCCGAGCCGTTTCTGGGTTCAGGTCGCGACAGGGCAGAATATTTCCGCCCTGAAGTTTGATTGGGGCCGGATCAAGAAGAAAGCTTCCGAAGTCCTTGAAAAAAAAGATGGTTATACCGCGCCCTGGGGGCAATCCAACCGTTTGCTGACGGGGCCGTTTGATTCGCTAAAAGCGGCTCAGTCTGTTGTAACCAGTCTGAAAAAAGACGGGGTCGAGGGTTTTACCTTTACCAGTGAGAACGGGCAGGAAATTACCCCGGTCAAATAGGCTGGATATATTTTTTGCACAGGCTTTGAACAGTTCTGTCAACTTGTCCCCAATGGACCATGCTTTGCAGATTGCGAGACAAGGCCTGTCAGGCCATGCAGTCACAAAAGGTCGCAATAGCATTTTCATCAGAAAACCAACCGGCTTTTGATTCGAAAATGCGCAAAAACAAATAGCTGAAGCATTGTGCCTGAACCCTATTCAGGCGCATTGCTGCAGGCGAAATAAGGCACATATCATGAAGGCAGGGATTCGGGATTATTCGTCTGAGATTGATGTTTCACCGCTACAGGCACTGGCTGCCATGTTTGATGCGCATGGCTGGCCATGTGAAATTCACTCGGACGAGGAACTGATCGGTGAAATTCAGGGAAGCTGGGCCAAATATCAGATTCGCTGCGTCTGGCGGACAGAAGACCATGTCCTGCAATTGCTGTGCCTGCCTGAAATACGGGTCAGCCCGGAAAAGCACATGGCTGCTATTGAGCTTCTGTCCCTGATCAATGAGCAGCTCTGGCTCGGCCATTTTGAAATCTGGTCAAGCGGTAGCGTGCTGCTGTATCGCAATGGGCAGATGCTTGGTGAAGATGGTCTGCTGAGTCTGACCCAGGCGCGGACAATGGTGGAAACCGCTCTGGATGAGTGTGATCGCTTTTACCCGGCTTTCCAGTTTGTGCTTTGGGGAGACAAGACCCCTGCTGATGCCTTGCAAAGCGCCCTGATTGATGCTGCCGGAGAGGCGTAATTTTCCCTGTTCCTATACCGTAGATCTTGCAGGTTGGGGCAAAGCCGGACCCGACACGGTAAAGATGATCTACCTGACGGGAAAACCATTCTCACTGGCATGATCTGCCGTCATCGCCCATGTGGCAGGCATGACAGGAATTGGCACAGTATATCTGGTAGGGGCGGGTCCGGGCAATCCTGACCTGATGACCTTGCGCGCCGCCCGGCTTCTTGAGGCCGCCCGGCTTATCGTGCATGACGGGCTGGTTGATCCGTCCATTCTGGCCATGGCACGCGCTGATGCGGAGCTGGTCAGTGTTGCCAAAAGCCGTGCCCGGCATACCATGTCGCAAGAGCGCATCAATGACCTGCTTGTGCGGGAGGCGCTTGCGGGGCGGGATGTTGTGCGCCTCAAGGGCGGAGATCCGTTTATCTTCGGACGCGGTGGCGAAGAAGCTGAAGCCTGCCGGGCCGCCAATGTGCCGGTGGAAATCGTGCCGGGGATCAGTGCCGCCAATGGCGCAGCAGCAGCGGCACAAATCCCGCTTACACACCGCGATAGCGCGAGCATTGTCAGCTTTGTTGCGGGGCAATGCAAGGGATTGTCGGAGCAGAACTGGGCCGGTCTTGCAGGCAAGGGGCGTACTCTGGTCATTTATATGGGGGTCAGGACAGCCCCTCATATTGCTGAAAAGCTGATGGCAGATGGCCTGGCGCCGGACATGCCGCTGGCAGTGATTGAAAATGGTGCCCGGCCTGAAATGCGTATTTTGCGCGCCCCGCTGGCGGGCCTGCCAGAGATGGTAGAGCGCGAAAAAGTGGTCAGCCCGGCCCTTATTATAATCGGAGACGTGACCGCAAGGGAGGACGAAAAAGCCTTGTCTGCGGTATTGGAGACTATGCAGTGAAAATTCTGACTGGCAACGATCTGAAATCGGGCGCGGTGATCTGGTGGACAGGCTATGACTGGTCCATTCATGTTGAAGATGCGGCTGATGTGGGAGAGCAATGGGATGTCATTCTCGCTCGCGAAGAAGGCGCGCAGCGGGTCAATATGCCTTACGCGATTGATGCGGAACATGATGATGCGGGCAATGTTCGTCCTGCACATATCAAGGACCGTATCCGCGCACTTGGCCCGACAGTCCGCCCCGACCTGACATTGAAACCGGCTGATCCCGATGCCGGAAACTGGGTGATATAATGTATAGATACGACCAATATGACCAGGCTATGGTGGATGCGCGCGTGGCAGAATTTCGCGATCAGACACGGCGGCGGATTGAAGGGCATATGACCGATGACCAGTTCAAGCCCTTGCGGCTGAAGAACGGTCTTTATCTCCAGCTCCATGCCTATATGCTGCGGGTGGCCATTCCCTATGGCACTTTCAATTCCACACAAATGCACAAGCTGGCAGATATCGCGCGTCGCTATGATCGCGGCTATGGCCATTTCACGACCCGGCAGAATATCCAGTATAACTGGATCAAGCTGGAAGAAGCGCCTGACATTCTGGCCGAACTGGCCGAAGTGGAGATGCACGCCATCCAGACCAGCGGCGAGAGTATCCGCAATATCTCGGCAGATCAGTATGCCGGTGCCGCCGCTGATGAAATCATGGACCCGCGTCCTTGGGCAGAATTGCTGCGCCAGTTGACCTCATTCCATCCTGAATTCAGCTATTTGCCACGCAAGTTCAAGATCGCCGTGATTGCGACCGATACAGATCGGGCCGCACTGCGCTGGCATGATTTTGCCCTGCGCATAGTTCGTAATGAAGCTGGCGAGGCCGGGTTTCAGGTATTTGCCGGTGGAGGCATGGGGCGCACACCGATTATTGCCGCCCATATGCGTGAATTTTTGCCGGCTCATCAGGTGTTTTCCTATGTGCAGGCGGTTTTGCGGGTCTGGAACCGTAATGCCCGGCGGGACAATATCCACAAACAGCGGATGAAAATTCTTGTCCACACGCTGGGTGAGGAAGAATTTATCCGTCAGGTTGAGGAAGAGTTTGCACGGGTGCTTACTTTCGAGACGGACCCACCGCAAAGCGAGTATGATCGCATTGCGGCCTATTTTACTCCGCCTCCTTTTGAACAGGGCCTGAGTGAAGAACTGAATCTGTCCGATCCGGATTTTGCCCTTTGGGTGGACCGGCAGATTGTTGCCCACAAGGCACCGGGCTATGCGATTGCCAATATTTCGCTCAAGCCTGCAGGCGGGATTCCCGGTGATATATCAGCCGATCAGATGGATCTGGTGGCAGAGCTTGCGCGGGAATATTCTTTCGATGAAATCCGCGCGACCCATGCCCAGAATCTGGTGCTGCCTCATGTCCGCAAGCAGGATCTTTATGCCATATGGCAAAAGCTGGATGCAGCAGGGCTGGGCAATGCCAATCTTGATCTGATCGGCGATATTATCGCCTGTCCGGGACTTGATTATTGCAGCCTTGCCAATGCCCGTTCCATCCCGCTGGCGCAGAAAATTTCACAGCGTTTTGCAGATCCGGAAGGGCAGAAAGATCTGGGCGAACTCAAGATCAAGATTTCCGGCTGTATCAATGCCTGTGGTCACCACCATGCAGGCCATATCGGTGTGCTGGGTGTCGACCGCAAAGGCACGGAAAACTACCAGCTTTTGCTGGGCGGGTCCGAGGCGGAAGATGTCAGCCAGGCCAAAATTACAGGGCCGGGTTTTGACGAGGACGGGGTTGTGGACGCGATTGAGCGGACCATCAACCATTACCGGGCGGTTCGTAAACCCGCAGAGCGGTTTCTCGACACCTATCGCCGTGTTGGCATGGATGAGTTCAAGGAGGCAATCTATGGTTGATATTGTCCGCTTTCGTGATGACGCCGCACCTGATGAGCCAGCGGTGACACTGGATTCCTTTCTTGGACAGGACAATGCCCGCTCGGTCCGCATCGAGGCAGGCGACGATGTTGAGCAGTTGTTTCCGGTGCTGGATCGGCTTGATCTGGTGGAAATAGATTTTCCCCGTTTCCGTGATGGTCGCGGATTTTCCAGCGCACAAATTCTGCGAGAGAAGGGTTACCGGGGGGAGATCAAGGCAACCGGCGAGGTCCTGCTGGACCTTGTCGCCTTTATGCGGCGCTGCGGGTTTGACAGTTTTGCGCCGAACACCCCGTTTAACGCGGACGATCTGAACGCGTCTCTGACGCGCTATCCCTATGCCTATCAGGATGCATCCGATGACACGATCCCTGTCTGGAAGCTTCGTGCCCGGCAGCAAAATAGCTGAGCCGGTGCGCGCACGCGACACCATCAATACTGGCCCGCGATTCAGCGAGGCTGATGCCGTGCGGCTCAACCGCATGTTTCGCGGTGCCGATACAGTAGAGATGCTGCGCTCTGTCATTACAGATGGTCTGGCGGGAGATATTGCGGTCGTATCGAGCATGGGGGCCGAAAGTGCGGTATTGCTGCATCTGGTGGCGCAGATTGATCCGACCCTGCCGGTTCTGTTTCTGGATACCGGAAAACATTTTGATGAAACGCTGGCTTACCGTGATGAACTGGTCAAACGATTGGGGCTGACTGGCCTGCGCATATTGACACCCGATGCCGCAACACTGGCTGATCGTGACGAGAGCGGGCTGCGCTGGTCCTATGACCCGGATGGCTGCTGTGAAATCCGCAAGGTGCAACCTCTTGCCGCTGCATTGGCAGAATTTGATGCCAGTCTGACAGGACGCAAGGCGTTTCAGTCCAGCACGCGTTCCAGCCTGCCCCGTTTTGAGGTTGATAATTCTGATGCGCAGGGGCGGCTGAAGATCAACCCGTTGATCGACTGGAAAGCCGACGACATTGCCGCTTATTTTGCGGAACATGATCTGCCGCCGCACCCGCTGGTTGCTGATGGTTATCCGTCAATCGGCTGTTCGCCCTGCACCAGCAAGGTGGCCGCAGGCGAAGACTCCCGCTCTGGCCGATGGAAGGGCTGGGACAAAACTGAATGCGGGATTCACTCGCCTGTTCAGCCGGGACCGGATGGCGAATTGCCACCCGGATTTGACCCGGTATTCTGATTCAGAGACGCCAGCACCTCATAACCGAGGACAGCCCCTGCAATCGCAGCATTGAGGCTGTCTGCCTTGCCACGCATCGGCAGGGTTACACGCAGATCACAGGCTTTTTCATAGCTTTCCGGCAGTCCCTGCGATTCATTGCCAACCATGATAAAGCACGGTGCCTGATAGGGAGCTTCGCGATAAGGCACCGCATCGCGCAGGGAAGCGGCGACCAATTGCCCTTCTGAGCTGCGCAGCCATGGCAGAAATGCGTCCCAGCGTGCTTGTGCGAGCTGGCGGGTAAAAATCGCGCCCATGCTTGCGCGGACGGCTTCACTTGAAAACGGGTCCGCGCAGTCATCAATCAGGATCAGTCCGCCAGCGCCAAGCGCATCGGCTGTGCGCAACATGGTGCCAAGATTGCCCGGATCACGCATCGCCTGTGCAACCAGCCAGATGGGGACCTGTGTCCGGTCAATCCGGTCGAGTGATGTATCGAACACATCAAATGCCCCGATAACGCCTTGCGGATTATCCTTGCCTGTGATGCGCGAAAGTATCTCCGGGCTGGTTTCGATAATGTCTCCGCCCGAAGCAGCAACGCCCTGCTCCAGATCCGATAGCAGCGGATGCGGGTCACGCATCCGGGCCATCATCAATATTTTTGGCAAACGGCCACTTTCACGCGCATCGGTGAGCAGACGCAGGCCCTCTACAAGAAACTGGCCGGTCTGTTTGCGGTGTTTTTTGTCACGCAGGCTGCGCAGATATTTGACAGCGGGATTGGAAAAACCTGTAATTTCACGGCGCATTGGCGGTCAGCTCAATAAATCAGTCTTCGCCAAACCCGCCATCAACCAGCGCACAGAGCTGGTCGAGCGCCTGCTGGCTTCCTTCGCCGCTCACTTGCAATTCGATGGTATCACCCTTGGCTGCGCCGAGCATCATCAGGCCAAGGATTGACCCGCCGGATGCCTGCGTGCCGTCCTTTGCCACGGTCACGAGCACCGAGTCCGGCAGTTCGGTCACGGCATTGACAAATTTTGCACTGGCGCGGGCATGAAGGCCTCTTTGATTGACGATTATGACTGTTCGCCGATAGTCATTGCTCATTCTGCGGCATCCTGTTTCTGATCTCCCAGGAGTTCTGATGCTATGGTAATATAGTTGCGTCCGGCATCGCGTGCTGCGGCCACGGCATCACTTACATTCATTGTCTTGCGGGCACCAGCCAGACGAATGAGCATGGGCAGATTGATACCGGCAATCACTTCCACCCGTCCGGCATCAAGCAAGGAGATTGCAAGGTTTGACGGTGTTCCGCCAAACAGGTCTGTCAGTATGATGACCCCATCGCCACTATTCACTTCATCGATGGCGCGGGCGATATCTTCGCGTCGCTGTTCCATGTCATCAAAGGGGCCGATGCAGATGGTGGCGACATTATCCTGTTTGCCGACGACATGCTCCATCGCATCAACAAATGTCTCAGCCAGACGGCCATGCGTGACCAGAACCATACCAATCATGAGCAGAGATGAGCCTTACCTGTAGCATGGAGACATAATGCTGATTCTGGATTTCTGCTGTATATTGCTGATACCGAATTGCTTTTGCTGAAACCCTGTGCCCATTTTTGTGCGCGAGGTGCTATCTTGCAGGTGACCGTGACCAGACAAGACAGAAACTTACTTCGGCAGCCGGACATAAT
This sequence comes from Sphingomonadaceae bacterium, assembly GCA_047975785.1. GTDB lineage: Bacteria > Pseudomonadota > Alphaproteobacteria > Sphingomonadales > Sphingomonadaceae > JACXVD01. Next base: position 3,354 of record JBKEEC010000204.1, on the reverse strand, counting down.
CATAATTGCGGGCCTTCAATCGTATCGGCTGCACGTGAGCCGAGATTGCGGTGTATGAGTGTGGGGGAAAAACCTTCCTCTTGCAAGGCTGAGGCCATTTTCTGCGCTGTGAAAACAGAACGGTGCCGCCCACCCGTGCACCCAAACGCAATATTGACATAGCTGCGCCCCTGCGCGCGATAACGTGGCAGCAAGGTCAGCAACAGGCTGTGTATCTGTTCGTAAGCAGGTGTAAATGCAGGATCGCGCATAATATATTCGCCCACCGGAGCATCAAGCCCGGTCTGCTCCCTGAGGTCATCTTCCCAATGGGGATTGTCAAGAAAGCGCATGTCAAACACGAGATCAGCCAGCGGAGGCATACCACGTGCAAAGCCGAAACTGGAGACTATGACTTCCATGGTGCGGGGCGCGCTGTCGGAAAAACGTGCGCGAATCGCCATTTGCAGATCATTGCTGGAAAAATCGCTGGTATCTATAACCGCGTCAGCCCACCGGCGCAGTGGCGCCAGCAATTCACGTTCCGCTGCGATTCCCGACCGAACCGGACTTTGTTGCGCCATAGGGTGACGTCGGCGGGTTTCGTTGTAACGCCGCTCCAGCTCCTTGCCATTACAGTCCAGAAAAAGCGTGGCCACGCTCAGATCATCTCTGAGGGACAGGGCCTTGACCAGATCAATAATGGCAGAGGGCCTGAATCCGCGTGTTCTGCTATCAAACCCGATAGCCAGCGGATGAGGTGAAGTTTCATCATCATTGCTGATCATGCGTTCCAGCAGGCGGATAGGGAAATTATCAATGGTTTCCCAGCCCAGATCTTCCAGAACCTGAAGCGCAGTCGTCTTTCCTGCTCCTGACAGCCCGGTAACGAGTAGGATATGCTGTTTTTGCGGTAGTGATGGTTGCGACTCATCCGTCATCGGGTCGGGTTTGATCTTTTTTTGTGTCAGTGGGAAGGGGGAATCTTTGTCCTGATCCATTTCAGGGCAGGCCATAGATGCGCAGGGCCTGCTCTGCCCGCAAGGCCATGATCGCACCAGCCGGATAAAGCGGGATCAAGGGAATTTGACAGCCCGAAATATCGCGATTTTCCGGCATGTCGCGGTGACGAGGGGCAGATTTGTCGATCCGGATAATCAATGCCAGTGGTGCCTTCGTAACGGGAAAGGGAACCAGCCCGACATTGCGAATTTCCAGCAGGCCGCGAATATTGGGAGGCGGCGAAGCCATGATCCGGTTTCCGTCTCGCTCAAGCATTACGCCATCATCGCCCACAAGCACGGCGCCGCGGTCAATCAGCGACAGGGCCAGGCTGCTTTTGCCGCTAGCGGGCACGCCTTCTATCAGTATTGCCCGCTCGCCAATCGCAACACAGCTCGCCTGAACGATCACGCGGCACCACTGGTATGCCAGGATGGCAAATCCAGCATCAGACAGGCGCCGGATTTTCCGTCTGGCCGATCATGAGCTGTCAATGCACCATCATGGGCTTCAGCAATGGTGCGGGCAATGGCAAGACCCAGTCCGCTATGCTGACCAAAGGCTTCTTCATCGGGACGGACAGAATGGAACCGCTGAAAGACTTTTTCCCGTGAGTCGTGCGGGATACCAGGGCCTTCATCGCACACCATCAAGGTAACACGTTCCTGATCATCGCTCAGGCTCATGGTGATCGTGCCTCCGGGCGGAGAAAACGAAACGGCATTGTCCAGCAGGTTTTCTATCACGCGTTCAAGCCGCACCGGGACACCCATGACATAGACGGGGTTTTCATCGCCATTGACCACGATATGCGTTTGTTCATTTTCTGAGCGGTATTCTCTCGAACCAATAATATTGGCAAGAAGGGCCGACAGGTTAACCGGCTCAAATGTCGCGCGTGACAGTTCGGCATCGATACGACTGGCATCGGATATTTCCGTAACCAGCCTGTCTATCCGGCGCACATCATGCGAGGCAATTTCGGTTAGCTGGCGGCGCAATTGCGGATCTTCCACCCGGCCCAGTGATTCAATGGCACTGCGCAGGCTGGCCAGAGGGTTCTTGATTTCATGCGCAACATCTGCGGCAAAATGCTCTACCGCATCAATACGCTGGCGAAGTGCGACCGACATATCGGATATGGCACGGGCAAGAACACCAATTTCATCCCTCCGCTCAGGCAGACGGGGAACATCTACCTGCCTGTCACGGCCAAGGCGCACACGCATGGCAGCGCGGGACAGGGTGCGCAGGGGAACAACAATCGTTCGTGCCAGAAACATCGAGAGCGTGACAGACATCAGCAAGGCGATGATGAAATAGGTGACAAGTGTGCTGCGGGCGCTGCGCACGGCATTGGTAATGTCTACCGCATTGCGGGTTGTCAGCAATGTCGCGCCCTTGAGGCCCACCGGCGCAGCCGCATTGATGACTGGCGTGCCATCCGACCAGTCACGCAACTGGATCTGGGTCAGGCCTTCCGCTCTGGCCCGGCGCAGTTCCGGCCAGGCATCGGCGGCCGGATCAGATGGTTCCGTGTAGTCAGGGATCGGGTCTGCACCAACAATGGTATCAACCACCCTGTCCATCAGGCGGGCAAAGCGTTCATTCCAGTTTTCATCTCCTGCAACGTCCATCTGGAAAGAAGGGGAATCAAGTTCGAAACTGTCTGCCCAGAGTTTGCCTTCGGCATCAAACATGCGCAGACGAAGGCGTTGTTCCTTGCCGATCTGTATCAGCAGTGCTTCCTGCCGTTCACGCGTGGCCCCTGCCAGGGCCTCAGCCGTAATCTGGGCTTCGATACGGGCCAGTTTGTAGCGTTCATCCAGCAATTGCTTGCGATAGGTATCGAGATAGAAAATCCCGCCGCCCAGCAGTGCCAGAGGCAGGATATTCACAGCCAGAATGCGGGAGGGAAGAGAGAAACGCTGCGTTTGCTCAATTTTCTCCAGTCGGGCATCAACCGAACCGGGATTGTGTCTTTTACCCATCGATATAGCTGTATCCCGCACCATAGAGAGTATCGATGGCTTCGAATTGCGGATCTACCGAGCGAAACTTGCGGCGCATACGCTTGATGTGGCTGTCGACCGTGCGATCATCCACAAACACATCATCGGGATAGGCCGCATCCATCAGCTGGTTTCGGCTTTTGATAACTCCGGGTCGTGTCGCCAGGGCCTCAAGAATCAGAAATTCGGTAACAGTCAGGGATACTGCGCGTCCGTTCCAGGTGACGTGATGCCTGTCACGATCCATGACAAGGCGGCCCCGGTCAACGATCTGGCTCTGGCCGGAACTGATCGCGTCCTGTGTTCCCGGAAGGGTCTGGCGCATGGCGCTGCGCCTCAGGATCGCGTGAATCCGCGCCAC
>JBKEEC010000203.1:0-2060 GCA_047975785.1 Sphingomonadaceae bacterium | reverse complement strand
TCAAATCGCTTTTCCTGACGGAGTTCGTCTCGGCGTTCTTCCTGACGATGCGCTACTTCTTCGCGCCCAAGGCGACATTGAATTATCCGTTCGAGAAGGGCCCCTTGAGCCCACGTTTCCGCGGGGAGCATGCGCTTCGGCGCTATCCCAACGGGGAGGAGCGCTGCATCGCCTGCAAATTGTGCGAGGCGATCTGCCCGGCACAAGCGATCACCATCGAGGCGGGGCCGCGCCGCAACGACGGTACGCGGCGGACGACGCGCTATGACATCGACATGACGAAATGCATCTATTGCGGGCTGTGCCAGGAGGCGTGCCCGGTGGACGCCATTGTCGAAGGACCGAACTTCGAGTTCGCGACGGAAACGCGCGAGGAGCTTTTCTACAACAAGGCCAGGCTCCTGGAGAACGGCGATCGCTGGGAGCGCGAGATTGCCAAGAACCTGGCGCTCGACGCCCAGTACAGGTGACGTGATGACGGTGACAGCCTTCTTTTTCTATCTGTTTGCCGTTCTGGCGGTGATCTCTGCCGTGTTGGTCATCACGGCAAAGAACCCTGTGCATGCCGTGTTGTTCCTAATTCTGGCATTCTTCAATGCGGCCGGTCTGTTCGTTCTGTTGGGGGCTGAGTTCCTGGCGATGCTGCTGATCATCGTCTACGTTGGCGCAGTGGCGGTTCTATTCTTGTTCGTCGTCATGATGCTTGACGTCGATTTTGCCGAGTTGCGCGCAGGATTCATCAAGAACGCACCCATTGGGCTTATCATCGGTGGCATTGTTCTGGCCGAACTGATCATGCTTTATGCGTTTCATGGGTTTGACGTGGGGGTCGGAACACAGCTTGCCGCTGTTGCGCCTGAAGGCGTTTCCAATACCAAGGCGCTGGGACTGCTCATTTACACGAAGTACGTCTACTTCTTCCAGAGCGCCGGGCTGGTGCTTCTGGTGGCGATGGTCGGTGCCATTGTCCTGACGCTCAAACATAAAGAAGGCGTCAAGCGCCAGTCGATTTCCGCTCAGGTCAACCGGACGCCGGAGACCGCGGTTGAAATCGTCAAGGTGGCGCCGGGGCAGGCCATTGTACCGTCGGCGGATGCGCACAGGTAGCGGGTGACAGAGCACGCGACGCGGTTCTTGTTCGGCTCAGGCCGACGCGATTTGAGGAATGGAAGGCGATGACGATTGGATTGGCGCATTACCTGGTGGTGGCAGCGTGCATACTTACCATCGGCATCTTCGGCATCTTTTTGAACCGCAAGAATGTCATCGTCATGTTGATGTCGGTTGAGTTGATGCTGCTTGCCGTCAACATCAACCTCGTTGCGTTTTCCAGCTTCCTGGGTGACCAGGTCGGCCAGGTGTTTGCTTTGTTCGTATTGACCGTGGCGGCGGCTGAGGCGGCGATCGGTCTTGCCATCGTGGTCGTATACTTTCGCAATCGCGGCTCCATCGCGGTTGATGACGTCAATATGATGAAGGGCTGAGTTTTATGGGAATTGGGAGTGGGGAATAGGGATCGTGTGTTCGGGTGTCGAAAATACGTTCGTATCGGGATCTAATAGTTTGGCAACGTGGCATGGCGTTGGCAACGTTGTGTTACGCGAAGACCGGTTCCTTTCCCAAATCCGAGAAGTTTGGACTAGTCTCCCAAATTCGTCGAGCGGCGGTATCTGTACCTGCCAACATTGCGGAGGGCAATGGACGCGAGAACACCAGCGCGTACATTCAGTTCCTTCGCATTGCGCAAGGCTCTCTAAAAGAATTGGAAACTCATACCTTGATCTCTCAGTCGGTTGGAATGATGAATGCCACGGACACCGATCTGGTGCTGGAGGAATGCGAGCAGGTAGGAAAGTTATTGAGATCCCCGATCAGGGGCTACAGGATCGGGAAAAAAGATGACCTACTCCCACTCTTCCTATTCCCTACGCACTCTCAAGCTCGGGAGCGCTAAAAAATGATCTACCACGCAATCGTCTTCTTGCCATTGCTGGGCGCGATTATCGCGGGATTCTTTGGCCGCGCTATCGGTGACCGGCCGTCTGAAATCATCACGACAG
>JBKEEC010000202.1:0-1955 GCA_047975785.1 Sphingomonadaceae bacterium | reverse complement strand
TTCCTTTCGATCCCGCCGAAACTGTCGCTGTCCCACGTCATGCAGCGCATCAAGGGCCGGTCGTCGCGCCGGATCCAGATGGAGTTTCCGCAACTTCGCAAGCGCTACTGGGGCAGAAGGTTTTGGGCGCGCGGATACTTTTCGACAACCTCGGGGAATGTCACGGACGATGTCATTGTGAACTATCTGGAATTACATTCCAAAAGGGATGCTACCGGCGTCAGCCGGTAGTCGTTCACTTCATAATTTTGCAGAGCTTATTTATGGCAGATTTTGAGGCATGGATTGCAGATTGTCACCTCAAGGAATTTGAGGGCGATGGTGAGTATAAATGCCAGGTTGCTGTTTGGGCCGATTGCTACGATGCTTTTCGAGACACGCTGGTCTATCACCTGAAAGAGCAGGGCTTGGGGATTGTCTGGCTGGAGGAGGTTTTGCCCGCGGATTCGTATCTGGCCCGGCATGGGACGCAGCAACCGAAAATCGGAAGGCTAGCGCGGGCAGTACATCCGCAACATCATGTTGAGATATCTGGGCTGATTGTCGTGGGCGAATCCGCAGAGCCAGAACCGGAAAGCTATTTGAAGTTTGAAGAAATAGAGGGGGTAGAACCGCTGGGGTTTCAGATTGGGACTGATGAGGTCCGAATAGTGCCGGAGGCGTTGCAGGAGCCTTTATTCGGCCAACCAGAACCTACCCAAAAAGAAATAGAACAATATGGCAGCGCCGAGGCCGTGCCACCCATGAAGGTCTATGCGATTTTGGATACAGGGAAGGTAACGCACCTTCGTGATCATATTGAAAATTCAGGTTGCACCTATGAATGTCTGTTTCAGGGGAATGCAGAGCAAGAAATGCGGGACGTTGCCCCATATATCGTTGCGTTAGACCCGCACGAGGATTTTACCCGCGGTGTGTTTTCAGCGTCAGGAATGCCACGTGATGTCTGGGGAAAAGAGGCAGGCATATTCATTCGTTCACGTTTGAGCATCCTTGACCTGCGCAAGCATTTCCGGCGCTTCACACGTATTCAGGTCGAGTCTGATAAGAGGTGGGTTTATTTTCGGTTCTGGGAGCCAACCATGATTCCGTATTTTTTGAGAGGTACGGACAGGGACAATCTCGAAGCCTTCTTTGGCTGTGGGTATGAACTGCACACCATTGATGACGCGGGGAAGTGGCAGAGAATAACGCTGTGTAATCGCCCCTCTGAAATCATGTCAAAAACGGTTTTGATGAAAGAGCAGGACTTTGTATCCTTCAAGCGCCATGTTCACATGCGCTACTATTATAAGCTTAAAAACTGGATTATTGAGAGCTTCGGCAACCCATGCAGCATTGAGAATGTTGACGGATTTCTACGCTCAGAGGTGCGGTTTGCAATCAACACATTCCGCACCGGAGATAAACGGATTATCGCGCATTACGCGGCCGCTTCGTGGCTGTTGGGCGAAAGAGCGTGGGAATCAAGTCGCCTTAATACTAGTGATATCCTAAGAAATGCAGGTAGTGCGAAGCGCTTGTATGATCGAGCATATAACTATCGCTATATGATTGAGGAAGTTGCATGACTTATACTCCGACATTTGAAGATATGCTTTATCTGAATCGTGAATCCCCTGAGTTGTTTACTAATCCAAGAAACCTTGCGAGCGTTGCCCGTAACTATAGTGGATCGGACGCAGTATCGGTATCGGTAAGAGAAACCGCCGCAGCGGCGCAGTATCAAGATTATCTATCTCGCGGCGGCGAACCTCTAACTGAAAGCCCAATCCCTACACCGCCAGGAGCTATGCGCGAAAGTTGGTGATGCCTGATCAGGCGGCGGCTTGACGTTGACGGAGGCCGTCGCGGAACTCAACCCCTTTGATGATCTCGGGCAGGCGGTTCTGGCCGTCGAGCTTGCGCCATTTCTTCTGTGCGGACATCATCAGCCTGAAGGCCATGGCCAGCCC
>JBKEEC010000201.1:0-17690 GCA_047975785.1 Sphingomonadaceae bacterium | reverse complement strand
GGCCGCTCCCGTGCCATCGGGATGGACCTTCACGCTGGTGCTGTCGAGACCCAGGCATTCCACCTTGATGCGGATCAGCCGGTGTTCCTGCAAGGCGGTAAACAGTCTGTCCAGCACACCCGCCTCAGCCCAGCGTTTCAGCCGCGTATATATCGTGTGCCAGTTGCCGAACTCCTTCGGCAATGCCCGCCACTTGCAGCCATTCTCTGTGATGTAGAGCACCGCATCGATCATTGTCAGGTTCGAAATCCGCACATTGCCGCGCTGAACCGGCAGATAGGGGCGGATCATCTCATACTGCGCTTCGCTTATCTCATTCATTACAAATGGTTAGAGAAGTGTCATGTGAATGTATAGTGTTAACACGCCCTAATTGAATATGTGAGATTTGGGACGTGGATCGCCGGACATTGCTTATGGGATCGACAGTCCTCGTAGCCGGTTGTGCCACAGCGACGGGCTTAAAAGGAGCTCTGCCGATGTATGGCTTGATAGGCAAAATGAAGGCACAAGCTGGCCAGCGCGCGGCGTTGTCGGCTGTCTTGCTTGATGGGCTGGGCGACATGCCCGGATGCCTGAGCTATATCGTCGCCAATGACCCGGTTGACAACGACATCCTCTGGATCACCGAGGCGTGGGAGAGCAAGGAAGCGCACCGTGCCTCGCTTTCGCTGCCGTCCGTCCAGCAAGCAATTGCGAAAGGCAGGCCGATGATCGAGACAATGGAAACCGTAGCCGAGACCATTCCCGTCGGAGGCCACGGCCTGAAGATCGCGAAATGACGACCAACTACACAAACTGATTTATCGCAGTTTCACCGGACTCCCCGACAAAGCTGTATTTTGTGAAATTATTGGGCAGGAGCGATGCAGCGAAACCCGATATGGCTCATGCCGGTATCAATCATTTGCGGGCGGCGGGCTGCGGGACGGTAGCGCATACAATATTCATCCGCACACAGATAGGACCCGCCCTTGATCACCTTGCGCGGAATGGCAAATTGGGGCTGGTTCGGGTCCAGTGATCCGGCCTCGGTTCCACCGCGCGGATTACTCGGAACACAGCAGGCTTTGGTGTCTGTCTCATCGGCGGCCGGGTCAACCGGGCTGGCCTCGCTATACCAGTCTGTTGTCCACTCCCAGACATTGCCAGCCATATCAAACAGGCCGAAATCATTGGCCGGATAGCTGCCAACCGGAGCGCTGCCCTTGTGTCCGTCAGACGGGGTATTGGCGTAGGGGAAGGCCCCTTCATAATGTTTTGCCATGCGTTTGCCGCCGGGTGTTTTTTCATTCCCCCAGCAGAAATCAGCCCCTTCATGGTGGCCGCGCGCGGCGCGTTCCCACTGGGCTTCTGTTGGCAGATCGCGTCCGGCCCATGCAGCATAGGTGAGTGCATCCTCATAAGCGATATGAACGACAGGATGATCACCGCGTTTGCGAATATGGCTGCCCGGTCCGGTCGGTCGGTGCCAGCAGGCCCCCGGTGTCCATGCCCACCACTGGCTGAGATGGCGCAGGTCAACCGGGCCGGGGGTAGGGCGAAATACCATTGAACCGGGGCTGCGTTCGCGTTCGTCCATTTGTGGAAACAAATCAGCAGGCAAGGGTCTTTCCGCGACCGTGACATAGCCGGTCGCCTCGACAAAAGCGGCGAAGCGGGCATTGCTGACCGGACTGCGCTCGATCCGGAAGGCATCGACATGCACTTTTCGTACAGGCGATTCTTCAGGATAGAAATTGTCCGACCCCATCAGAAAATCACCCGCCGGAATGGTGACAAGCGGGCTTAAACCCTTCGTTTCAGGGCCAGTGGCAGCAGTGCGGCCTTGCGCTGGTCCGTTGCTCATCCGTTACAGCCTAAAGCGTTTTCAGAAAAAGTTGATAGACTTTTCGGCTCGTTGGCCCCCGCCTGCAAAGGTGCAAGAGAGGGCCAGGCCAATGGGAAGCGGAATGAAATTAATCGTTTCCGGCGCCCAGTCTCTGCAATGATTCCACCACCTGATCAATGGTAAAGCTTGGTGGTGTTTGCTTGGCCGGAAACTCCCTGAAGCTCTGGATATGCTCCGCAACGAAGGCCTGGGCCGGGATTGCAAGGAACTGATGATCGTTAAACCATTTCCAGTAAGTGTTGGAGGTGATGTCGGCTTTTTCGAACGGGTCCATGCGCAGATTGAACAGCTTGGGCATCCGGCGTTTGGTGAACGGATTGCCCCAGACATTGTAGGTTCCGTTGCATTCCTGCTCAAGAAATACAAATTTCCAGTGATCGAAGCGCAATGCGGCCAGATCCCCGTCATCGGTGACATAAAAGAAGTAATTGCGCGGGCTTTCATCCGCTTTCCCGGTCAGATACTCGCTAAGATCAAAGCCATCGAGATGACTTGTGAACTTGACCCCGTGAAGCGTGGTGCCCTTGTGGAGCTGGTCCTTGATATCCGGGTTGCCCGCTGCAGTGCACAGGGTGCGGAACCAGTCGTTAAGGGACACAATGCCGTTCAGCACGGTGTCCTGTAACCAGTTTTTGCCCCAGCGTGCCAGCATGGGGACGCGGAAGCCGCCTTCCCAGTTGGAGTTCTTTTCATTGCGGAACGGGGTCATCGCGCTATCGGGCCACTCATTCATATGCGGGCCGTTATCGGTGGTGTAAACGACGATGGTATCATCGGCGACGCCCAGTTCATCCAGATAATCGAGCAAATCGCCGATATTTTTGTCATGGTCAATCATGGTGTCGTGATAGCGCGATTGCCAGCGGCCTGCCTGACCGATGCTTTCATCCTTGGTATGGGTGCGATAATGCATATGGGAATTATTGTGCCAGACGAAGAATGGCTCGCCGGCATCGACCGCGCGCTTGATAAAGTCCTTTGATTTGACGTTCACTTCATCGTCAAAGGTTTTCATCCGTTCGGAAAAAAGCTCGCCTTCATCAACGATCTTGCCATCTGCCCAGCTGGACAGCACATTGCGCGGTCCGAAACGCTTTCTGAAGCCGGGGAAATCCTTTTCCGAAGGGTAATCAAAATAGGAAGGCTCCTCCATCGCATTCAGGTGATAGAGAATGCCGAAAAACTCATCAAAGCCATGATTGGTAGGCAGCATTCTGTCCTGATCGCCAAAATGGTTCTTGCCGAACTGGCCGGTGCGATAGCCCTGCTCTTTAAGGGCGTCAGCAATCGTTACCTGATCATCGGGAATACCAAAATCCGCACCCGGAGCGCCAACCTTGGTCATGCCTGACCGATAAGGATTCTGTCCGGTGGCAAAGGCAGCGCGCCCTGCAGTGCAGCTCTGTTCGCCATAGCTGTCGGTGAAACGGATACCTTCCCTGGCAATCCGGTCAATATTGGGCGTCCTGTATCCCATTAACCCGTCAGAATAGCAGCTCAGATTTGAAATGCCGATATCGTCGGCCATTATGAAAAGAATATTCGGTTTCTTCGCCATAACTATTACTCCTTCCAGGTTAGTGAAAACGTAAAAATCTGTAATAAACAGGCAGTATGACGCGAAATATTGCGTTATTCTGTTCTAGCGACTTCTCCGCTGTTATAATTTGTTTGGTAATAATGGGTATTATACGACAAATAATAGATATTTTGCGTATGCAATACTGGACGTCCGTACACGCATTGTCTGGTGTATTTCACAAAGCCAGTATTATCACCTATGCCCGATATTGCCAAGCAATATTCACCGAAACACGGGTTGCAAAATGTCGCATATCCCGATGAACCAGGCTAGTGTGGCGAATTTCAAATCCACCACACTAGCCTCGCTCATCAGAATATGTTGTCCGGGTAATCGTGAGCCGATTTCCCGAAGGTTTTTACATCGCGTGACCGGCCAGGGCTGCCAGCAGCAGCAAGGCAACGATATTGGTGATCTTGATCATCGGGTTGACGGCGGGGCCAGCTGTGTCCTTGTAAGGGTCACCCACCGTATCTCCGGTCACGGCTGCCTTGTGGGCTTCTCCACCCTTGCCACCATGATGGCCATCCTCGATATATTTCTTGGCGTTATCCCATGCTCCGCCGCCGGCCGTCATGGACAGGGCGACAAACACCCCGCTGACAATAACACCCAGCAAAAGCGCACCCAGAGCGGCAAAGCCATTGGCCGGGCCTGCGACCCAGCTAATGACATAATAGACCACAATCGGCGCCAGCACCGGGAGCAGGCTGGGGGCGATCATTTCACGAATGGCCGCACGGGTCACAAGATCAACCGTTTTGGCATAATTGGGCTTGCTTGTGCCTGCCATAATGCCCGGATCGGATTTGAACTGTTCGCGCACATCCACCACGACCTCGCCTGCGGCACGGCCTACTGCGGTCATGCCCAGAGCGCCAAACAGGTAAGGCAGCAGGGCACCCAGCAACAGGCCGACAATGACATAGGGGTTTTCAAGGCTGAAGCTGACTTCACCATTGATAATCGCTCCGTCAAAGAAGCGGGGGAAGAACTCGCGCAAATCGGTGGTGTAGGCGCCAAACAGAACCAGTGCCGCCAGCCCGGCCGAGGCAATGGCATAGCCTTTGGTTACGGCTTTGGTTGTATTGCCCACAGCATCCAGCAGATCGGTCCGCTCCCGCACGGTATCGTCAAGGCCAGCCATTTCGGCAATACCGCCTGCATTGTCTGTCACTGGCCCATAGGCATCCAGTGCCACAACCATTCCGGCCAGAGCCAGCATGGCGGTTGCAGCATAGGCAACGCCGATAACTCCCGCGAGCTGATAGGCGATAATAATACCGGCAACGATAATCAGCGTCGGGATTGCGGTTGATTCAAGGCTGATCGCCAGACCCTGAATGACATTGGTGCCGTGCCCCGTTTCCGATGCCTTGGCAATTGACCTTACCGGACGGAAATTGGTGCCGGTGTAATATTCTGTGACCCAGATGATCAGGCCCGTAATGACCAGACCCAGCATGGCGCACCAGAACAGGCCCATGCCGGTAAAGCCGCCAATGACAGCCTCAACACCTACCAGGTCTACACCAGTGGGCGTGGCGATGGCACCGCCTGCGGCGATATCCGTTCCTCCAATAATTGTGTTCATGTCGCCAAGGGCATATTGCATGGCGAAATAGATTGCCGGAACGGCTAGCACCGCAGTCACGATGAAGCCTTTATACATGGCACCCATAACATTGTTGGATTTGCCCAGGCGGACAAAATAGGTTCCGATAATGGAGGTTACGATGCAGACCCCGCCAATCAGCAGCGGAAGCGCCATCAGATTGGGCAGCAGAACGCCTGCATTCTTGACCAGAAGTGCCGTCAGCACCATGGTTGCGCCAACGGTGACGACGTAGGTTTCAAACAGATCGGCGGCCATGCCGGCACAGTCACCCACATTATCACCCACATTATCCGCGATCACTGCCGGGTTGCGTGGGTCATCTTCGGGGATGCCGGCTTCAACCTTGCCGACCAGATCAGCGCCTACATCAGCCGCCTTGGTAAAGATTCCTCCACCAAGACGCGCGAAAATGGATATCAGCGAAGCGCCGAAGGCGAGCGCAACCAGACCATCCACCACGGTCCGGTCGCTTCCGCCAACACTGTGGCCTGCCGGCCCGGTAAGATACCAGTAGAATACGGCAATCGCGAGCAGGGCAAGGCCGGCCACCAGCATACCTGTGATTGCGCCGGCGCGAAACGCCAGTGTCAGGCCTTGCTGCAGACCTTTTTCGGCCGCTGCAGCCGTGCGGACATTGGAACGCACGGAAATATTCATGCCGATAAAACCCGCGACACCTGACAGGATGGCCCCGATGGCGAAGCCGACTGCCGAAATTCCGCCAAGGGTGAAGCCAATAATGATCGCCACCACAATGCCGACCACGGCAATGGTAGAGTATTGCCGCTTCAGATAGGCCTGCGCCCCTTCCTGAATCGCACTGGCGATTTCCTGCATTTTCTCATTCCCGGCGGATGCGCCAAGAACCTGCCGACTGGTGATAAAGCCATAAAGGACTGCGAGCAGCCCCAGAACAATCGAAAACTCTACAAGGCCCACGAGATTGCCCCTCCTTGGTTTATAATATCTGTCCGCCAGACCGGATGACTGGTGCGGAAAATTTCGGGCGAACGTATATAGCAGACAACAATACTGCAAGCGTAAAGGCAGGTGTTGGATTTTATGCGGGAAGATTGGCCGCAGTCCCTGCATTATGCTTAATTTCAGATTAGCTATCCGTTAAATCTTCGGCAGCTTTCCGGTGTTAGGGCAAATCCTGCGGCAAGGATGTGCCGCGGCCACATTAAAGGGTTAGTCTTGTCGGCGATAGCTTTTACATCGACTGGTACAAGGTATCGTACGAGCTCTGCTGCGCATGATCGAGGTGAATTCCGGCCCGAAGACTTCACTCAAAACGTGTTTCCTGACCGTGGCTATCGATTGCTGGACCGTGCAGATATGCAAGGCCTGCTTATGCGGGAGCAATGGCAGACCCTGCCAGAGCATGTGTCTGATCCGAACCCGTTTTTTGAAAGCTGGTTTCTGCTCTCATCGGTGCAGGCTCTGGTATCAGCAGGCAATGTCCGGCTGTTCTGCAGTTTTGCTGGCGGGCGCCTGACAGGGCTGATGCCAGTCCATCGGAGCCGGGATTATTACGGCAATCCTGTCCCGCATCTGGCCAATTGGGTTCACGCAAACAGCTTTTGCGGCCTTCCACTGATTGCTTCCGGTCATGAGCACTATTTCTGGCAGGATTTGCTCGACTGGGCAGACAGGGAAGCGGGAGCAGGCCTGTTTTTACATCTTTCCTCTATCCCTGCCGATGCTGCCTGTCTGGATGCCCTGCGCAACATTATCGGGGATCAGGGCCGCAAGGCTGTTCTGGTGCAAAGCCATGAGCGGGCAATGTTGCAATCGGCAGAGACTGCGCAGGCCTATTTCAACGCATCGCTTAGCAGCAAGAAGCGCAAGGAATTGCGCCGACAGCAAAAACGCCTGTCCGAAGAAGGAAATCTGTGTTTTTTACGCCAGACGGGGATGGAGGATCTGGGGCAATGGATCGAATCGTTTCTGGCACTGGAACATATGGGCTGGAAGGGGGCTCATGGTTCTGCACTAGCCTGTGATCCGGCGACGCAGCAAATGTTCTGCGAGTCCGTGGCAGGGGCTGCGCAGGCTGGCCGACTGGAGCGCCTGTCTATCCGGCTGGATGGCAGGCCGATTGCCATGCTGGCCAATTTCGTGACACCGCCGGGGCTGTTTTCTTTCAAGACAGCATATGACGAGACTTATGCCCGCTTCTCCCCCGGAGTTCTGCTACAGCAGGAAAATCTCGCTTTGCTGGAGCGTTCAGATATCCATTGGGCGGATAGCTGTGCAGCTGCCGATCATCCGATGATAGAGCGTATATGGCGGGAAAAGCGCCGGATCATCAGCGTCAATATTGCCATTGGCGGAACTTTGCGCCGCGTCCTGTTCGGGCAGATCGCCCGCATGGAAACAGGCGGTAAACAGGAAGGTCTATGACGATGGAAACCATCCGCAATCCAGCCACAGGTCCGGTAACAGGATCAGCAACAGGATATGTCCCAGATGCCGCGCAGATGGCGATATTTGATTCTCCTGCTCGTGAAATATTTGCCCGGTCCTATCCTGAAAAACCCCATATACTGAGCCATAATCTCGCCCGGCATGATTTGCTTGATCCGGGTGCGCTGGCCCGGCTGGCCGGCAGGCTGCCTGCACACGAGATCGAATATAATCGCGGCGATCTGCCGATCGGCGTTGACGGCAAGCCCGGCAGTAACGGGCTGTCAATCGAGGAAACCATTATCCACATTGCCACCAGCAATAGCTGGGCAGTGCTGAAACATATCGAGCAGGACCCGGCCTATGAAGCCTTGTTGCTCGGCCTGCTGGAAGAGTTGCGCCCGTCAATAGAGGCGCGCACCGGAAAGATGATGCGACCCCAGGGGTTCATTTTTATTTCCTCGCCTGGCGCGGTGACGCCGTATCACTTTGATCCGGAGCATAATATCCTGCTGCAATTGACCGGAACCAAGGTGATGACACAGTTTCCTGCTGGCGATACCGGCTTTGCCCCCGATGAAGTGCATGAAAGCTATCATGCAGGCGGCGCACGCGAACTGACATGGCGCGACGATATGGCCTCTGAAGGGCAGGCGTTCCCGCTGTCTCCGGGAGAGGCTGTGTTTGTCCCTGTTATGGCCCCGCATTATGTGCAGGTAGGGCCGGAAAGCTCTATCTCGCTTTCGATAACCTGGCGTAGCGAATGGAGCTTTGCCGAAGCCGATGCACGAGGGTTTAACCGGGTGCTGCGCGGCATGGGTCTGAAGCCCCATGCTCCCGGACGCTGGCCTCATGGCAATCGTGGCAAGGCGCTTGCCTATAGAGCCATGCGCAGGCTGGGAAAAGCCGGTTGACCAGAGTGCGCCAGTGTCGGCAGGGCGCGTTGCCGGATAGACTGCAAGACATATATGATGCGCGGATAACACGCATAATGGCCAATCTCGCAAAAAATCTGTCACAGTGATTGACGAAAACCGGCCAGCTTTGCAAAGCGCAATATATGGCGGCTGAATTCGAATCGCAAAAACCTTCCGCTGAACAGCGCGTTGCCGAACTGGTCCTGTTGCTTGATCTTGAGCCGCGCGGCCCCGATCGTTTTGAAGGTCGACGTCGCAAGGATGGAATCGGCCGCGTATTTGGCGGCCAGGTTATTGCGCAGGCTCTTGCTGCAGCGGAGCGATCCGTTCCTGATGATCGCGTGCCACATTCTCTCCATGCCTATTTTCTGCGTGGCGGAAGTGAAGACTGCACGATTGATTACGCGGTGGACCGGCAGTTTGACGGGCGCAGTTTCTGTAATCGCCGGGTGGTGGCCAGTCAGCAATGTGCTCCGATATTCAATCTTACAGCCAGTTTCCAACTGCCGCAGGAAGGATTGCACCATCAGCATGTGGTGATGCCGGATGTCCCTCCGCCCGAAGAATTGCCCGGACAGGAAGAAGTTCTCCGTTCGGTATGGGATCAGTTGAACGAGAGGCAACGCTTTTTTGCTACCAGACCCAGCCCGCTCGACACAAGGCTGATCGGGGTGAACTCCCTGCTTGGTGAAATTCCGCAAGAACCGGTCAAGCAAGTCTGGGTGCGCACTTGTGCAGCCCTGCCCGATGCACCGCGCATTCATCGTGCTGTGCTGGCTTATATCAGCGATCTGTTTCTGCTCAGCACATCCGCACTACCCTTTGCGCTCAATTTTTTGCGCAATGATGTAAAGATGGCGAGCCTTGACCATGCCCTGTGGTTTCATGAGCCATTCCGCGCCGATGAATGGTTGCTCTACAGTACGGATTCCCCCTGGGCCGGTCATGCCCGTGGTTTTAACCGGGGCTATTTTTTCACGCGCGATGGCCGTCTGGTTGCCAGCACTGCGCAGGAAGGGATGATGCGGCCGATCCACAAGGCTGCCGGGTGACCATCCCGGCCTTGTGCGGTTAGAGTGTGATGGCAAAAAACGGGCACCGGTTTTGTCAAAAAATCACACGACAACAAAAGTATAAAGAGCGGGATGTGATTCTGTCATATGTCATCCCGCTCTAAGGCCAGACCCTGCAGTATTTTCCGGCCGGGGCCGGGCGGAAAAAGCCACTCAACTTTTTCTGAAATTGCTTTAACACTCAGGCGTGACAGAAATATACGATATTGCGATTATCGGCGGCGGGGTGAATGGCGCAGGCATTGCGCGTGATGCCGCAGGCCGGGGCGCAAGCGTTGTGCTGCTGGAAAAAGGTGATCTGGCGTCAGGCACATCTTCAGCCTCGACCAAGCTGATCCATGGCGGGCTTCGCTATCTGGAACATTATGAATTTTCTCTGGTGCGCGAAGCCCTGCAGGAACGGGAAAAACTATGGGCTATTGCTCCGCATATCATCGAGCCATTACGCTTTGTTCTGCCCTATGATGCAGGAATGCGCCCGAAATGGATGCTGCGCACCGGCCTGTTTTTGTATGATCACATAGGAGGCAGGCAATCCCTGCCCCGAAGCGAGAGTATCAGTCTGCCCGATCATGAGGCCGGAGCATGGCTGAAGACAAAATATTCTTCCGGTTTTGTCTATTCGGATTGCCGGGTGGATGATGCACGTCTGGTTGTGCTCAATGCGATGGATGCGGCGTCTCGCGGTGCCAATATCCGCCATCACTGTGCTGTCACCGGCATGACACGGCAGCAATCATACTGGATAGTTGAAACAGAATGCGGCACTTTTCACGCGCGTTCGGTGGTCAATGCCGCAGGCCCTTTCGCGCTGGATATAATTTCCATGGCGGGGATGAGCACGCACCGGCATATGCGGCTTGTGCGTGGATCGCATATTGTTGTGCCCCGCCTGTTCGATCATGCCTTCGCCTATATTTTCCAGCAACCGGACGGACGTATCCTGTTCGCCATTCCCTATCAGCAGGATTATACACTGATCGGCACGACAGATCAGGACCAGACAGAAAAACTGGATACTATCCGCACCAGTGGAGAAGAAATCACCTATTTGTGTGAAGGCGTGAACCGCTATTTCCAGAGCCGGATAACACCTGACGATGTCATATGGCATTATGCGGGTGTGCGTGCGCTGGTAGATGACGGGTCAGGCCGGCCAGAAGCAGCAACGCGCGGCTATCGGCTGGATATGCACGGCACCGATGATGGTGGTCCGGTCATGCTGTCTGTTCTGGGCGGGAAAATCACAACCTATCGCCATTTGGCGGAATCGGCAGTTACCACTCTCAGCCCATATTGCGGGGCATTGGCCAGCCCGGACTGGACAGCAGGCCAGCCCTTGCCAGGGGGGGATTTTCCTCGTGATGGACGCGAGGGACTGATCGCCCGGTTTCAGGAAGATTACCCTTTTCTGCCTGCCAGCATGGCCCGCCGGCTGTTGTGCAGCTACGGCACACGCTGTTATCAGATCATGAAGCAGAAGCGCGATCTTTCTGATCTGGGCCACCACTTTGGACATGATCTCTATCAGTCAGAAGTGGATTATCTGTGCGAGCATGAATGGGCGCGCTCGGCTGAAGATATTGTGTGGCGTCGTAGCAAGCTTGGCCTGCATATGAAATCATGCCAGATCAGAGGGTTGGAAGAATATATGGCCGGCAGATCCGGTGAAATACCCAATCGTCTGCGTAGCCAAACCTAATTGTCACAGAGTGATAAATTAACTCAAAACCGGGAAAACGATAGCGAGGCACGGGAAACCGTGTTTCAGGTCAGACTTTTAATGTCATGTTTCCAGTATCCCGATACCCCGACCTCGCCCCTTTCCCTGTCACAGGAAAAGGGGCGATTTTTCGGGTGCGGGTCAGGCAGGCTGCTCCAGCAGATTGGCACGGATTTTTTCGCGCATTTCCGGTGTTACACCCAGTCGCTGCTCGATAAAGGCATCGACGGTGCCATATTGTTCTTCCAGCGCACCAAAGGCTGCCTCAAGATAGGCCGGGTCCGATGCCATCAGGGGCTGGAGAATTTCCCACGGCACCTTGCTGAGTGAAGCATAGGCAGATTTGTCCTTGCTTGCCTTTTCCATCTGGGCCTTGAAGTCCACCACATCATCGGTCAGGGCGTAATCCTCGACTACGGTTTCGCGCGGCACACCCAGCAATGTCAGCAAAAGTGCGGCGCCCGTGCCTGCCCGATCCTTGCCCGCAGTGCAATTGAAGGCAAGAGGCGTTTTCCCGTCTGCCAGAAACTGGAACATGGCCTTGTAACTATCGGCATTGTCCATGGGGAGCGTGCGATAAAGCTCCGTCATGGTCGCTCTGGATTTTTCGGGGCTGGCATCCGGCCCCATCAGCACCTTGCTGAGATCGCCGGTTTCAGATGACATCGTATAGTCACGGGTCCAGTATTCCACATTGCTGTTGGCTGCGGCATAGGGGTTGGGTTCTGCGGTGCGTTCTTCGATCGTGCGGAAGTCGCAAACCGTGCGTATGCCAAGGTCAGACAATTTTTTCTGATCTGCCTCGGTCAGCCCCGCAGGCGAGCCGGAACGGTAAACCGTTTGCCATTTGACCATCTTGCCATCGCTGGTCAGATATCCGCCCATATCGCGGAAATTGACCCCACCTTCCAGATCGAGCAACCGGCGCGGGTCCTTTACGGCTTCCTGATTCAGCGAAACAATCTGTGCCGGATCGGTAGTGGCGGAATTTTCGGCCTGCTTGCATCCGCTCATCATGAGCAAAACGGCCAGAGGTAGGGCGATATGGCGCATTCATAAACTCCTGTATTTTATATATGGCAGGTTCAGCCGGGATTGTCTCCGGCGAAACCCGCAGATTTACGTATAGCAAAAGGTCAGTATTGGAAACGGACCCCGAAAAGGTATCGTGGGCCAATCTGTTCTACTTCGGTCGGTCGGGAACTGTCACCATCATAGGCGATGTAGATCTCGTCGGTCAGATTGGAGAGATCGGCAAACAGGGTGAACTGGTCATTCACCTCATAGCGAAGTGACACATCGAGATTTTCATAGCTCTGGCGGTATTCGCCTGATCCGAGACCGCCCAGCGAGTCCAGCCAGTGTGAACGCCACTGGTAGCTGACCCGTGCAGAAAAGCCGTATTTTTCATAGTATAGCGAGGCATTGGCAATTTTTTTCGACATGCCGGGGAAGGCTACATTATCTACTGCCGGGTTTCCGCCTGCCGCTGGAATGTCGAAATTTCCATCCAGCAGGGTCAGATTGCCCTGAAAGCCGAAGCCATCCAGCGGCGAGGGGAGGAAAGTAAACTGGCTTTGCAGGTTGAACTCGACCCCATACAGCTTGCCGCTTGTCCCATTGAAGGTGGAACTGAGCAGATAGGCCGAGCGGTCCACCCCGCCGGAATTGAACACATCGCTGTCGACCGGCTGCTGGCTGGAATAGAACACATTATCCACCCGGCGATAAAAACCGGAAACCGCAAAAATTCCATCTCCGGGCAGATAATATTCTGCACTGGCATCAGCTCCCCAGGTCTTTTCCGGCTCAAGCGACGGGTTCCCGCCGGTAATTTCTCCCGGCGAAGACGTATCATTGATAGAAGACCCAACACGAATGGCGCCATATCCGGGACGGGAAATGCCGCGCTGCGCCGCCAGACGCAGCACAAGATCCGGCGCGGCATTATATCGCAGATTGATGCTGGGGAAGAAATCGGTATTGCTGGTTTTGACCCGTAGCGGTGTCAATGTGCCGTCAATATTGGCAGTGCCCCGATTGTCCAGTCTGTAATGCTCGATACGCAGGCCGCCGGTCAGGGTCAGGTCACCCATTTCCGCCCTGGCCATGCCATAGCCGGCAAACAGGCGTTCATGCTGCCTGTAGAGGTCGGTCGCAGGAATACTGGCGGATGGATTAAACAGGCCGGCATCGGTCAGCTTTTCCAGCAGTGAATCAATATCGCGCCGCATCCGCACATTATCGACATAATTGAGCGTGAAACCGAGCGGGAACTGCGTATCCCACGGCTCTGCCGTGACATAGGAATTGATATCAAAGGGCTGGCCAACAGATGCCCCCATAGCGCCAGGATAGGCCAGATTGGCAAAGGAGAAATTGTTTCCCCTGATCTTGCGATCATTGGCATAGAAACCTCCGGATATTTCCAGTCCGCTGTCAAACTCCTTCGTCAGGTCATATTTCACCGCACGGGAATCCACTTTGGTCGCCTGATGCGCATCAATCATATAGGTGCCGGGAACGCTCAGAATACCCTGATTGAAATTCGTGATTGCCGGGCCGGTCATGACCCCGCCCGCGCCATCATCAATTGTCTGATACAGAGTCACAATGGGAAAACGCGGATCGCTGCGGTCATAAGTCAGCGAAGGAGAAGCCAGCCCCGAAGTGCTGGACTGGACCAGCGGCAGGTAGGATGTATTTTTCGTGTTTGTGTAGTTGAATACCAGTCTGTTGGTAATGCCGTCATCGCCATCATAATCGGCGCCGACATTCACAAGAGTATTCCTGTTGCGATATTCTCCCAGATTGAAGCTGCCGCGCATGGGCACACGGGTCAGGTTGCCACTGTCATAATTGCGGTAGGAACCGGCAACACTCGTATCTGCACGGTCCAGTCGCAATTCATACTGGTTGCGTTGCTCGTCGTCATTGAACTCGGTGAAAATGCCCCTGGCAAAGAGGCGCAGATTGTCCGATGCCTGCACTTCCACGCCGCCAAACAGGCCATTGCTCCAGCGTTTCAGCCTGTATTGGCGGATGTCAAATTCGGTCGGCCCGTAAAAGACATCTGCCGGATTATCGGGGTTGTCATAGATGCCAACCTCGCGGTTATCGGTCAATTGTTCGCGCAAATAATGCGAGCCACCAATAACAAAGCCAAGTGTATCATTCGCCCAGCTTGCGCGTAGTGAACCCTGGCGTTGTTCTCCGCCGCCCTGCCCCATAAAGCCCATGCCCAGATCGCCGGTGAGGTGAAATCCCTTGCCTTCGTCAAGCGGGGAATAGGTGCGCAGGTCAATGGTTGCGACAATGGCATCTGCCTGCAGATCGGGCGTCAGCGACTTGTTGACCGAAAGCTGTGACAGGAGCACGGCAGGCACGGCATCAAAACGAAACGCGCGGCCATCTCCGCCTTCATCCACCCCGCTCATCGGGATGCCGTCAATCGAAACCGACGTCCAGCGATTGGGAGCGCCGCGCACCTGAATATAGCGTTCCTGCCCCTGATCGCGCTGAACCGCAACCGCGGGGAGGCGAGACAGGGCGGCTGCGCTGTTCTGATCGGGAAATCGGCCTACGGAATCGGCAGCGGCAATATCAACCAGATTATCTGCCCTGCGTTTTGCCTCCACCGAGGCGATCTGCGATTGCAGGATAGAGCCGGTTACAACAATGACATTTCCTTCTCCATACGCTTCGTCTGCTGCCGCATCAGCATCGTTATTGGCATTGGCTGTGTCCTCCAGCGCGCTATCCATGTTCTCCCGCGCATAGGCAGAAGTGACAGGCAGAAAACAGGCGGTGCAAAACAGGGCAGCCTGAAATGTCGGGGTGATTTTCCTCATGATCGTCTCGTGTCCTCAGTTGCAGGTGGCGACGATGCGTTGCATTGTTGCATTGCACCATGGCCGGTAACTGAGGCCCTGTTGAGGGCGCAATGTTACGTATGGGAGACGGATTCACGACATTTGTAAGGAAGGTTACACATAAGGCTTTTCACGGCAAAATTTCCGTCGGAATGGCCTCAGGGCAGGTGATCTGCCGATTGGGGTGGCGGTTTCAGGTGGAGTCTGCGGAACAGAACGCCGTTTTCTGCCCACAGAACCAGCATAAGTGAAACCAGAGCCGAAACGAGCAGGGCTACGGCAAGCGGACGCGCCGTGTGGTCATAAAGCTGGCCGATGATAATCCCCAGACCGGAAGACACCACCATGCGCATAAAACTTTGCAACGAGGATGCCGCACCGGCAATACTGGCAAAGGGCTGCATGGCAATAGAGCTGAAATTGGAACCCAGAAAGCCCAGTAATGCGAGGTTAACCGACAGCAGAGGCACGAAGATCCATATGGATTCATGAGGGCTGTAAGCCAGCCAGACCTGTGCAGCGGAGACAATGATAAACGCCAGCAGGCCCGCATGGGAGACGCGGCGGGCACCAAAGCGAGTGACAATGCGCGAATTGGCCAGGCTGGCGGCGACCATGGCGGTGGCAGTAATGCCAAACACAATCGGAAAAGCTTCGCCCATGCCGAAAAACTCGCCAATGAGCTGTTGCGACATGTTGATATAGCCAAAAACCGAGCCGAACAGGATTGCGCTGGCAAACACATAGCAAAGCGACATTTTGTTCTGAAGCACGGCGCCCATATTTCTGGCAAGCACGGGCAGATGCACGGATTGCCGGTTTTTCGGGGCCAGTGTTTCGGGCAGGCGGAGCCAGATCCAGATGCCGATGAGTGCTGAAAGGCCAGCCAGAACCACGAATATCCAGCGCCAGTCGGCGATCATCATCACCAGCTGGCCAATACCGGGCGCGAAGATGGGCACGGTGATGAATACGGCCGAAATCATCGAAAGCAGGCGCGCCATGGCATCGCCTTCGTAGCGATCCCGAATGATGGCGGCGGGGATGACGCTGAGGCCAGCACAGCACATGCCTTGCGCCGCCCGCATCACCAGCAGGGTCGTGAAATTGCTGACCAGCGCGCAGGCAAGCGAAAAGCCAATGCAGGCGAAAACAGATGCAAGCGCAACCGGCCGGCGGCCAAACCTGTCCGCCAGAACACCCGGATAAATACACCCCACCCCATTGGCGAGCAGATATAGCCCGATGACCAATTGCCGGCGGTTACCATCGGATTCACCCAGATCTGCAGACATGGATGACAGGGCAGGGAGCATGGCATCTACCGCCATGGCATTAATCGCCATCATTGCCGCCAGCAGCACAACCAGTTCTGCCGCGCCCAATTCAGGCACGCCAGATGTGCGGGGGGGCGGGGAGGGATGCTGTGTGGGGGCCATGTGATGCCCTTTATGCTTATCCCGCTTTTTGTTGCAATGCAAAAATCCGCCAATTCCATCTGCCAGTGCTGAAGCGCGCAAGCCAGAGGGAAGTTCCAAAAACGACTATCCCATTTTCCGAATGATGCTCTACACACAGATTTATGGCGCATGATCAATCAGCGACCGGATGGGAACCGGGTGATGGAGCCGAAGCCGCCACAACAACCGGCATACGCAAGATTATCCATGTGGATATGGATGCTTTCTTTGCGAGTGTGGAGCAGCGCGACAACCCTGATTTGCGCGGCAAGCCAGTGGCTGTGGGCGGCTATGGAGAACGGGGTGTTGTCGCTGCGGCCAGCTATGAGGCGCGTGTCTTTGGTGTCAGGTCGGCCATGCCTTCTGCCCGTGCCCGGCTTCTGTGCAAGGACCTGATATTCTGTCCGTCGCGGTTTGATGTCTATCGGGCTGTTTCCGGGCAAATCCGCGCTATTTTCCGGCAATACACACCTCATGTTGAGCCTCTGAGCCTTGATGAAGCCTATCTGGATGTAACGGCAGACCTGAAGGGGATTGGCAGTGCCACGCATATTGCGGAATTGATCCGCCAGCATATCCGTCAGGAAACCGGGCTGACCGCCAGTGCCGGGGTGAGCTATAACAAGTTCCTGGCCAAGCTCGCCAGCGACCAGAACAAGCCGGATGGCCTGTGCGTTATTCTTCCAGGGGAAGGGGCGCAATTTGTAGCCGCGCTTCCGGTGCGTCGTTTCCATGGCATCGGGCCAAAAGGGGCAGAAAAAATGTCACGGCTGGGAATTGAAACCGGGGCGGATCTTGCGGCACGGGACATTACGTTCTTGCAGGAACATTTTGGCAGCCAGGCGGACTATCTGTATCGGGCGGCGCGAGGGGTTGATTTGCGTCCGGTTGATGCCCATCGCCCGCGGAAATCTGTTGGCGCAGAGCGGACATGTGCCCGTGACCTGACCAGCGCGGCGGTCCTGCGTGAAACGCTGGAAACCATCATTGATCTTGCGTGGGAAAGGATTGCGAGACAGCAGGCCAGTGGCCGGACAGTGACATTGAAATTGCGCTATAGTGATTTCAAGACAGTTACGCGCAGCCATTCCTGCCAGCCTCCTGTCAGGACACGCGATGATTTCAGCGCGATCAGCCACGGCTTG
>JBKEEC010000200.1:0-17626 GCA_047975785.1 Sphingomonadaceae bacterium | reverse complement strand
GCAGCAGGAAAATCTATGGAAAGGTCGGGTGGCATTTATTACCGGCGGGGTGTCAGGTCTTGGACTGGGAATAGCCAAGGCTTTCAGCGATGCAGGAATGAGGCTGGCGCTCAGCTATCGCAATGAGGATTACCGCGACAAGGCGGCCCTGTGGTTTGATGACAATCAGCGGGAGATGCCTCTGTTCGTCAAGCTTGATGTGACGGACCGTGCAGGCTTTGCCAATGTTGCGGCTCAAATCGAGTCTCATTTCGGGGCGGTGCATGTTCTGGTCAATAATGCAGGTGTGTCTGTTTTTGGCCCTACGGATGAGGCCAGCTATGATGATTATGACTGGATTATGGGGGTTAATTTTGGCGGTGTCGTTAATGGTCTGGTGAGTTTCCTGCCCCTGATCAAGGCGGCTGACGGGCGCCGCCATGTTACCAATATTGCCAGTATGGCCGCCTATCTGTCTGGCCCGCAGGCCGGGATTTATACCGCCAGCAAGTTTGCCGTGCGCGGCCTTACGGAAAGTTTGCGCTATAATCTGGTTCCGCACGGGATTGGTTGCTCGCTTGTCTGCCCTGCGCTGGTGGCCAGCAATGCCTGGGACAGCGCATTGAAACGACCCGAAGGCTTCGGAGAAAGTGGCTTTCCCGAAGTCAGCAAAGAGGAGCTGGAAAAGTTCGGCACGGCTTTTCAGGCCGGGATGGACCCGCATGAAGCAGGCAGACGCATTCTGGCTGGCATGGATGGCAACCGCGCCCTGATCTTTACCCACCCCGAATTTGCAGAAGATTTTAAAGACATATATCAGAAAAGTCTGGCCGCCCTGCCGGATGAGGAAGCGCCGCCAGAACGCCTTGAGGTGGAAAGATTGCGCCGCGAAGCCAACCGGGCTGCCGAGCAGGGGGCTGTTATCTCCATCAACGATCTGACCTGATTGGCTGCGGGGTGCCGCAAGGAGATCATCTTTTGTCAAATTGACGGAAATATGGTATCCACCCTGATCAGAGTGAATTTGCTTTATGTGTGATCAGGACCAACTTGATTCATGGGCATCCGGCAGGCTGGATCGGCGCAATTTTGTCGCCTCCAGTGTTGGCGGGGCAGGGCTGTTTGGTATGTTGTCTGCCTGCAGACCGGCAGACGCGGGTGATGACGAAACAGAGCTGGTGGAAACTGCCGTGCAATTCCCGTCCGATGGCGCGATGGCAGATGGTGAGTTCATCCATTCCGCGGTGGGCACATCGCCTGGTGTAGTGTTCTGGCCGGATATTGCCGGGATCAGGGATGCGAACCGGATCATGGCGCGCCGTCTTGCGCGTGAAGGCTATGCCGTCCTGCTGCTCAATCCCTATTATCGCGATGCAGCGGGGGAGCAGTTCTCCGACTTTGCTGCCTTTGCCGAACAGGACGGCTTTGCCAGAGTGGACCCGTGGCGCGAGAAATTGACGCCAGAGGCTGTCAGCACGGATGCCCGCACAGCGGTTGAGTGGCTCCGTTCGCGTGGTCCGGTTGACCGGAACCGACAGGTAGCGGTGCAGGGCTATTGCATGACAGGTTCTTTCGCCCTTTATGCCGCTGCTGCATATCCGGAACATGTGCGGGCAGCAGCCTCGTTTCATGGCGGAGGGCTTGTCGGGCCTGATGCGGATAGCCCCAATCAGACATTCAGCAAGGGCAGGGCCAATTACCTGATTGCGATTGCGCAAAATGATGATGCACGAACTCCCACTGACAGGGAGCAATTGATTGCTGACGCAAAAGCTGCCGGTCGCACGGCGACAATTCAGGTTTTCCTTGCCGATCATGGCTGGTGTGTTCCTGATTCCCCTGCTTATGATGAGGTTCAGGCCAATCACGCATGGGCGCTGATGCTGGATTTATACAAGCGCAGTCTCTGATGACCCGAAAATAACCCGACATTCGAATTATTCTTAACGGGTCATAAAGTGCTCTCCCCTAAACAGCGTTCATGGGACTGAAGGCACTAGGGTTTTTGCTTGTCTGGTTTGCCGCATTGACGGCATCACCGGCTTTCGCGTCAGGTGACGCGAAACAGGCGGATGACATTGCCAATCCCTGTCTCGCTTATGGCGATTATAGCACCGGCATAGAGGATATTATTTTCGGGTCGGCACAGTGGCAATGTGGAGAGGCGCATCCATCGCTTGAGGCAGAGCGTGTATTCTTGCGCTTCGATATTCCTGAAAATGCAGTAGAACCGCAGTTTTTCATAAGCCGTATCAGCCCGATGAAAGGGCTGTCGATCGCCACCATCACGAATGATGGCAGTCTGTATCTCGATCACTTCACAACGGAAGATTTTGCCGTAACCTATGGGCATGAAGGGTTCTGGCTCCGCACACCGGAAATAACAGGCCGGGCAAAGACCATCATTGTGGTGATTGATGAACCCACACTGCGAATTACACTGACAGATGCGCATCTTTCTGCCCAAAATCCGAATGAGCGCGCAGTTAACCTGCCGCATTTGCTGGTTCTGTCAGCTATTTGTGGTGTTTTGCTTATTCCACTGATTTTCAGCCTGTTTTTCTATCGTGTTCTGCGTCAGGATTTCGTGCTCTGGCATGCGACCATGGCAACATCGCTGCTTTGCTACATTCTTGCGACAACCGGATTATGGACTTTCCTGTTCAATTTCACTGTCACCCAGCTCAATTTTCTGATCGTGTTTTCCTTTGGTGCTTCGGTAGCAGCCGCAGCCATGTTCATGCGCTCCTATATAGAGCCGGGGAAATTGCACCCGGCCTTGCGCAGCGCCTTGCTGGTCGGGGCGTTTGCCATTTTTCTGACAGGAATTGTGCGTGGGAGCAGCCCGTTTCTGGCGCGTTCGATTCAGCCTGATATCTATTATCTGGTACATCTCCCGATTGTGATAATCGCAGTCGCCTCCATCTTGGATTCCCTGCGGCGCGGAAGCCGGTCGATCAAGTTTCTGATTCTGGCCTGGTCTCCGGTCATGGTGGTAGGCCTTGTGCGCCTGTTCAGTCAGGTTACGGGCATGATTTCCCCGACAGATGCCGCCAGCCTGCTCCATTTTGGCGTGGTGATTGATGTGCTGGCAACCTCAATGGGGGTGATGGATCGCTTCATGCTGATCAAGCGCGAAAGGGATCGCGCGCGCGCCAAAGCTGTTGTGCTGGAAAACCTCGCTGATCAGGACCCGCTGACCGGATTGATGAACCGTCGTGCAGTGGTGCGGGAATATGCACGTCTTCGCGAGGAGGGTTTCCGTGCCTGTGCCTTGCTGGATCTCGATCGCTTCAAGGATATTAATGACCGGTTTGGCCACGCAATCGGAGACAAGGTGCTATGTGCCGTCGCCACAGCACTGATGCCGGATGATGATACATTGGTGGTGCGTATGGGTGGAGAAGAATTCATGCTGTTGCTGCGTGGTTCGGATTCCCATTTCAGGGCAGAGCACCGGCGCCGTATGATTTCTTCCCATGTAGCTTCGAATGTGGATGCTCTTGATCGCGTTGTCACCGCAAGTATGGGGATTGTGGAATTGCCCCATGGTGCAAGAGACGAAATGACGTTCGGAACCCTGTATGCAAGGGCGGACAAACTGTTATATGAGGCAAAGGAAGCAGGGCGTAACCGGACATTGTCGGAAAAGATCACCCTGTTCGGGGCGGCCCAGCCAGCCCGTCAGGTCGCCTGATACTTTACCCTGATGCCTGCAAGCCAACCGTTTGGCACGAATGCGGGATGGCATATGACAGAATCACATCCCGCTCTTTATACTTTTGTTGTCGTGTGATTTTTTGACAAAAACCGGCCCCACTTTTTGTCATCACACTCTGTATACCAAACTGCAATGATGCGGACGCATCAGCAGTTTGAAAAGCTCAGGCGCTTCGCGGGCTTGACCAAAGTGTAATGAGTCAAGCTCATCGCACATTGGTATAATGCGCCATATCTGCATATCTGCCACGTAATCGAATGGCAGCTCTGCCAGAGGTCTTTTTTGCGGCTGGAGAATTGGTGAAATGGTCGGGGAGACAGGATTCGAACCTGCGACATCCTGCTCCCAAAGCAGGCGCGCTACCGGACTGCGCCACTCCCCGATCCGGAAGGGGGCCTTAGGTTCTGTTCGCACATGTGGCAAGAGCGAAGATGGAAAATGCGCGAAAAATCAGAAATGGCGGCTCCAGCGCATGACAATTCCGGTATTGTCAGTGACAGCTTTCCAATGGCCGGGATTGCGCTGATAAAACAGGCTGGCAGCACCTTGCCCGCCCAGCATCGGGCCTTGCCAGGCAATTTCTGCGTCGATTTCCCGTCCTGAAGGCACGAGATCAAGGGAATGTGTGCGGTATTGAGCCATCTGGCTGGCGTAATCATAGGATGTAGGCAGCATCAGGGATAATCCGCCTGATGAAACGCGCAAGGGCTGGGAAACCCGCATTGCGAGGCTATCACCTGCCACCAGCAGATTGGTCCGGCTGATATCAACGGCCCAGGCAGTAGTGTGTAAATGTGATCCGCCATCAATCAGGGCGGTTTGCTCAATGTGTGTGAGTCCATGACGATATGAGGCCGCAAGATGCCAGACAGGATTCATCTGCCAGCCAAGTGTTGCATCAAGAAACAGGGTCTTTGCACCGGGGCGGCCATAGGGTGCGTCAAACCGGGCGCCGAGTATTGTTTCATGTTCCGACAAACGTGTCAGTCCGAAACCGGCGTCAAACCGGCCAAGCTGTCGATCCACTGACAATGCAATATTGGCAAGACGGCGCCTGTCTGGCCGGAGCAGCAGCTTTCCACTGCTGAAATCGGGCGTCTCATTCAGTGCGGAGCCTCGATCGGAGGACAGGGTGACGCCCCATTGGCCGAATTTTTGCCGGATTGCGACAGAAGCATTGGTGCCATTCGATATTCCGTCATCACTTCTGCTGTCAGCAGCAACAAGAAATGCAGGGCGTTTATGCCCCTGAAGTTGCATGGCAAGTCCGTTGGCACTTTGCGCATAGCCAATCGCAAGCGTCGTTCCGGCATTCAGTGCAAATGTAGCGCGCCCGGCAAGCACACTGGCCATTCGGGCATCACCTTCATTCAGGCGCAGGGGCCCGGCTCCGGAACTTCCGTAAAATTGCGGGCTGACGGTGAAAGCCATTGCGGCCTGACCCGTTCGGCTTGAGACAAGCTGCCCTGAAGGGCTGACAATTTGATACAGGGGCTGGCGCAGAGGCGATGATTGCATGGATGCGCCCATATCCATGCCATAGGCACGCTGGTAGTGATCTGTGATTACAATGGGGAGCGACACATTGGAGAGTGAATCCCCCATCGCACGCGAGCCAGTGGCAGTGCTGGTGCCAATTGGCACCAGATTTGTGCTTCCGGCAAGACTGGTTGCTCCCTGTGGCTTGAATGCGGCACCGATATCCAGCATCCCCTGCCCGTTAATGGCATCAGGTCCAGCGTCCCCTTTGTCTCGCGCTGTATCGAGCAGGATCTTGACGATTTCCTGCCCGGTGAGATTGGGAAAAGCCTGTGCCAGCAGGGCCACGGCACCGGCCACCTGAGGGGCAGCAAAACTGGTTCCGGAAAAATACGTCTGGAAACTGCCCTGGGAATTGGTGGTAATTTTAATCGAACCGTTTTGATAGATGCAGCAGATTCCCTCTCCCTGAGCGAGAAGGTAATTGCTTGCCGAAGTACCGGCGCGATTGGAAAAGGATGAGATTTCTCCCTTGTAATTGACCGAACCCACAATGATGACATTGCCATTGCCTGAATGAAGAATGCCCGCAGAAAAAAGATTGGGGTTGGCCGGATTTGCGGTCGGATCAGAAGATGCCCCTTCATTGCCTGCAGCCACAACAATAACAACACCGGCCTGTGCCGCATCGGCAACGGCCTTGCGCAATATGGGGGTGGGTGGGCCGCCCCCCATGCTGAGATTGATTACCCTTGCTCCGCTGGCAACGGCGCGGTTGATACCACTGGCGATGGCATCATTGCTGAAACTGCAGCCGCCATTTGTGCCATGATCATCACAGCTTCCCTGCGTATCCGCACGAAGGGTAAGGATATCCGCATTCCATGCGATGCCCATAATGCCTTTATTGTCGCGTGCAGCAGCAGCCACCAGAGTAACATGTGTGCCGTGATAGTCATCAGGATTATCAATCCCGCGATTGCCTGTGACATCACCTGACAGGGCAGAAATCCTCCCGGAAAATTCGGGGCTGTCGCTGTCAATGCCGGAATCAACAATCGCGATCAGTGTGCCATCGCCATTAAAACCCGATTTCCAGGCAGTGATGGCATCATGGAGAGCCGGCCCTTGTGATTTTCGGTATTCCGCCGTGTCGAAGCTGCTTGAAGTTGAAGTTGGAGTGGGGCTGGGCGTGGGAGAAGGGGTGGGCGAGGTGCCAGGAGCACTGACAGGGGGCGGAGTGCTGGCAATGGAGCCTTTATTTGTACCGCCTGAACATGCACCTAATAATGCCAATGTACTTACTGCAATTACATAGTGTAAAGTAACGGGTGTGATTTTCATTGTAAATGACTCACTCAATATTACATTTACACAATCTCAAGTCTGAGTAATTTTCAGGTAAATCGTAAGTAGTGGAGTTGACTTATGCAGTGATACCTACATGTATTTTTCATTTGAAAAACAAGTATAGCATCCAATTTACATTCAAAATGGATGAATATTATAAATAATGCGTATTCGTGATTTTGCGTAATATTGAATTCCATCAGGGCCAGGCCCCTAATGCTGACACATTAACGGAACGTGCTTTTCTGTATGAAAAGCCCTCTTGAACATCATCGGGACTTGCCCCTTGCGCTATGGATGTCTAGCAGCGCCTGCTCTGATTATTTTTTATCCTTCCCGTCTCCCCGCCCGCCTCATTCTCAGGAGCTGCTATGTCTGTCGAACTGGAAACCGCTATTGAATCTGCATGGGAAAACCGTGCAGATGTTACTCCTGCCAGTAATGATGTGCGTGCAATTGTCGATGCGGCGCTGGAACTGCTCGATAGTGGCAAGGCCCGCGTGGCAGAGCCGGATGGCAAGGGCGGCTGGCATGTCAATCAATGGCTGAAAAAGGCGGTTTTGCTGTCGTTCCGGCTTAACGATAATGCCATTGTGGAAGGCGGCGCTGCGGGCGCCCCTGCTTATGACAAGGTGCCTAGCAAGTTTGCCGGATGGGGCGAGGCCCGCTTTCGCGATGCCGGTTTTCGCGTGGTGCCCGGCGCCGTTGCCCGGCGCGGCAGCTTCATTGGCAAGAACGTGGTGCTGATGCCCAGCTTTGTGAATATCGGCGCCTTTGTGGATGAAGGCACGATGGTGGATACCTGGGCAACGGTTGGCAGCTGTGCCCAGATTGGCAAGAATGTGCATATTTCCGGCGGCGTAGGAATTGGCGGCGTGCTGGAGCCCATGCAGGCAGGCCCGGTGGTGATTGGCGACGGTGCTTTTATCGGCGCTCGCAGCGAAGTGGCCGAAGGTGTGATCGTGGGCGAAGGCGCGGTGCTTTCCATGGGCGTCTATCTCGGCGCATCGACCAAAATTGTCGATCGCGCCACCGGTGAAATCCATATGGGCAAGGTTCCGCCCTATGCGGTGGTTGTTCCGGGCTCCTTGCCGGGCAAGCCATTGCCTGATGGCACACCGGGGCCATCATTATATTGTGCCGTGATTGTCAAGACCGTGGATGCGCAAACCCGCTCCAAAACCGGGATTAACGACCTGCTGCGTGATTAGGATCAGAACCCGGATCTGCCTGTCATTTCGGCATCAGCGTGTGATGCTGCGCTCTTACCGTATCATCCAGCCAGCGAGTAAAGGCGCGCACGCGTAAAAGTTTGTGTGTGTCCTTGTGGGTGACAATCCAGAAGCTGCGAGTAATATGCGTATCCGGTAATACAGGCACCAGTCTTGTGTCATCCGCAGCCATGAAGACAGGCAATATACCTATTCCGTTGCTATTTACGATCAGGTGATGCTGGGCGTTGATACTGGATGAGCGCAAATGGGGCGTAAGGCCAGGCTGGATTTCGTCCAGATAGCTGAGTTCCGGCGCATAGAGCAGATCCGGGATATATCCTATCAGACTATGCCCTTCGAGCAGGTCGGCGGCACAGGCGGGTATGGACCGCGTCTGCAGATAATGCGGGCTGGCATAAAGTCGCAGGGAATAATCCGACAGTTTCCGTGCAATGACAGGCCCTGATTTGGGGCGGGAAAGCATGACTGCAATATCTGCTTCACGCTTGGACGGGTTAAGAAATCCGCTCTGGGCAACAAGGTCGATGGAAAGGCGGGGGTTTTGTGTCTGGAAGCCCGCCAGATAGCGGGCAAGGAACCGGCTGCCAAAGCCTTCCGATACGCTGATTCGTAACAATCCGGAAGGGCCATCTCCTTCAACGGTTCGTTGTTCAACACTTGCGGCTGCCGAGTCCATTTGTTCGACCGCATGGAGCAATTGTTCTCCGGCCTCTGTTATAACCAGCCCTTCACGCGTGCGTTCAAACAGGGTCTGGCCGAGGCGCTCTTCCAGACGCCTCAACCGTCTGCCCAGAGTTGTCGGGTCTATGCGCGTGGCGACGCCGGCCTGCTTTAATTGTCCGGCACGGGCAATGGCCAGAAAGGCCTGATAGTCGCTCCAGTCGTGTAACTGCATAATTGCAGTTCAGATAAGCATTATTTTGCCTTGCCTGCAATTACTCATTGCTGCAGCATCCTGCCTGAAATCAGAATCAGGAGAGCGCCATGCGTCAGGTCAATCATTTCATAACCGGAAAATCCGTTGCCGAAGGGACGCGCAAGGCAGATATTTTCAACCCGTCAACCGGGGAAGTGCAGGCTCAGGTCGTCCTGGGTGATGCAGCACTGCTGGACCGCGCAGTTGCTGACATAAAGAAAGTGCAGCCGGAATGGGCCGCTACCAATCCGCAAAAACGTGCCCGTGTGATGTTTGCCTTCAAGGAATTGATCGAGGCAAATATGCAGGATCTGGCGGAGCTGCTTTCTTCCGAACATGGCAAGGTTGTGGCAGATGCGCGCGGCGATGTGCAGCGCGGGCTGGAAGTGATTGAATATGCGTGTGGTATTCCTCAGGTGCAGAAGGGGGAATATACCTATGGTGCAGGGCCGGGGATCGATGTCTATTCCATGCGCCAGCCCATTGGCATTGGCGCGGGGATTACTCCGTTCAACTTCCCGGCAATGATTCCGATGTGGATGTTCGGCATGGCGATTGCGACCGGCAATGGCTTTATCCTGAAGCCGTCAGAACGTGATCCTTCGGTGCCTGTGCGTCTGGCGGAGTTGTTTCTCGAAGCGGGCGCGCCCGAAGGACTGTTGCAGGTGGTGCAGGGCGATAAGGAAATGGTTGATGCCATTCTCGATCATCCCGACATTGCCGGTGTAAGTTTTGTCGGATCATCGGATATTGCGCATTATGTCTATCAGCGCGGGGTTGCGGCAGGCAAGCGCGTGCAGGCCATGGGTGGTGCCAAAAACCACGGTATCGTGATGCCGGATGCGGATCTTGATCAGGTCGTCAATGATTTGTGCGGTGCTGCTTTCGGCTCTGCCGGAGAGCGGTGCATGGCATTGCCGGTTGTGGTTCCCGTGGGCGAAGAAACAGCCCATGAGCTGCGCGAGCGGCTGATTCCGGCCATACATGCCCTGAAAGTGGGTGTGTCAAACGATCCTGAAGCCCATTATGGTCCGGTAGTGACCGCGCAGCACAAGGCGAAAGTCGAGCAGTGGATTGACAAGGCCGCACAGGAAGGCGGAGAAATTGTTGTCGATGGACGCGGCTTTGCCCTGCAGGGGCATGAACAGGGTTTTTTCATGGGCCCGACGCTGATTGATCATGTCACTACCGATATGGAAAGCTATCGCGAGGAAATTTTTGGCCCGGTTTTGCAAATTGTGCGGGCGAAAGATTTTGAAGAGGCAGTGCGTCTGCCCAGCAAGCATCAATACGGGAACGGGGTGGCAATCTTTACGCGCAATGGCCATGCGGCGCGCGAATTTGCAGGCCGTGTTGATGTAGGCATGATCGGCATAAATGTCCCAATTCCCGTCCCGGTCAGCTATCACAGCTTTGGTGGATGGAAGCGCAGTGCCTTTGGTGACACCAACCAGTATGGCACGGAAGGCATGAAATTCTGGACTAAAATCAAGACTGTGACGCAGCGCTGGCCCGATGGTGGAGGCGATGGTTCCAACGCTTTTGTCATTCCCACCATGGCCTGATCCTAACCCCTTGCATTTCCATATGGCTTGCAGGAGAATCGCTTACCCTTGGCCCTGGGGCGAGATTCGAGGGCAGACAAAGGAGTTAGGCGAATGAAACAAAGTACTTGGTGGACCGTAGGCGGAATTATCGCGCTTATCGGTGGCTTTATCGCACTTTTTAATCCATTCGCGGCGAGCTTTGCCGCAACATTTATTGCAGCCTGGGCTTTTCTGCTCGGAGGCATTTTCCAGATTGTTGCCCTGTTTGATGCGAAGGGGACGGGGAACAAGATTCTTCTTGGTCTGTTCGGTATTTTGTCGATTCTTGCCGGTATTATCCTGTTCCGTAACCCGCTTGAAGGCGTGCTGACGCTGACAGTTGCGGTTGCATTGCTGTTCATCGTTTCGGGCATTGTGCGCTTTGTCATGTCGTTCCAGCTACGCGGAACCGGTGGTTTCTGGCTGGTGATGATCTCGGCAATTATTTCGGTGATTCTGGGCATTATGATCCTGTCCGGCTTCCCCGATACATCGGCCTATACGCTGGGCGTATTGCTTGGTGTCGAGCTGATTTTTGACGGTATCGCGCTGCTTGGTCTGGCCGGTTCGGCCAAAAGCGTGAGAAAGATGTTTGAAGGTGATGCGTAAGGCATAACCGGTCCGGGGGCGGGCTGCCTGTCAGCCTGCTTCCGGGCATTTCTCCGGGATGAAGGAACCCTATGATTGACCAGTTTGCTCTCAGCGATGACCAGCTTGCCATACAGGACATGGCACGCAAGTTTACCGCTGATAATATCACGCCTTTTGCGGCTGAATGGGATGAAAAGCATCATTTCCCGCGAGATGTGATACAGGCAAGTGGCGAGTTGGGGTTTGGCGCGATTTACGTGTCGGAAGAATCCGGCGGGATTGGTCTGGGGCGGCTGGAAGCGGCTTTGATCATGGAAGCCATGGCCTATGGCTGTCCTGCAACCAGCGCCTTTGTCTCGATCCATAATATGTCCGCGTGGATGATTGACAGGTTCGGATCGGATGCGATCAAGGCCAGATATCTTCCGCAACTGGTAACGATGGAACATATCGCCAGCTATGCGTTAACAGAGCCCGGCTCCGGATCGGATGCGGCGGGGCTCAAGACCAGCGCAAGGCGTGATGGCGATGATTATATCCTGAACGGGACCAAGCAATTTATCTCCGGTGGCGGGGTGAATGATATTTATGTCGTCATGGTGCGGACCGGAGAGCATAAATCCAAAGGCATTTCATGTCTGGTGATAGAAAAGGACACGCCCGGCCTGTCCTTCGGCCAGCCGGAAAAAAAGCTTGGCTGGAATGCCAGCCCGACAGCACAGATGATCTTCGAGGATTGCCGTGTGCCTGTTGCCAACAGGGTGGGCGATGAGGGCGCAGGGTTCAGCTTTGCCATGGCGGGGCTGGATGGCGGCCGGCTCAATATCGGGGCCTGTTCGCTTGGCGGGGCGCAGCGTTGTCTTGATGAAGCGATTGCCTATACGAAGGATCGTCAGCAATTCGGCCAGCCCATTGCCGATTTCCAGAATACGCAATTCATGCTCGCGGATATGGCCACCGACCTGGAGGCCGCCCGTGCATTGCTTTATCTTGCTGCCTGCAAGGTAAGTGCGAATGCGCCCGATAAATCGCGTTTTTCTGCCATGGCGAAGCGGTTGGCGACTGATAACGGGTCGCAGATTGTCAATCAGGCGCTGCAGCTTTTGGGTGGATATGGGTATCTCAGGGATTACCCGATTGAACGCTTCTGGCGCGACCTTCGGGTTCATTCCATCCTTGAGGGCACAAATCAGGTCATGCGGATGATTGTCGGGCGGGATCTGCTGCGCCAGTAAGGTGACCTTCACGGAATAAAGGAAAGAGGGCGAGCGAAAAACCGGCTTGTCCTGCGGCCTGATGAACGGAGAATAGGGTGAGCGACGAGATACAAATCAGGACATCAGGCATTGCGGGGCATATCTCGCTGGACAGGCCGAAAGCAATCCACGCACTGACTCTCGATATGTGCCGCCAGATGAGCACGGCACTCAGCCAGTGGGCAGGTGATGATGCCATTCAGGCAGTGATGATCGACCATGCCGAAGGACGCGGTTTTTGCTCAGGCGGGGATATTAATCTGCTACGCAAATCTGCCATGGAAGATGGCGGTGTCATGGGGCGCGTATTTTTCCATGACGAATATCAGATGAACCATCAACTGTTTACCTATGCCCGTCCTGTGGTCGCCTTTATGGACGGGATCACCATGGGGGGCGGTGTCGGGATCAGCCAGCCTGCCAGTTTTCGCGTCGCGACAGAAAATACCCGTCTTGCCATGCCGGAAACCGGAATTGGCCTGTTTCCCGATGTTGGCGGGGGCTGGTATCTCTCACGCCTGTCTGGCCGTCTGGGGCAGTTTCTTGCCCTGACCGGAGCGAGGCTGGACGGAGCGGAATGTTTGTGGAGCGGGTTGGCTACCCATTACCTGCCATCGGAATCACTGGCTGAGGCAAAGACCCGGATTGCCAAAGGGGAGGATATTGAACCTGTCCTGTCCAGCCTTGGTGTGCAGCCCCCTGCGGCAAGAATCGCAGAAAACGCTGAAAATATCTCGCGGCACTTTGCTTCCGATACACTGGAAGATATCCTCGCCAGTCTGGCTGCAGATGACGGGGACTGGGCGACAAAAGAATATCAGACACTGATCACCAAAAGCCCGCTCAGTTGCAAGGTGTCTCTCCGGCAATTGATGGAAAGCGCGCAACTGACCGATTTTGCCGATAATATGCGGATGGAATACCGCATTGCCTCACGCGTGCTGCTTTGCCCTGACTTTTCAGAAGGCGTCCGCGCCCTGATCGTGGACAAGACCAATGATCCACACTGGAATCCCGATACGGCCAAGGGCGTGGATGACGCAGCGCTCGATGCCATTTTTGCACCTTTACCAGCCGATGAGGAATGGAAACCGCTATGAGCTACGAAACCCTGACATGTGAACAACAAGGCGCGGTGAGCGTGATCACGCTGAATCGGCCACAGGCACTCAATGCCCTGAACAGCACGGTTCTGGATGAGCTGATTGCGGTTCTTGCGGCCTATCAGGCGGATGACAGCCAGCGTTGTGCCGTGATTACGGGCAGCGGGGACAAGGCCTTTGCCGCTGGCGCGGACATCAAGGAAATGGCCGATAAACAGGCAGCAGATTTCTATCTGGAAGATTTCTTTTCCAAATGGACCAGCCATGTTGTCAAGGCAACGCGCAAGCCATGGTTCGCTGCAGTGAACGGCTTTGCGCTAGGCGGCGGATGCGAACTTGCCATGATGGCGGATTTTATCATTGCCAGCGACAGGGCAAAATTTGGTCAGCCGGAAATCAAGCTGGGAGTTGCTCCGGGGATGGGTGGGAGCCAGCGGCTTACTCTGGCTGTTGGCAAGGCCAAGGCAATGGAGATGTGCCTTACTGGCCGGATGATGGATGCTGAAGAAGCAGAGCGCAGCGGTCTGGTGGCGCGAATTGTGCCGCATGAGGAACTGATGACCGAGGCAATGAAGACTGCAACGCAGATTGCGTCCATGCCGGTGATGGCAGCCATGGTGAACAAGGAAATGGTCAATACTGCCTATGAAATGACTCTTGAACAGGGGCTGGAGCATGAGCGTCGTCTGTTTCAGATCCTGACTGCGACCGAGGACAAGGCCGAAGGTATGGCCGCTTTTGTCGAGAAACGTGAAGCCCGGTGGAAAGGACGTTAAGATGCAGATCGCCTTTATAGGACTGGGAAATATGGGTGGCGGAATGGCTGCCAATCTTGTCAGGGCAGGCCATCAGGTGCGGGCTTTCGACCTGTCGGCAGATGCGCTGGAGCGCGCAGGCGAAAATGGCTGTGAAACATTCACAACGGCCAGTGATGCCGTGCAGGGCGCTGACGCAGTTGTGTCCATGCTCCCTAATGGCGAGATTGTAGCCTCGGTCTATGAAAGCGACATTTTTGGTGTGGCCGGAGCAGATACGCTGTTACTGGATTGTTCCACTATTGACGTGGCCACGGCGCGCAAGGTCAGTGCGGCCGCGCAGGATCAGGGCTATCCTATGGTGGATGGACCGGTTTCGGGCGGCATTGCAGCAGCCAATGCCGGAAGCCTGACCTTTATGGTGGGGGGGAGCGAGCCAGCTTTCAGGCGCGCAGAACCGATCCTTTCGGCCATGGGGGCCGCAGTGATTCATGCCGGTGATGCCGGGGCCGGGCAGGCCGCCAAAATCTGCAACAATATGCTGCTGGGCATCCACATGATCGGCACATGCGAAGCCTTTGCCATGGCGCAAAAGCTGGGACTCGACCCGCAGACATTCTATGATATTTCTTCGGTCAGTTCGGGCCAGTGCTGGTCCATGACCAGCTATTGCCCGGTGCCGGCTGTTGGGCCGCAAAGCCCGGCGGATAATGATTACAAGGCAGGGTTTGCGGCTGCCCTGATGCTCAAGGATTTGCGTCTGGCGATGGAGGCTGCCCAAAGTGTCGGCGTGGACACACGCATGGGTCTAAGAGCACGGGAAATATACGAAACCTTTGCCGCTGAAGGCCATGGCGCAAAGGATTTTTCAGCGATTATAACGGAGCTGTAATCCATCTGGTAAAGGGATCTGGACGAAGCGCAGGTCTGGCCAAAGTGCGATAAGGAAAACTCACCGCACTTTGGCATAAAACCTTATTTGGGCGCGAGCACCATTAGCATCTGGCGGCCTTCCAGACGGGGGAAGGCCTCAACCTTGGCGACTTCGGCGACATCATCCTGCACCCGGCGGAGCAGATCCATGCCGAGTTGCTGATGGGCCATTTCGCGGCCACGAAAACGCAAGGTAACCTTGACCTTGTCACCATTTTCAATGAACTTGTTCACATTACGCATTTTTACATCGTAATCGTGATCATCGATGTTAGGACGCATCTTGATCTCTTTGATATCCTGAGTCTTTTGCGTCTTGCGTGCAGCGTTGGCCTTTTTCTGCGCTTCGTAGCGATATTTGCCAACGTCCAGAAACTTGCAAACCGGAGGATTCGCATTGGGAGACACCTCAACCAGATTCAGGCCCGCATCGGCAGCCTGATCAATAGCTTCATTAGTGTACATTACTCCCAGATTTTCGCCATTTTCATCAATGACGCGAACCTTGTCGGACTGAATAAAGTTATCGTAGCGCGGACCGCTTTTTACGGGCGGTGCCATGGAGCGCCGGGGGGGACGAGCTATAGTAAATTCTCCTGATATTACCTGTGTGTCGAAACAATCCCTTTAGAGAGATAGACAGAGATTCGCAAAGGTTCCGTTACCCTTGTCCATGCGAAAAAGTCCATGCGAAAAACCGGAAGCCGGGTTTTCCTCCTGCCGAACATGATATTTTCCTGTATGCGCCTTGCTTTGGCAAGGATCAAATTACCGCGCGCTTTTTTGGGATAGCGGGCGCTCATTACACAAACCGATGGATTGACAAGGATCACCATGACTGACTGGACCCCATATACCGCACGCGCAAAAACCTGGTTTGAGGAATTGCGTGATTCGATATGTGCCGCATTTGAAAGCATCGAGCATGATTCAGGCAGCGATGCACGTTTTCAATACACACCGTGGCAACGGCAGGAGGCGGGGAATGAGCACCCTGGAGGTGGGACACAGGGCCTGATGAAAGGCAAGGTGTTTGAAAAAGTCGGGGTGAATGTATCAACCGTGCACGGCAATTTTGCACCGGAATTTGCCGAGACAATCCATGGAGCAGATACACAAAATACGGGCTTTTCGGCTACCGGAATTTCACTGGTGGCCCATATGGCCAATCCGCATGTTCCCGCTGTGCACATGAATACACGGTTTCTTACGACCGGAAAGGCGTGGTTTGGAGGGGGAGCTGATCTGAACCCGCCTATTCCCTATCAGGAAGATACAGACGCCTTTCATGCGGCCTTTCGTGCAGCCTGTGCGGCTCATAACCCCACATATTACGAGCGTTTCAGTAAATGGGCGGAAGATTATTTCTATATCCCCCATCGCGGTGTGCATCGCGGGGTTGGCGGTATTTTCTATGATCATCTGGATTGTGAGGATGAAGGCGCGTGGGAAAGAAACTTTGCCTTCACTCAGGATGTCGGGCGTGCCTTTCTGGATATTTTCCCCAAACTCGTCCGGAGCAGGATGGATACCGCCTTCACCGAAGAAGATAAACATGCCCAGCGTGTGTGGCGGGGCCGCTATGCCGAGTTTAACCTCGTCTATGATCGCGGGACGCTGTTTGGCCTGAAAACCGGTGGCAATATTGACGCCATCCTGATGAGCCTTCCGCCCGAAGTTGTCTGGGAATAATCCCTTGCTGGCTGCTGGCTATTCATTCAGTTCATGCCTATATGGTTTCGTCTGAAACCCTTGCGCCGGCATGTCCGGCGGGCATGACTGGAGAGTAATTTTGATAAAGGTCGCCCTGCGATCCGCCGCTGCCATCGCTTTTTTGCTGCAACCTGTTATCGGAATCGCCTCTGCCCATGCACAGGATACGCAGGGTGCACAGAATATGTCGGCGGTTTCTCCCGTTCTGACCAGTGCGGACGCGAAAGATCCGTGGAGCTTCGCCCAGCCGGAGCAGGCGCGCGTCAGCCATGTCTCGCTGG
Source organism: Sphingomonadaceae bacterium (assembly GCA_047975785.1). Taxonomy (GTDB): domain Bacteria; phylum Pseudomonadota; class Alphaproteobacteria; order Sphingomonadales; family Sphingomonadaceae; genus JACXVD01. The sequence continues at coordinate 728 of JBKEEC010000200.1, read as the reverse complement.
ATCTGGTGCTGGATTTTGACAAGCAGGAAGTTACCGGAACAGCGAAACTGGATGTTATTGCAAAGCCGGGCATCGACTCGGTTGTGCTGGATAATAACGGCCTGAAAATCACCCGCATCACCGATGCTGCGGGCAAGGATTTGCCCTATACTATCAATGAAAGGGTAGAAAGCATGGGCGAGCCTTTGACTGTTATGCTGCCGTATGCCGCCAGCGGAAAACCCGTGCAGATTATCATCACTTACTCAGCGGCCAATTCCGATGCCTTGCAATGGTTGTCGCCCGAACAGACGGCAGGAGGTAAACAGCCCTTCCTGTTCAGCCAGGGGCAGCCGACGCTGAACCGCACCTGGATTCCGACTCAGGATAGTCCGGGTATCCGTCAGAGCTGGGATGCGCGGATTACGGCCCCCGACAATTTAACCGTTGTCATGTCGGGATTGTCCGGCGGCGCACCTGTGCCAGCGGGGGAAGGGCGGCACACATTCTCTTTTACCATGGACAAACCTGTCGCGCCCTATCTGATTGCGATTGCGGCAGGGGATATTACATTTCGTGAGCTTGGTCCGCGCACCGGGGTCTGGGCCGAACCGGCCATGATTGACAAGGCCGCTGCTGAAACGGCTGATACCGAAGCCATGGTGAGCGCGGCCGAGGAACTATACGGCCCCTATCGCTGGGGACGCTATGACATGATCGTGCTGCCACCGAGCTTCCCCTATGGCGGG